>DASZVV010000199.1:0-7558 GCA_035546955.1 Bryobacteraceae bacterium
TCGATGGGCGATGGCCTGGGCGAGACGGATGCGCTGGCGCATTCCTTTTGAGTAGCTCGCGGTGCCGCGGCCCGAGGCTTCGCGGAGGCCGACGCGGTCGATCGCCTCCCAGGCCAGGCGTTTTGTGTCTTTGGCGCTGAAGCCGTAGAGGCGCAGGTACGATTCGACAAATTCGAACCCAGTCAGGCCGCGCGGAAAGGAATCGTACTGGGTCGAGTAGCCGACCATGCGGAAGAAGCGCTCGGCGTCGTGCGGTTCCACGCCGCAGACGACGACGCGTCCGCGGCTGGGTCGCAGCAGGCCGGCGATCATGTTCATCAGGGTCGTCTTCCCTGACCCGTTCGGACCGACGAGACTGGTGACGCCGGGCGGAATCGAGAGGTTGACGCGATTCACGCCAAGGATCTCGCCGTAGAACTTGCTGACGTTCTCGAAGATGATGTCCTGACTCATTTGGCCACCTCACAGACCCGCAGTTTGCGGTTGAGGATCCAGAGCAGGAAGCCGCAGATGGCGATGAGCGCGATCCACGCGCCCACTACCGGGATTTCGTCGAGGCTGGCGACCGGGTTCTGGAACAGTTCGGTTGAGACCTTGGTCAGCAGGATCTGGAGGTCGATGTAATCTCCGTTGTGCGTCCGCATGACGCTGTCGATCATGGCGGCGAAGCCTTTGCCGATGGCGAACACGGCGAGAATGAGCGCGCCGGCGACGATGCGCCAGCGGACGAGCGCGGACATGGCGAGTCCGAGGAGCGTGAGAACAAGAATCAGCATCGCGCAGGAGAAAAACGAAGCGTTCGCCAGATAGAAGTTGTTGAGCGTCCAGTTCCAGCCCATCAGCGAGCTCTGGACGGCGAACATCAGGAGCGTGGGGAGCATGGTGATCGCGCCGGTGAGGAAGGCGATGACCGCTCCCTTACCCAGCACATATTCGCCCCGGGAAAATGGGCGGCTCATATACATGCCGAGTGCGCCGTTGGTGAGATCCGGCGAAATCAGCGAGGGCGCGATGAAGGCCGTGAGGACGCCGGCGAGGATCGACTGGAAGCCGAGGAAATTCAGGAAAAACGAACCGTTGATTTTGAAGACTCCCGCCTTCTGGCCGATCAGGGCGAGCACGGAGGCGTTCTGGTTCAGGTAGAGAACGCAGATGATGAGGATGCACGGGATGAAGCACGCACAATACCCCATCAGAAGCATTCGGGATTTGAAGACGGATTTGAACGCGTAGCGCTGGAGGACGAGGAAGCGCGTGGCGGGATGCGTCAGTGGGCCCCCGTATCCTTTATAGGTTCGTTTATAGACGGCCACTGACGGCCTCCTTCACGTCCATCGCCTTCAGGAAAATATCCTCCAGACTGTCTCGTTTGTAATTCAGGCGGCGAAGCTGCACGTCGCGATCGGCGGCGAGCCGGTAGATGTCGCGGATCTCGATGCCTTCGGGAAGAACGGTCCGGATTTTGCCGGCGGTCACGGAGCAGACGCAGCCGAGCATGCCGATTGCGTCGACGAAGGTGCCGTCGTCGCCTTCGGTTTCTAGCTCTACAAAGCGGCGATTCGAGGCGCGCTCCTCTTCGAGGTTCGAGTAGTGAACGATCTGTCCGGCTTTCAGGATGACGGCTTCCTCGCAGGTTTCCTCGATGTCGCGCAGCAGATGCGAGCAGATGACGATGTGCATGGTACCCAGGGCGCGCATTTCCTGGATGAGTTTGATCATGCGGGTGCGGGCCTGGGGGTCGAGGCCGTTGGTCGGCTCATCGAGGATCAGGACTTTCGGGCCGTGGACGATGGCGGTGGCGAGCTTCGCCATCTGCTTCATGCCGAGCGAATAGGCGCCGAGCTTGCGATAGCGGGCTTCGCCGAGACCCACGTAAAACAAAGCCTCGTGGGCGCGTTCGAGAGCCTGGTCGGGCGGGAGTCCGGAGAGCTCGGCGCCGAGGCGGACGAACGTAATCGCCGTCATGTTGGCGATGAAGCAATCGTTTTCCGGCATATAGCCGATGAGGCTGCGGATTTCGCGAGCCTGCGTGCGGACATCGAAACCCATGACGCGCGCCGTTCCGGCGGACGGTTTCCAGAAGCCGAGCAGAGTACTGATGAGCGTGCTCTTCCCTGCTCCGTTGGGACCGAGGAGGCCGACCGTCCGGCCGCGAAGCTGGAGATTGAGGCCGCGCAGGATCTCGCGCCTACCGAGGGTGACGCGGAGGTCTTCGAGCTGGATGTGCGGTTCGGTCATCTTTTTTGTGGCACCGGCACGATTCCCCGCGTACTTTGCAGCATGGTCGCAAAGCCGCCGGTCTGCATGGCGAAGAGAGAAGAGAAATCCATTCCGAAGACGGTGCCGCGCGTTGCGACATCGATGCGGTCGGGCGCGGCCCAGAAGGAAATCAAACCCGCTTTGTCGCCGGTTTTCAGAGCTTCGACGGCTTTCTGCTGTCCGGACGAAAGATTGAGGCCGCCGAGCAGGCCGGCGATCGGGGCAAGGGTCTGGCCGAGGTTGTGATAGACGATGGCCGAGAAATCCGCATTGCGGTCGCGCGAGAGCTGCGCCTGGAACGTATCGGAGCGCGGCAGCGTGTAGCCGGTCTGGCGATTCTGGATCGAGCGCGCCACCAGCTCATGGCTTGCGGCCACTACCCAGTAGCCATCGACGTACGTCCAGTCGGCTTCCCAGGGCAGTTTATCGAACTTCAGGGTGTAGTAAGTCGCGTTATCGGCATCGGACTGGGTGAGGCGAAGCTGTCCGGTGGGCTCGACGTTATCGGTGTGCGTGTTGTATTGTTCGGCCGCGCGAGTGAAGGCGGCCTGGATGCGCGACGGATCGTAGACTTCGGCGATCAGCTTCCAGGAAGGCACGGGCATCACAGGACCATCGAGCGCGATGGTGACTTCGCCGCCGAACGCGCTGGCGAGATCCGAGACAGTCAGGGACTCGCTCGCACCACTCAGCATGCGGTTGAGAACATCGTCGACGATCGACTTCGGATTTTTCAGCAGCGCGGAGACGGCGAGACCGGCATCCGGGGAAACGAAGCTCAACGAACCCATGGGGCCGGGCTGGGCGAGCCAGGAGGCGACGCCGGTGCGGTCCTTCGAGAAAATGACGGAGGCGTGGTTATCGGTGGGCTGGTTTCCGGAAGTGCGGCTGGTGGCGATGAGGAAGTGAACATCCTGCAGGCCGGTGACGGACGGCATCTGCGGCGCGATGGCCGTGGCATCGGCGGCAAAGACCCAACCCGCGCCCTGCTGGTATTCGGGGGCCATCTTCTGGTAGAGGGCGGTCGAGGTGAAACCGCCCGCCATCGAAACCGGCTGATCGGAAATCTCGACGAGATTGTTTTCGAAGTGCACGTGCGCGTAGAAATCAGCGGGAAGCTGACTTTGCAGATAGGTATCGAGGCCGGGGCGCGTTTCTTCGGCGACGATCACCGGGGTGGTTTTGAAGCCCGTCGCGTAGATGACGATCTCATTGCCGAGATATTGCGAGGCAGTGGTGATCTGCTGGATCGTCTTTTCGAGCTCATCGCGCTGATGCGGGTTGAGGCTGTTCCACCAATCGGAGAGCGCGCCTTTTTCGGCGAGTTTGTTGTGGAAAATCGTGATGCCTTCGCTGAGCGTGCTCCCGATATTGGGAATGGCGGCCACGGCGATGGTGTTCGCCGGCAGGTGCGAGAGCAGATTGGAATTGTAGCGGAGGCCCTGCGCGGGAATGGCGTTGATCTGGCGGCTGACAGAAGCCAGATCGCCGAGCAGCGCCATGTAATGGCTGGAATTCGGGCTCCAGGAGAACTGATCGGCGAGCGGCGCGGGCGCCATATCGGCGACGGTGGTGGTCTGATCGCCGCGATGGAGCACGTCATGCTTCTGGCCATGATCGACCCAGACGGTTCCTTCGGCGACGGCGACTCGGGAGCCGCGAGTACCGGCATCGACAGAGAAGACGGTGCCCTTCACGGAAACGTCACAATCCGAGGTGACGACCTGAAGGGAACCGCGGCGCTGTTTGGTGGCGGCGACGATGATGCTACCGAGGGCGAGATGCACGGTGGAACCGGTCCAACCGCGGGTTACGTAAATCTGGGCCCTTTGGTTCACTTCGACTTTGGAACCGTCATTGAGGCGGAGGACGGCGGTGGAGTTTTTGGCGGTGCGAACCGCATCATTTTCACCGAGCTGCGCGCCGGAAGCGAGCGGAACGAGCGATCCGCCGTTCACGCGATAGAGAACGCCCTGAATTTGTTCGACGGTGGCGCGGGGTCCGCCCTGGAGAGCGGGAAACTCGTAAACGGCCCAGTATGCGCCGAGTCCGGCAACGAGGACGACGGCGGCCGCGGCGGCGAAAACCGTGTAATTGACGCGGGAGCGGGCGGGCGCGGGCATGACGACGACGCGGGATGCGCCGTGGCGAAGCGTATCCATGGCGCGGCGGCAGCTGCGGCACTCGCGGACGTGGGCATCGAGCAGAAGCTGGCGGCCGGCATCGAGCGAACCGGCGAGCGAGGCGGGCATGATGGCGGTGAAACCGGAGCAATCGCGGATGGCGGCCGAGGCGCTATCGCTCGCCTGCGCGGTCTGGAAAAGACGCTGGCGGACGCGGCCGGCGGCCTGATCGATCTCGGCGACCGTGGGCTCCTGCGCGCGAATTTCCGTCAAAAGCTGACTAACGTTTTTCACCTGACGCCTCCCATCTCACGAATTTCCTTTTGCAATTGCCGGCGGGCGCGGTGGAGGGTCACCGCGACCACCATTGTGGAGACGCCGTAGAGTTCGGCGATCTCCGGGTTGGAATGCCCTTCGATGAAGCGGAGGGCGAACATTTCGGCGGAGCGTCGATCGAGCCGTCCGATGGCGAGCCGGAGAATCTGGCGGAGGTCGGTTTCCGCGCCGCGGCCGGGGGGTTCGGGAAGTCCATCGAGCGGGACGTCTTTGCGGCAGCGGAGTTCGAGCAGATTCAGGGACGCGTGGACGGCGGCGCGCCGGAGGTAACTTTCGGCGTTTTCGATGCCGGCCGACTGGGCGTCACGGGACGCGAGGCGGAGGAAGACGGTCTGGAGGACATCTTCGGCATCGTGCGCGTTGCCGGTCATGCGATAAGCGACGCGGAAAACGAGAGAGTGGTACTGATCGAAGGCGCTTTCGAGCGTCAGCGATTCCCAGGCGCCGAGCACGCGCATGGCGGGCTGGGCGGGCGATTGCCCTGTGGCCTGGAACACGGGATTTTCTCCTGTCGCCAATTGCATTCACCAGCGTAGACCGGATGGGGACACCTTTATTACATACGTTTGGGGCGGCGGGTCAGGCGGCTTGTGGAAAATCGCGGGGCTTGGGGGTGGGCTGGGGGTGGAATTCGGTCTGGACGGCGAGGCGGACGCGGTGGCGGCGGTCAGTGAAGCGGGTGATATCGTCATTCGAAAAAACGAACCCATCGGCGGCCGGCTCATAGGATAAGTTCTGCGTTTGCGCGAGTTGGCGGAGGAGGCGGGCCTCATTGAGCTCGGCTTCGCGGCGGGATTTGCGCTCGGCCTGGAGCTTCTGGAGCTGGTCAAAGTGCTGGCGGAAGCTGCGGAGGATGCGCTGCTCATATAAGGAGAGGAGCTCGAGCGTTTTGGCGCGGTCGCGGGTAACGGTGGCGGCGGTGATGGCGGCGTGGATTTCGGGGTGTTGGGCTTCGTAGAGGTCGCCGGTGCCATCGAAGTGGCCGATGGCGACGATGTTGTTGCACTGGGCGCGGCCGTTGTGGAGACGCCAGGCTTCTTCGGCGGCGGAGGCGGCATGGAAGGTTTCGACGGGGCCGACGGGGGCGAGTTCGGCGATCATGGCCTGGGTGAAGTGATCGTGGGCGACGCGGTCTTCGTCGGTCATGACGGTGATCTGGGCGGTTTGGCCGTGGCGGCGGGCGTTCTGGGAGGAACGGGCTTTGCCGTCTTTAGTCTTTGGGCCGGTGGATTTTTTGGCGTTTTGGCGGTTAGCGGCGAGACGGGCTGGGGAGATGGGGGCGGACATGGTTTTGGTGTTGGCTCCTGGAGGGGTTATACCACGTGGTACCCAGAGCTGACGGACTTATTTGGGATAAGCGATTTAGAATCTGCGAACATTTTGGCAAAAAAAGATGTGACTCTCGTCCCGGACGGCGTAAGAAGGACCCACGTACAAATTGCAGTACGTCCTCCGGAAAAACGCTGCCGATTCCGCATCCACCGAAGGGCTCGAAGCGCCTCGACGCTCCGGACGGCCACGAGAGTCGGTGTGAAGTACCTGTAGCAGCGAGCGGGGATCCCACTCGAAGCGTAGAATTGAATTTCGGCATGCCTTTGATCACGGACATCGAACTCCATTCGGAACTAGCCCAAAATCCGAATTACATATCCGGACTGAACATTTCAGATTGGCAGGGTAAGGATTCACCAATTCAACCCTGCTCTGTGGATCTGCACATCGGCGATATGTTTCTCCCTGGCGAGGCGCGCGGGAAAACGCCGGATGCTCTAACGGCGCGCAGTGAGGTTACCCTTTCCACTGGCCATACGGCAGTCATTCTGACACGCGAGGTGCTGAACTTTCCCCGCAATTGGGCGGCTTATGGCTTCCCTCCCTCGCACGTTTCTTCGCATGGGCTTTTGGTGACCAACCCCGGCCATATCGATCCTGGCTATCACGGCAATTTGCGTTTTACGGTGATCAACATGAGCGCCGAGCCTTTTCAGCTGCGAACCGGCGACGCGATCGTAACCCTCCTAATCGATAAGCTCTCATCTGAGGTGGGTTGCGATTTCCAGCAGCGCACGGGTAGACCCCTTGCTGCTCCAAGCTGGGCTGATGTAAATCGACTTTCAAAGGACTTTGTAAATGTGGAAGTCCGGGCTAAGCGGATCGCGAGAAAGGAAGGTATCAAGTGGACGGCAGTTGTCACGTTAGTTGGAGCAATCTTCACCGGCGTCATAGCGCATATTCACGACTCGGGCGTTGACGATCTGAAAGCGAAGGTCGCGGTGCTTGAGGAACGAATAAATACTCTCAAGATGGATGGCCGGCTCACCGATTTGGAAAAAAAAGTTGAAGCAACCAGAGCGGAATCCCGACTGGCCGATTTAGAAACGAAGGTAAACAAAAAAAAGTGAGTGCCCAAATCTACCTGATAGGGCGGCCTGCATTTGACATTGAGGCGTTCCTCCTGTTTCTTGCCGGGCAGGCGTCCGACTGGCGGCGCACACCCGGCGCAACCGGGCCGGAGGAACTTGTCGAGGTCGCCGGGCGTATTTGCTATATGTCCTTCGGCGACCGTCAATCGCCGCGGGAGAATTCCACGTACCTTAAGAACTTGATCGACTTAGGTCATGAGAGTGTCCTTGAACACGTAAGCTGGACTTTTTTACTTGAAGGGATCTCCCGCGCGCTAACTCATCAACTCGTTCGGCATCGGCCCGGCTGGGCTTATAGTCAACTCTCCCAGCAGTACTATGATGAGGCTGCAACTGCTTTCGTAATGCCGGAGGAGTTGAGAGATAATCAAGCAGCTCTCTCTGAATGGCGGAACGCGGTCGAGCAGAGCCGCGCTG
>DASZVV010000200.1:0-7263 GCA_035546955.1 Bryobacteraceae bacterium
GATCGAGACCTTGCCACCACTGGTCTTGCCCCTCCTTCGCGCTGTGCTCCGCGTCGTAAGGCACGCCGGCCATCGCTCCCATCTTGTCGGCGCCATGGCTCGGCTGGAACCACCACCAGTTGCGTCCGGCATGCACCGTGACTCCAAAACGCATTCCCTGCCTGCGCGCCGCGGCAGCCCAGTCGCCCACCACATCACGATGCGGCCCCATGGCTGATGAGTTCCAGGGCTGGTGCTTCGAGTTCCACGAATCGAACCCGTCATGATGATTGGCGAGCGCGATGAACAGCCGGGCGCCCGCTTTCTTGTAGCGTTCGATCAGTGCGTCGGGATCCCAGTTCAGCAGTGTCCACTGCGGACACAGATCCTTGTAGCCGAAGCGCGAGGGGTGCCCGTAGTGCTGTTGCTGATACTGATACTGTTTCTGCCCTTCGATATACATGTTGCGCGCATACCAGTCGCCGTCTTCGGGAACGCACTGAGGGCTCCAGTGCGCCCAGATGCCGAACTTCGCGTCCTGATACCACTCCGGCGCATCGTACTGCATCATGGAATCCCATGT
Source organism: Bryobacteraceae bacterium (assembly GCA_035546955.1). Classification (GTDB taxonomy): domain Bacteria; phylum Acidobacteriota; class Terriglobia; order Bryobacterales; family Bryobacteraceae; genus BOG-234. The sequence goes on from DASZVV010000200.1 coordinate 563, forward strand.
CGCCTTGTAGGGTCCTGCTCCCGCAAGATCCGGGAAGGGTGATTGGTACGGCACGCCGTCCCAGGAGCCGCCCGCAATCGGCAATTTCGGCGGATCGCCGAACGCCGTCGGTTTCCACGTCGCCTCATCCAGAGCCATCTGCACGATTTTGCCGTTCTCAAGCCCGTAGTAGACGCGCTTTTCCGGCGTCAGTGCACAGAACTGCGCATAGTTCATCGTGGGATGATTGAACCCCGCCGGTAGTTCCGGCTGCCCGGGCAACGGCATCGCGTTCGCCGCTGCCGCCAGCAGTTTGCAAAAATCACGTCGCTGCATGTGAACTGTCTCCCCTGACGTTTATATTGACAGCAGAGTTCTGTTGTCAACATCCTGTTAACATGACTCGCCGAAAGCTCGGGAAGACTGATCTCGAAGTCTCCATCCTGGGATTTGGAGCGTCGCCTCTGGGCGATGTCTTCGGAGAAACCGATCCCGCAGAAGGGAAACGTGCCGTCCACCTCGCCATCGATGAGGGAGTCAACTTCTTCGATGTTTCGCCCTACTATGGCATCACCCTGGCGGAAGCACGACTCGGGGAAGCGCTGGAGGGCAGGCGCCAAAGCATCTGCCTGTCCACGAAATGCGGGCGCTACGGCGACCGCGAATTTGATTTCTCTCCACAAAGAATTCGCCAGGGCCTCGAAGAGTCTTTGACGAGACTGCGGACCGACTATATCGATGTCCTGTTTGCCCACGACGTTGAGTTCGGCAGCGCTCAGCAAATCGTCGAAGAGACAATCCCCGCGATGCGCCGCCTGCAGGAGGAAGGAAAGGCTCGTTATATCGGAATCTCAGGCTACCCGACGGACTTCCTGATCCGCGTCGCGCAGGCCATTCCCGTCGACGCCATTCTGAACTACTGCCACTACAACCTGCTGGTAGACGATATGAACGATCAACTCACGCCGTTCGCCGGGGAACGAGGCATTGGCCTGATCAACGCTTCCCCCCTGCACATGGGAATTCTGACCCAACGAGACGCTCCGGCGTGGCACCCCGCGCCTCCCGAAGTGCGGAGCGCAGTCCAGAAGGCTCTGGAACTCTGCGCAAATCTTCCCGGCATCGCCCTGCGCTTCTGCCTTGATTATCCAAACGTCGCGACGACTCTGGTGGGAATGTCGACAACTCACGAGGTCTCTCGCAACCTGGATGCACTCGAAAGGGCCACTCCGCCTGAACTACTGGAGGAAATCAAATCAATCCTGGCCCCGGTTCACAACAAGATCTGGACCTCCGGCCCCGCAGTGGACCCGCGACTCTAGTCGCGGCGATGTCAGTCTTCCTCTTCGATTTCCGAAGACAACACCACCGTATCCACAGGCTCCTCGTTCAGATCCTGCTGGTCTTGCTGCTCCTGATCCTGCTGACGCTGACGCTTCCGAGGATGGATCGCATTCTTCCCCGAATACCGATCACCCCATCCAACCGGCGGTATCCCGAAATCCTCCATACGCGCTCCTTATGTGCATTTCGCCACACAATGCGCCGGGAGTCAAGATAGTAATCAGGGGTGATCAAACGAATAGCATCGCGACGTCCATGCCGATAGACACGGAAATCCTTCGCATCGGTCGTAATCACGGGCTATTTCGGGTACAACTCGCTCATCCGGATTAGACACAAATCGGCCACATCGGGTGAACGGTCTGCAAGTTCGGCGAGACGAGGAGTGTGGTTTGCAACTTCGAAGGCCGGCGAAACCAGGCCATCCCGAACGAAAGCCAGAACCACCTCTCTGCATCCCCAGGATCAAACAAATGCCCGAATTCCGCGATGCCTCATCATCCGGCTCCCGCTCCCCCTTTGATACTCTTTCCCTCGGAGCCCTACATCACCATGGACACCCGCCGCGAATTCATCCAGAAATCTGCCGCCACCACTCTCGTCTCCGGTGTCGCCTTCGCCCAGCAAGCTGCCCAGCGCGAAGCCCCCACAAAAGACTGGTATGACCGCCCCATGCGCTGGATGCAGCTCGCCTTCGTCGAAGACGACCCCGGCAATTACGATCCCAAATTCTGGCTCGACTACTTCAAAAGTTGCCACGCCGACGCCGCCTGCATCTCCGCCGGCGGATGCGTTGCCTTCTATCCCACCAAAGTCCCCTTCCACTACCGCAGTAAATACCTGGGCGACCGCGACATCTTCGGCGACATGGTGAAAGGCTGCCGCGAACTCGGCATGAACGTCATCGCCCGCACCGACCCCCATGCTCTCCATCAGGACATGGTCGATGCCCATCCCGAATTCGTCGCCGTCCAGGCCGACGGCTCCCCGCGCCGCCACTGGGCCGATCCCACCCTCTGGGTCTCCTGCGCGCTCGGACCCTACAACTTCCTCGCCATGACCGACATCACCATCGAAATCATGAAGAACTACATGGTCGATGGCGTCTTCAGCAACCGCTGGGCGGGAAGCGGCATGTGCTACTGCAAGTCCTGCCAGACGCTGTTCAAAGACTATTGCGGCAAAGATCTCCCCCGCACCAGCAACCCGCAGGACCCTGCCCGCCGCGCTTACATTAACTGGCGTCAGAACCGCCTCTTCGATCTCTGGCGTCTCTGGGACACCGAAATCAAAAAGGTCAACCCCAACGCCGCCTTCCTCGCCAATGCAGGCGGAGGCGCGCTCAGTGATCTCGATATGTCGACCATCGGCAGCCTCGCCCCCACGCTCTTCGCCGACCGCCAGGCGCGCCACGGACTCATGCCTCCCTGGGCCGCCGGCAAAAACGCCAAGGAATACGCCGCCACTCTCGGCAACAAAGCCATCGCCGGCATCACCAGCGTCGGCGTCGAAGAAAACTACCGCTGGAAAGACTCCGTGCAGAGCGGCGACGAAATCCGCCTCTGGATCGCCGACGGCGTCGCCCATAACCTGCGCCCCTGGGTCGTCAAATTCAACGCCAAACCCATCGACAAGCGCTGGATGCCCGTCGTCGAAAAATTCTACGGCTGGCACTACCGCAATCAAAAATATCTGCGCAACGAGAAATCGCTCGCCGAAGTCGCCATCGTCTACTCACAGCAAACCGCCGCGTTCTACGGCGGCCCGCAGGCTGCCGCCAAAGTCGAAAACCACGCCCTCGGCTACTACCAGGCGCTCGTCGAAGCCCGCGTCCCGTTCGACATGGTTCACGACCTCCTGCTCGAACCCGAAAACATCGATCGATACCGCGTCCTTATCCTCCCCAACATCGCCGCTCTCTCCGACCGCCAGTGCAAGCAGCTCTCGGATTACGTCGCGCGCGGCGGCAGCCTCATCGCAACACACGAAACGTCGCTCTGCGATGAATGGGGCGTCCGCCGCAAAGACTTCGGCCTCGCCGAGCTCTTCGGTGTTTCATTCGACGGCAAAATCGACACCCAGCTTCACAACTCCTACCTCAACATCGAAAAGAATCCCGCTGACGGCACGTACCACACGCTCGTGAAAGGCCTCGAAAACGCCACCCGCATCATCAACGGCGTGAACTGGGTTCACGTCAAAGCCACCGAACCGCAGAAGTACTCGCCCCTCACTCTCGTCCCCAGTTACCCCGATCTCCCCATGGAAGAAGTCTTCGCCCGTGTCCCCCACACAGACACTCCCGGCGTCTACGTTCGCGAGCGCGGCAAAGGCCGCGTCGTCTATTTCCCCTTCGATCTCGACCGTACGTTCTGGGAAGTTCTCTCCACCGATCACGGCGCCGTGCTGAAGAATGCCGTTGCCTGGACGTCGCGCGGCCAGCAGCCACTCACAGTAGCGGGCAGGGGACTGATCGATGTCGGGCTCTGGGCACAGAAAGACTCCATCACCGCCCATCTGGTTAACCTCACCAACCCGATGGCGATGAAAGGACCGATCCGCGAACTCGTCCCATCGCCACCGCAAAAAATCCGCGTCCGCATCCCGCAGGGCAAAACCGTGAAGGCCGTGAAATTCCTCGTCAACCCCGCCGCCCCGCAGCACACGCTGACCAACGGCATCCTCGAAGCCTCAGTGCCGAGCTTCGAACTCAACGAAGCCCTCGCCATCGACCTCGTCTGAGTGGAGGCATGGCTTCAGCCTTGCCGCCGGGCTTCTGCGAGGCGCGGCGCAGGAAAAGTCTCAATTCGCCCTCGGCTTCTCAACCCGATCGATCACCAGCACCCGCACCGGACCACGTCCGGCCTTCAACTCCAGCCCGAACTGATCCCGCAGCAAAGCAGGAAGCGAGGGCAGGGAAGACCCCGGGCTGTCCTCCCCCGCCCACTTCAACAGTCCGATGGAAAACATCCCGCTCAAACCGGTCTTATCGATCACCGGCCGTTCCAGCACATGCGTCAGCGAATCCGCAATCACCGCAATCGTCGTCGACCCGCAGCAGAACCCAATGTGGCAATGCGGATCGTCCCCCGGGCATCCGATCGAACCTGGCCGAATCGGCGGATCCGTCGCGGGATCCGACGGTTTCAGCTTCGACTTCCCGGGAATCGTTTCCAGCACGAATACCGGCATCTCTCGCGTCTCCCAGTGCGCGCCCAACTGAAACCGTTCGGCGAGCAGCGACTGCATCATCTCCCTCGATTGCACAGCCGTTGTGTCGCCCGGCATTTTGGCATCGATCGTGAACGTCCCCGCCGAATCCGGATAACCGCAGCTCGCATTGCCCCACTTCGGCAATCCTTCCAGCCGCTCCGATCCGGTCAGCTCATATGCGTAGAAAACCAGCGCCTGCAGACTGGCGCACTGCGAACGAACACGCCCCGGTGAGAACTCAACCCCGGCCATAAACCTCCCTGCCGGCCCCTGTCCCGGCCCCCATTCGTGCACCGATGCGACTTCGAATCGAAGCTTCGGTTCCTGAGCGGGGAGCTGTCCCCAAATCACCGGAAGAATCGCGAAAACCGCAATGGTTGCCATCGCGCGTACCGAAGACGGCTTTCGTATTTTCATTACAGCCCCACTCGAACTGAAGTCGTCCCCAAGTTACTCCCGGCCTCCGTTTATCTCAACGAAAAGTTCCCTGAGTGCTGATTTTTGAACGAAATGCAACATCAAAGCCCCACGCTACACTTACATTCATGCGTCACGGGGCGAAGCTCGCACTTGCGATCATTTTCGGTGCGCTGTCGCACGTTTCCGCACAGACAACACAGGGTCTGATCGCCGGCCGCATCCTCAATTCCGTTACCGGGCGCCCTGTCGCCAACGCCACCATCACCTGGAGCAGTTCCACCCTGGCCGCCTCCGGCATCCAGAAAAGCGACGCCTTCGGCTACTACTTCCTCCCTCTGCTCTCCGCCGGCACGTACAACGTAAAAGCCGAAGCCGACACCTACCAGCCGCAGGAACTCCAGGAGCTCGAACTTCCCGTTGCCGGTATCATCAATCTCGAATTCCGCATCCGCCCTCTCAATGACGTCTGGGAAGCCGGTCAGTACCGCAGCGTTTTCCTTCCCGGCACCAAAACCATTGTCACCTTCTTCGGACCCGACGTCGACACCAGCCGCTCCGGCTCATTCAGCTCACAGAATGGCGACCGTTCGGCGCTGGATACCTCGCAGTCCTACGTCATCACGCCAACCGAGATCGAAGACCTCCCGCTCCAGGGACGCGATGTCTACACGATGCTCATCAGCCTTCCCAACGTCACGTCGGATACCAGCACCGGCCGCGGCATCGGCGTGAGCGTCGCTGGCGCGCGCCCCTCATCGTCGAACTTCCTTCTCGATGGCGTTTCGAACAACAACTATCTCGTCACCGGACCGCTCAACCCGGTCGCGCCCGAAGCCATCCAGGAATACCGCATCTCCACTAACAACTACTCCGCCGAATACGGACGCACGGACGGCTTTGTCGCCAACGCCGTCACCCGCGCGGGAGACAACACATTCCACCTGAACGCCTACTGGTACTTCAAGAACGAAGCTCTCAACGCGGCTGATTTCGCCGATAACGCCGTCGGCGCCGGCCGCACCAGAGATAAGGAAAATCGCATCGGTTATCAGGGCGGCGGACGCATCATCCGCAATCGCCTCTTCTTCTCGAGCGCCTTCGAACAATTCAACAGCCACGGCACTCTCGCCCCGCAGACTTACTTCCTTCCCACCACGAATTACCTCCCGGCCTACAACATTCCGTCGACACGCCTGGCCTATCAGCTTCTCAAGAAATATCCGGCGCCCGAGATTCAGGCTCAGACCACTATCGCGCCGCTCGATATCTCCGCGCCCGTCGTGGTCAACCGCCAGCTCGCGCTCGAGCGCGGCGATTACTCCACCAAATCCGGCAAAGACCGCCTCATGGCGCGCCTCGTTCTCGACCGCTTCAAAGAGCCCGATTTCAGCTATACCCCGTACACCGACTTCATCACTCCGCTCTACCAGAACACAACCGGCATTGCCGGCAACTGGACGCGCTCCTGGACTCCGCGTCTCACCCACGAATTCAAGCTCAGCTACAGCGATGACGATCTCTGGTGGAACCGCGCCCATCCCGAAATCCCCACGCTGATTTCCGGCGACGACGCTACGCTCCCCGGCAGCCCTCTCTTCTACTCTTACCGGAATCGCAATCGGTCATTTGAAGCCACCTACTCCGCCGTCTGGACCCGCCGCCGCCACGTCATCACCATGGGCGGCGGCATGCTTCTTCGCTACAACAGCGGCTACCTCACCGCAGGGCAAGACGGTGAATACCTC
>DASZVV010000201.1:0-8544 GCA_035546955.1 Bryobacteraceae bacterium
AGCTCAGCCGCCATGCGTTCAAATGCGATGGCGAGTTCGATCGGATTCAGGTCTTCGCGCTGAATGTTCTCGACGATTGCCAGCTCGAGCACCTTCTGGTCGTCCGCCTCTCGAACGATTACCGGTACATTGGTCAGCTTCGCGATCGTGGCGGCCCGCCATCGGCGCTCACCGGCGATGATTTGGTACTCTTCGCTTCCCGCGCGTCGAACAATGATCGGCTGAATGATTCCTTCCCGCTCGACCGACTGCGCCAGCTCCAGCATGGCCTGTTCATCGAATTCCCGCCGCGGTTGATTCGGGTTAGGTTTGACCTGCGTGATCGGCACCCGCACCACGTTGCCGTCAGCAACCGGTGCACCCTGTGCGGGGGCTGGAGAGGCTGCCGTTCCGCGCCCGGGGAGCAATGCATGGAGGCCCTTCCCCAGAGCCTTATGATCAGGCACCTTGCGCGTGTCGGGTTTGTTCATTTGTCAGGACCTCCTTTGCGAGCTGTATATAAGCTTCGGCGCCGCGCGAGCCCGGATCATAAGAAAGAATCGATTTCCCGTGGCTGGGTGCCTCCGCCAGGCGGACGTTTCTCGGAATCACGGTCTTGAAAACATCGTCGCCGAAGAATTCGCGAAGATCGGCGGCAACCTGGCGGGTCAGGTTCGTCCGGTCGTCATACATGGTGAGAAGGATGCCCTCGGTCTTCAGCGGGTGGGAAAACGACTCGCGGATGCGCTCAATCGTATCCATCAACTCCGAAACGCCTTCCAGCGCAAAAAATTCGCACTGAATCGGGATCAGCACCGAGTCGGCGGCCATCAGGGCGTTCAGGGTGAGAAGATCGAGAGCTGGCGGGCAATCGATCAGGATGAAGTCGTATTTGCCCCGAATCTTCTGTAGATGGCGTCGAAGGATAGATTCCCGGTTCTCTTCCCCAACTAATTGGAGATTCACACCGATCAGGTTTTTGTCCGCTGGCAGGATCTCGAGCCCGTCCATGCTCGTCGCACAGATAGCCTGCTCGATTTCCTTGCCATCCACCAGAACGTCGTAGATGGTTGCCAAACCGGGGGTTTTCTGGACACCCAGTCCGCTGGTGCTGTTCCCCTGGGGATCGGCGTCGATCAGGAGCACCTTGACGTCGCTGACGGCCAGCGCAGCTCCCAAGTTGATGGCAGTGGTCGTTTTACCGACACCGCCCTTCTGATTTGTAATCGCGATTATACGGCTCACGTGGCTAGAAGCTCACTCTAACATGTATGTTTCACGTGAAACAACAAAGCCCCGTGACGGGAGCCATGTTTCACGTGAAACGTTCGCCAAGTGATAGAAAACTCGTGGAATTCCACGGAATTGGAACTGTCCGCCACTCAAATTGCCCGGATTGGGTTCGTTTCTTCGTGCCAGCTTCCACGGTGCCAAGAAAGGCGGCGTGATGGCACAAAGGGCCCCCGGAAACCTTTGACAGGTTCACAGCACGAGATATCAGCCAGTCGAATTCCCCTTCCAGCGCCTCGAATCGAGTGGTTAAAACCCTGACGTTGGGCAGTTTGCGGCTTCCCTCCCGCAGGAAAACCCCCTTCCGTACGTCCACCTCGACAAGCGAAACCTGGCAATCCGGAAGCCCAATTGCCACCGGAATCCCCGGAAAACCACCTCCGGAGCCTAAATCGCACGCGGAAAGAGCCCCAGCCGGCAAGTGCGCAGCCAGAAACAGCGATTCCCCGATGTGCTTTGCGATCGCCTCTTCACGAGACTTGATCGCAGTAAGATTAATCGTTCCGTTCCAACGCTCCAGAAGCTCCAGATGGGCTTCCAGCGCCGCGATTTGCCGGGAATCCAGCTTTGGCAGAAATGCCTGATGTTCCGCGAGAAAACTATTCAGCACGGGCAGCCAGACTCATATAAACATCCAAAAGCGCTACCGCTGCCGGGGTTACCCCCGGAATTCGCGCTGCCTGTCCCAGGGTTGCGGGCCGCACACGCTCCAGCTTCTCCCCGACCTCCCGGGAAATGCCCGGAATCCCCATAAAACCCATCTCCCGGGGAATCGCGCGTGTATCCGAATTCTGCATCCGCTCGATCTGCCGCCGCTGCTGATCGATATAGCCAGCGTACTTGACCTCAGTCTCCACCGTCATCAGGACACCCCGTTGCGGCTTTCCACTCAGTTTTTCCTCGATCCAGGGCAGAATTTCGCCAATTCGACCCTCTGTCCGCCGCAGGAGCCCCGCCTGCGGGCTATTCTCCAGAGCTCCGAGCAGTTGTTGAATTTGGGTTCGTTTCTTCGAATGGAATTCCCGCCGGTCCCCGGCAGCCAGCCCGATCTCCGTTGCGACCGGCGTCAGGCGCTCGTCCGCATTGTCAATCCGCAGACGTAGCCGGTATTCCGCCCGGGAAGTGAACATTCGGTATGGCTCATCGGTCCCCTTTGTGATCAGATCGTCGATCATGATCCCGATATATCCCTCGGACCGGGGAATCACTACCGGGGACCGTCCCAAAATCGACTGCGCCGCATTGATGCCCGCCATGAGCCCCTGACCTGCAGCTTCCTCATAGCCCGAAGTCCCGTTGATTTGCCCGGCCAGAAACAGCCCCGGTAACTTCCGGACTTCCAGCCGGTGATCGAGCTCCCGCGCATCCACGGCATCATACTCAATGGCGTAGCCTGGCCGGATCATCTCGGCGTTCTCGAGCCCGGGAATCGACGCAATCACGCCCGCCTGCACATCGATCGGCATGCTGGTGGACATGCCGTTGACGTAAATTTCATTGGTGTCGAGCCCTTCCGGCTCCAGAAAGATCTGATGCGAGTCTTTATCCGGGAATTTGACGAACTTGTCCTCGATCGACGGGCAGTACCGCGGCCCAATTCCTTCGATCTGCCCGCTGTAGAGCGGCGAACGCCCGATGCTCTCGCGAATGATGCGTCCGGTTTCCGCAGTGGTCCTGCCCAGGAAGCAGCGGATCTGCGGCTGCTCGATCCGCTCCGTCATGAAAGAAAACGGAGTCGGGTCCGCGTCGCCCTCCTGCGGCTCGAATTTGCTCCAGTCAATCGACCGCGCATCCAGCCGCGGCGGCGTTCCGGTCTTCAGCCGCGTCCACCCCAGCCCGAGATTTCGGATTTGGTCAGCCAGCACCACCGACGGCGCTTCCCCGTTGCGGCCGCACTCGAACCTGCGCTCGCCGATATGCGCCAATCCATTCAGAAAGGTCCCGGTCGTGATGATGACCGCACCGCAGTGAATCTTTCGCCCGTCCACCAGTTGCACGCCGCGAACGCGCCCATCCTGGATCCGGAGCGCGGCCACCTCCGCCTGCTTGATGGTCAGGTTCGCTTCCTGCTCAAGCACCTGCTTCATGCGGATCCGGTACTGCTTCTTGTCGCATTGCGCGCGCGGTGACCAGACCGCCGGACCGCGGCTGGTGTTCAGCAGACGGAACTGAATCCCGACGGAATCAGCCACCTCGCCCATCACCCCGCCCAACGCGTCGATCTCCCGGACCAGATGACCCTTCGCGATCCCGCCGATAGCCGGATTGCACGACATCTGCGCAATCAGATCGGCGTTCATCGTGATCATGACCGTGCGCAGCCCCATACGGGCGCACGCGCGAGCCGCCTCGCAGCCGGCGTGACCTCCGCCTACAATCACCACGTCCGCCGACTGTTCCATTGCTACTATTGTATCCGGGCAAACAAACGTGAAAGTACTGGTCATTGGCGGCGGCGGACGCGAACATGCTTTGGCGTGGAGACTGAAAAAGTCCGAATCGGTCGCGGAAGTTCACATCGCGCCGGGTAATCCCGGCACGGAATCGATCGCCGCCTCGCATGCAGGCTATGATTATGTCCAATTAGCTGAAAGGCTGGGCGTCGAACTTACCGTGGTGGGCCCCGAGGCGCCGCTCGTTGCCGGTGTGGTTGACCAGTTTCGGGCGAAGGGGCTCCACATCGTCGGGCCCACCGCCGCGAACGCCGCGCTCGAAGGCAGCAAGGTGCACTCGAAGCGCTTCATGGAAAAAATCGGCGTCCCCACCGCCCGCTTCGCTACCGTCGCGAACGAAGCCGAAGCACGGAATGCGCTTCGTCAGTTTCGCCTCCCGGTCGTTCTGAAGACGGACGGCCTTGCCGCCGGGAAAGGCGTCATCATCGCGCAGACAAAGGATGAAGCCGAAGCCGCGCTCACCGCGCTCGCTTATCCGATGGTGATCGAAGAATTCCTCGAAGGTGAAGAGCTCAGCTTCATCGTTCTCTGCGATGGCAAGACCGGCGTTCCGCTCGAACCCTCACAGGACCACAAACGCATTTTCGATAACGATCAGGGCCCGAACACGGGCGGTATGGGCGCTTATTCCGATTCCATCATTCTCAGCGCCGCGATGCGCGAGCGCATCATGGATACGATCGTCAACCCCGTCATCCGCGCCACGCAGTTCACCGGCTTCCTCTATGCCGGCCTGATGATGACGGCGGATGGTCCGAGCGTTCTCGAATTCAACGTCCGGATGGGTGATCCCGAAACACAGCCGCTGATGGCGCGGCTCGAAAGCGACTGGGGCGAAGCCCTGATGGCGGCGGCGCGCGGGTCGCTTACGCCGGATGCTCTCCGGTGGTCTCCTGAGCCCGCTACATGCGTGGTGCTCGCCGCAGCAGGTTATCCAGGCACACCGCAAACGGGCCAGAAAATCTCAGGACTTGAGGACGTCAGCGACGCCGTCGTCTTCCATGCCGGAACAAAGCGCATTGGCAACGACATCGTGACGTCCGGCGGGCGCGTTCTCGGCGTAACAGCCCGCGGCGCTGACCTCAAAGCGAGCATCGACCGCGCGTACGCCGCGGTTTCCCGCATCCATTTCAAGGGAATGCAGTATCGTCACGATATCGGCGCTAAAGGCTTGCGACGCTACAATAGTCCCGAGTGGGCACGTAGCTCAGCTGGATAGAGCGGTCGCCTCCTAAGCGGCAGGTCGGCAGTTCGACTCTGCCCGTGCCCACCAGACTCTATCTCGCGAGCGCTTCGAGCGGACCCAGCAGGTCGTCCGGCACGTTGAGATTATTGTTGATTCCGGTGCCGAGCGAGATTTTCGGCTTATTGCCGCCATGGAAGTCCGACCCGCCGGTGATGCCGAGCTGGAAACGGTCTGCCAGCGACTTGTAGAATGCCACGTTCTCCGGGCTGTGATCGCTGTGGTAGACCTCGATCGCCTGCAATCCCATCCCCTTCAACTCGCCGACATATTTCTCGAGAACGCTCCACTGGTTCTTCGCAACGCGCACAGGATGCGCGAGCGAAGAGACGCCGTCGGCATTCCGGATGCGATCGATCGCTTCGTCAATGGGAATGTCATGACGTTGCACGTGGCCTTTCGCGCCCTCATCAAGATACTTATCGAACGCATCCTGCACGTCTTTCGCGAAACCCTTATCGACCAGCACGCGCGCGAAGTGCGGCCGCGCGGTGAGCGTCTTCCCGTACTTCTCCACTTCCTGCAGAGTGATGGGGATCCCGATCGAATTCAGCTTTTCGATGAGGCGCCGGTTGCGGTCGCGCCGGCTCTCCAGCAGAAAATCCAGCCATTCGCGGAAGTCGGCGGCGGGCAGCCTCGCCGGAAAATAGCCAAGCAGGTGAACCGACACGCCCTGAAATTTTGTGGAGAGCTCAATGCCGCAGATCAGCTTCAGCCCCGCGGCTTCGGCGAACGGCACCGCCTGATCGTACCCGCGCATCGTGTCGTGATCGGTGATGGCAAGCGCCGCAAGCCCAATGCGTTTCGCTTCCGCAACGAGCTCTTCCGCGGTGAAGGTCCCATCCGACTGATCGGTGTGGCTGTGCAGGTCGATCACGCCGCGACCCATCCTCTGCGTTCCAGTTCGTCCCACACCTTGCCGACACTCTCTTCCAGCGTTTCGAGATCGGAGCGCACTGTCACGTCCGGCGTCAGCGGCGGCTCATACGGATCGGAGATCCCGGTGAAGTTGGCGACCTCGCCCGCCAGCGCCTTCTTGTACAGCCCTTTTACGTCGCGCTGCGCAAGTACTTCCACCGGACAATCGACAAACACTTCGAGGAAATTCCCAATCTTCGATCTCACTTCGTCGCGCGTTGATCGATAGGGCGAAATCGCCGCCACCACCACAATCACGCCATTGCGCGAAAGCAGGTCGGCCACAAAACCGATGCGCCGGATATTCGTATCGCGGTCCTCACGCGAGAACCCAAGTCCCTGCGAAAGGTTGGTGCGCACGATGTCGCCGTCGAGCAGCTCAACCTTCGCGCCGCCATCGCGGAAACGCGCCATCAACTGATCGGAAATCGTGCTCTTGCCGGCCCCGGACATACCGGTAAGCCACAACGTAAAGCCTTTATGCTGCATATCCCCTGAATCTAAACCGACGTACGTTCCAGTATTTCACGCAGAAGTACGTCGACCTTGCGTTCCACTCGTCCGTCCGGCGAGAAGTGCAGACCGCATTCCTTCGCTTCATCGGTTTCCCACCACCAGCGCCCGGCGCGTTCATCTTCGCCAGCCTGCACCGGCCGCGTGCAGGGATCGCAGCCAATGCTCGTGTAACCCTGCGCGTAAAGCGGATGTTCCGGCAAGCGCTTCTCCCGGGTGTATTCCAGAACGTCTTCCGCACTCCAGTCGGCAAGCGGCGAAATCTTCACCGGCGACGATGAGCGATCCACGATTTCGATATCGCCGCGCGATTCGCTCTGCGCGCGCCGCAGCCCGGCAAAGAACGCCGCAACACCTCGCATCCGCCGCTCGAGCGGACGGACCTTGCGCACCTGGCAGCAGAGCAGCCGCTGCGGATAGCTTTCACGGAACAAATCGCGGCCATGCGCATTCACCATCGAATCCACCTCACCGGAATCCGGCAGGATGTGCTCCACGGAAATGCCGTAGCGCTCTTCGATCGAGCGAATCATGTCGTGCGTCGCCAGCGGCAGCCGGCCGGTGTCGATGGTCAGTACCGGAACCCCCGGCGCCATCTTCTGCACCATGTCGACAATCACCACACCTTCGCGCTGGAAGCTGGTCAGCACCGCCAGGTTTGCGCCGAACTCGCGCACCGCGGATTCAATGACCCGATTTGCCTCTGAAGCCTTTGACATGGGAACCGGAGACGCCGTGCTTACTGGATGTTATCGGGACGGCCGTGGATTCCGGCTGAAAAGGATGGAGCGGGAGACGGGATTCGAACCCGCGACATCAACCTTGGCAAGGTTGCACTCTACCAGCTGAGTTACTCCCGCTGAACAGCGGAACTTCCATTCTCCCAGGCCGCATGCGGCCTGTCAAACCGGAACGTATATGACCATCCTACAGCACGCCTTCCTTTGGCCTCAGAGCGTGCCAGAATAGTTCATGAGCAGCGAACTTTCCCAGGCGCTTTCGACTATGGTTCGGCGCGAGAGCGAAGCGCTTCACGCCTTCCCGGAACGCGATTCCGGCATTCGGCATTCCGGTCCCGCAAGCTGGTCGCCGAAGGAAGAACTGGGGCACCTGATCGATTCCGCCACGAACAACCACGTGCGTTTTGTCCGCGCCTCAATTGAGCCGGAATTTCACGGCCCCCGGTACAACCAGAACTCGTGGGTGGCTCTGCACGGTTATCACGAAATGCCGTGGTCCTCGATTGTCTCTTTCTGGGTCCACTACAACAACTTTCTTGCCGATCTGATTGTGCGCATTCCGGACGACAAGCTCAATGCAAAATGTTTCATCGGAGACGGAGAGCCTGTCACATTGCGATTCCTGATCGAGGATTACATGATCCACGCGCAACATCATCTGGACCATTTGTTGCAACGCGAAAAAGTCACCGCGTATCCAGCGTGAAGACGCTGCCCGAGGCACCTGATTGAAAAAGCGGGACATCATTCGCAAAGGCCTCAGAGTGCAGGTTGTGTAGTAGAAAATCCGTAATTAAAACGTAGCGGAATCGAGCCGGTTCTGTGTTAGACTACCTCCTGTTCGCAGCTTCGAGGGACTTCATCGACGGCCCCCATCCTGCATTGATCACGAATAGTTGAGCGAGGCGTGAGCCTTCCATCGTCGAGGCCCGGTAACGGGCTTCAGGAGGAGATTTTTGTCTTGTGAGTGACGGTCAACAAACGCCCTGGAATCTGATTCAGGAACGCCTTGCAAAAAGCGTGAGTCCTGAAAGTTACCGGAACTGGATCCTGCGCACGCAGTACGCCGGTCTCGAAGACAGGGTCCTGACTGTCCGCGTGCCCGATGAAGGCACACTCTCGTTTATCGAAGAAGAGTACGGCGCGCAGATTCAGGAACTCGCCCACGCTCTCGCTCTGGGCATTGACCGTGTGGTGTTCACAGTGGATGGCGTGCGTCCGGCAAATGTCGCCGATCGCACTGCCTCCCTCTCCGATCTCGAATCGCCGGTTACCCTGAATCCGCGCTTTACATTCGAGTCGTTCGTCGTCGGCGCTTCCAATCAATTCGCGCATGCCGCCGCGCAGGCCGTCGCAATCGACCCTTCGCGACGCTACAATCCGTTGTATCTCTACGGTGGCGTGGGCA
>DASZVV010000202.1:0-50146 GCA_035546955.1 Bryobacteraceae bacterium
CCCCCGTGCCTGGCGCCCCCGATATCGCCATCGAAGTCATTTCGCCCACCGAACGCGCCACCGAAAGCCACGACAAAATTCGCGCATATCTCCGCAACGGTGTCAGTGAGGCCTGGCAGGTTTTTCCCAAATCCCGGACGGTCGAAATCTACCGCGGAAACGGCGGGATCTCCCTTGATGCGTCCCAGACCATTTCCTCGCCCCTTCTCCCTGGCTTCGGAGTCCCCGTCGCTTCCTTTTTCGTTTAGCAAACAGGACTTAGTACAATAAAGAGACTCCCGAATTGGCTCTCCTTGCCCGAAATGCAGGACCTTCCGGGCTGGCCAGACTGAAGCATGTTCGACAATCTTTCCGACAAACTGCAGCGTGTTTTCAAGAACCTGCGCGGCGAAGGGCGCCTCACCGCCGAGAACATGGAAGCCGCCCTGCGCGAAGTGCGCGTGGCTCTCCTGGAAGCCGACGTTAACTTCAAAGTCGTCAAACAGCTCATCGAAAGCGTTAAAGAACGCGCCACGGGCAAGGAAGTCCTCACTTCCCTCTCCCCCTCCCAGCAGGTCATCGGCATCATCAACGAGGAGCTCATCCGTATCCTCGGCGGCCACGAATCGAAACTGCGCTTCGCCAATGACCCGCCCAGCGTCTTCCTCATCGTCGGTCTCCAGGGCTCCGGTAAAACCACCTCCACAGGCAAACTAGCCCGCTGGCTGGCGAAGAACGGCCACCGGCCGCAACTCGTCTCCGTCGATATCTACCGTCCCGCGGCTCGCGATCAGCTCGCGATCATCGCCCGGGACATCAAAGCTCCCATCTACGCCGGTACACCCGAAGAGAAACTTCCGGTCGATCTCGCCCGCTCCGCCCGCCGCGAAGCCGTCAACGCCGGCCGCGATGTTCTGCTCGTCGACACCGCCGGCCGTCTTCACATCGACGATCAGCTCATGGATGAGCTCCAGCAACTGAAAACGCTGCTCAACCCGGTCGAAATCCTCTTCGTCGCCGACGCCATGACCGGCCAGGATGCCGTCAAGTCCGCCGACGAATTTCACAAGAAGATCGGCATCACCGGCGTCATCCTCACCAAGATGGATGGCGACGCCCGCGGCGGCGCGGCGCTTTCAATCCGCTCCGTGACCGGCCAGCCGCTCAAGTTCGTCGGCCTCGGCGAAAAGCCGGACGCCTTCGAGCCGTTCCATCCGGACCGTGCCGCCTCCCGCATCCTGGGCATGGGCGATATCGTCAGCTTCGTCGAGAAGGCGCAGGAAGCCTTCGACTCGAAGCAGCAGGAAGAAATGCAGCGCAAGCTGATCGATAATGAGTTCTCACTCGAGGACTTCCGCGATCAGCTCAAATCGCTGCGCAAGCTCGGATCGCTCGAATCGATCCTGAAAATGATGCCGAAAGTCGGCATGATGAAAGAGCTTCAGAACATGCAGCCGGATGAGAAGGAGTTGACGCGCATCGTCGCCATCATCGATTCGATGACGCCGAAGGAGCGCAACAACCACATGCTCATCAACGGCAGCCGGCGGCGCCGCATTGCTCAGGGCAGCGGCACCACGGTGCAGGAAGTCAACAGTCTTCTCAAGCAGTACGGGCAGGCGAGAAAGATGATGAAAACCATGTCCGGCAGCCTCAGTTCACTCGGAAAGAGACTGGGGAAGCTGGGCGGATTGGGATTGCCCGGATTTTAGACCCCGGATCGGGTAAGATTTTTTTAAGGACAATAACGTACAAATGCTGATGATTCGTCTGGCGCGCTTCGGCGCCAAAAAGAAGCCGTTTTACCGCGTGGTGGTGATCGAGAAGGAGCGCGCGCGCGACAGCCGCAATCTGGAAGTCGTCGGAAACTACAATCCGCTCACGTCGCCCGAAACCGTCACCCTGAAGCACGATCGCATCGATCACTGGGTGAAGAATGGCGCGCAGATGTCGGACACCGTGGCCCGGCTGGTGAAGAAGCACCCGGCACAGGCTGCCGCTTAGTCCGCGCGTATTGTCGTAGACTTGCGCCGCGCAGGCGCGATTCAGTCAGGGGAAGGCGATGAAACAGCTCATTGAAGATATCGCGAAATCGCTGGTCGATGTTCCGGAGGAAGTCGTGGTCACCGCCGTCGATGGCGAGCAGGTGACGGTGCTTGAGTTGAAAGTCGCGCCCGGGGATCTGGGGAAAGTGATCGGCAAGCAGGGCCGCACCGCGCGCTCCATCCGCACCATTCTGGGCGCCGCCGGCATGAAGCTCAATCGCCGCTACACGCTGGAGATTCTTGAGTAACACCCCTCCGGAGGACGTCGCCGCGCTCGCCGACTGGGTGACCGTAGCGATCCTCGGGCGTCCCCGCGGCATCCGCGGCGAGATCACCGCAGTCTCGCAATCCAGCCACCCCGAGCGCTTTGCCAGCCTCAAACGTGTCCGGCTCTTTGGGACGGGCGAGGAGTACTTTGTGGAAGAAGTCTGGGACCACAAAGGCATGCTCATTTTCAAGTTCGAGGGCATCGATACGCCGGATGCCGCTGAGCTGCTGCGCGGCGCTGAGGTTCGCATCCCGCCGTCTGAGCGAGTCCATCTGGAACCGGGCGAGTACTTTCAGTCCGATATCGTCGGCTGCGAACTGCGCGACCGCGCATCCGGACGCCGGATCGGCAAGGTCACCGGCTGGGAAGAATACGGCGGTCCTTCCCTGCTCCAGATCGATGGCGGCCGGTTTCTCGTTCCCTTCGTCAAAGCCATCTGCGTGAATATCCTGCCGGAGGAGAAGCTGATCGAAGCCGATCTGCCTGCTGGACTCGAGGAGCTATGAAGTTCCACCTCCTCACCATTTTTCCGGATTTTTTCGACGGGCCCCTCCGGCACGGAGTAGTTTCGAGGGCGGCGCAGGCGGGCGCTATCGAATTCCGCATTCACGATCTGCGCAACTGGACTCACGATTTCCATCGCACGGTCGACGACCGCCCTTTCGGCGGCGGCGAAGGGATGCTGATGAAGATCGAGCCGATCTTCGATGCCGTGCAATCCATCTTTCCCGAACGCAATCCGAAACGGAAAGTGATCCTGCTCTCCGCCCAGGGCCGCAAATTCAATCAGCAGATCGCACGCGAACTCGCCCAGGCCGAAGAACTCCTCCTCATCTGCGGACGCTATGAAGGCGTGGATGAACGCGTCGCCGAACATCTGGCCGATGACGAAATCTCGATCGGCGACTACGTCCTGAGCGGCGGTGAACTTGCGGCGGCGGTCGTCATCGACACGGTTGCGCGCCTGCTCCCCGGCGTTCTGGGCAACGAAGATTCTTCGGTCAACGAATCTTTCAGCGAAGGCATTCTCGACTGCCCCCAATGGACCCGCCCCGCCGATTTCCGCGGCTGGAAAGTCCCCGAAGCGCTGCTGAGCGGCCACCACGCCGAAATCGCGAAATGGCGCGAACAGGCGGCGCTCGAAAAGACGGCGCGCATGCGGCCGGATCTTCTCAACCCTAAGCCGTAACCCGCGGGGCGATCCAGGGCTCCAGTTTTTCCCGGACTCCCAGCGGAATCTCCGTCGACCGCCCAGTCCGCGGATTCATCGCCGCAATCACAATGTGGCCGCTCGCCGCCACCATCCCCTGCTTCATTGCGCGATACCGCAGCTCAATCGAAGACCGCCCCATATTTCCCACCGCAAGCTCGATGATGATCTCATCATCGAAATAAATCGCGGTGCGGTAGTCGCATTCCACATGAACGCGCGGAAATGCCACTTCGGCGCGATCCGCCATCGCTCCCGCCTCGCGGAACAACTCGATCTCGGCGGCCTCAAAATAGCGCAGCAGAGCCGTGTAGTGGATACGGCCGCTCGCGTCAGTATCGATAAACAGGATGCGAACCGGCCAGCGAAACACCATCTCTCCATGAAAACACGGCTGACCTATTTGCCTCCTGGCAACGCAAACGCCACCAGATAATCGCCCAGAGGGGCGAAGCCGGAGACGCCGTGGCCACCGGCCGAGATCAGCAGATACTGCCGGCCATCGGGTCCACGATACGTCATGGGCGTGGATCGCGCGCTGGTGGGAAGTTCGCCGCGCCAGAGTTGCTTTCCGGTTTCCGCGTCGAATGCATAGATCGCCGGGTCAAGCGTCCCGGCCATGAACACCACGCCGCCCGCGGTCGCAATCGGCCCGCCGAGCGATATCGATCCCGGAATTCCACGGAAAATGCCGGTGGGTGTCGTCCACTTCAACTCGCCCGTATCCGCGTCCACCGCGTTCAGAACACCCCACGGGGGTGCCACGCACGGATAGCCGCCGGGCGAAAGCAGCAGACGGCGAGCCATCCCATAAGGCGTGCCGCGCTGTGCCGCAAATTCCCAATCACCATTGATTTTCCGTCCCTCCGCCTCGCGCTCCTGATCGAAATCAGCGCGCGGGATGAGCCGCACCTCTGCCCCGATATTGTTCGTCGGAATGAACAGCAGCCGGCGTCCCGGATCGTAAGCCGCACCGCCCCACGCCATTCCGCCGACGTTTCCCGGCATGATGTACGACCCCTGCACGCTCGGCGGAGTGAACACACCCTCATTGCGCAGCTTTGATATTTCCGCGGTGCAGAATTCGCGGTCGGCCTCGTTATCGCCCCAGGGCGCCGCCGGACTCTGCGGAGCCAGCGGCTTCGGCGCCACCGGAAACGGCTGGGTGGGCGATGAGCTTTCGCCCGCCACGTCGCTCTGCGGAACCTTACGTTCCGCCACGCCGAACACCGGCTTTCCGTTCCTCCGGTCCAGCACAAAGAAATTTCCGCTCTTCGATCCGACGGCAACGGCGGGAATTGTTGCCCCGCCCCGATGCACATCGAACAAGATCGGCGGCGAGGCGATGTCATAATCCCACAGATCGTGATGCACGGTCTGGAAGTACCAAACGCGCTCCCCGGTCGATGCGTTCAGCGCAACCAGAGAATTCCCGTAAAGATCATCACCCGGCCGTTCCCCGCCATAATAATCCGGACTCGGGCTCGTGACCGGCAGAAACACCAGTCCACGTTCCGGATCAGCCGCGATCACCGACCATGTATTCGCCGCTCCCGGCGCTTTCGGGTCGCTGGAAATCGGATGCCACGTCCATTTCAGCTTCCCCGTCAACGCGTCGTATCCGCGCACCTCGCCGCTCGGTTGATCCACCGATCCGTTATCCGCCACGCCCGATCCCACCACGATCGTGCCGCCGGCAATCGCGGGGGGCGAAGTTTCCTCATAGTCCGCAAAATGCCGCGCGGGGATTCGAAGTCCGTTGCGCAGCGTGATCTGCCCGTTGTCGCCGAATGCGGCGATTGGCTTCCCCGTAGCCGCGTCCAGTTCGAGCAGCCGGGCATCCACCGTCACCGCGACAATCCGGCGCGGGCCATTCGCAGGTTTCCAGGACGACACGCCGCGATTCGCAAAATCTCCGAACCCTTCATCGCGCGGAACTTTCGCGTCGTATGTCCAGCGAACCTTCCCGGTTACCGGATCGAGCGCGATCACATGACCGAGCGGCGTCGAAAGATAGAGCGTTCCCTCGATATAAAGCGGCGTGGCCTCAAATGCCGTCGCACGGCCATTCTTCGGCTGATAGGCGTCACCCGTTCGATAGGTCCACACAACCCGCAGCGATCCGACGTTCGCACGATTGATCGCCGCCAGTGGCGAGAACCTCTGCCCGCCGGCATCACGCCCATACGCCGGCCACTCGTCGTTCGGAGAAGCGCCGGACGCCACCGTGATCAGCATCAATGTCAACGTCAGCGCCCACTTCATGATGTCTCAATTATTGCCGAAACGAGAGATCCCGCACCTGGACCGGAAAGTGCTCTGCAACTTTGTGAGGTGTAGATATGGCGACAGAAACGAAGAAATGCAAGCACCCCGCCTGTAAGTGTCAGGCTCGTGAAGGCGACGACTACTGCAGCCAGTTCTGCAAGGACGCCGGTAACATGACGGAACTCACATGCGAGTGCGGGCACGCCCCGTGTGCACCTCTTTGAAGACCCCATAAGCAGGTAAGAGAAACGATTCAGAGTGCCCGCACCACGCCACCCGAGAGCGTGGGCGGGCGCTTTCATTTCTCACCAAGGTGGCGCTTTTCTTCCTCGACATTGAGGCGCTGGCTCTGAATCTCAAGCCGCAGCCGGCCGAAAATCGCCATGTAGATATTGGCCACCCATACCAGCGAAAACCAGGCGATCAGATACCCGCGCCAGGAGTCGAATAAGAGCCAGTAACCCGTTATCCACAGCCACGCGGCCGACACGTAATGGCTCAGGCAGAATTCGCACGTCAGGGCATAGAAGAATTTGCGCTGTAAGAGATTCCGGCAGTTCCGGCTCCGGTCTGCACAAAATTCCCGCAGCTCCCGAAAAATCTCCTCGTGTGTGACGGTCCATGAGATACACGCCACTGGTACTGCTAAGAGGAAAAGGACTACCACCTGCAGGCCCAGTGTTTGCGTTTCGAGGCCAGCGGGCATTCACCAGACGATGTGCAATCCTCTAACCAGGGGGAAGGCAACGCCCGGAACAGATTGGCTCCACCATTTACCGCCCGGACGTCATGCCAAAATCTTTTAAGAGATGAAGAAACTATTAGCTCTCAACCGGGGCGAAATCGCGATCCGCATCATGCGCGCCGCGACCGAACTGGGGCTGCGAACCGTGGCCGTCTATTCGAAGGAAGACCGCCTCGGACTCCATCGATTCAAGGCCGATGAAGCTTATCTGATCGGCGAAGGACTCGGTCCTGTCCAGGCGTATCTGGACGTCGAAGGCATCGTCGCGCTGGCAAAAGACAAGGGCGTGGATATGATCCACCCCGGTTACGGATTCCTTTCGGAGAATCCGGCATTGCCGCGCGCCTGCGAACAGGCTGGTATCACGTTTGTGGGGCCCAGCGCCGGGTTGCTCGAGTTACTCGGCGATAAGACCGCCGCGCGCAAACTCGCTCAACGTGCCGGTGTTCCTACCGTTCCGGGAACAGACAATCCGCAGGACGTCGACAAAGTCGGATTCCCGCTGATCATCAAAGCTTCTTTCGGTGGCGGCGGACGCGGTATGCGCGTCGTCGAATCGCCGGATCAGTTCGCCGGCAAGCTCGAAGAAGCCACGCGCGAAGCCGCGGCCGCATTCGGCAACGGCGCCGTCTTTCTCGAGCGCTATATCCGCCGCGCAAAGCACGTCGAAGTACAGATCCTCGGCGATCGCCATGGCAACATTGTGCATCTCTATGAGCGCGATTGTTCCGTGCAGCGCCGTCATCAGAAGGTTGTTGAAGTCGCCCCTGCCGTCAATCTGCCGAAGAAGGTCCGCGAGGGTCTCGCCGAAGCTGCGCTGAAGCTCGCCCGCGAAGCCGGTTATTACAACGCCGGCACTGTCGAATTCCTCGTCGATGCCGATTCGGGCGAATTCTTCTTCATCGAAGTCAACCCCCGCATCCAGGTGGAGCACACGGTTACCGAGATGGTGACCGGCATCGATCTGGTGCGCTGCCAGATTCTGGTCGCGCAGGGCCAGAAGCTGCACGAACAACCAATCGCTCTGCCGAAGCAGAAAGATATTCCGCTGTACGGCTACGCCCTGCAGTGCCGCGTCACCACGGAAGATCCCACCAACAACTTCACGCCGGATTACGGCCGCCTGCAGACTTACCGCTCGCCCGCCGGTTTTGGTGTGCGCCTTGACGGCGGCTCCGCCTACAGCGGCGCGACAATCACGCCTTACTACGATTCCCTGCTCGTCAAGATCAGCGCCTGGGCTCGCGAATTCGACCAGGCCTGCAACCGCGCCGACCGCGCGCTCCGCGAATTCCGTGTGCGCGGCGTCAAAACCAACATTCCGTTCCTTGAGAACGTCGTCAATCATCCGGATTTCCGGGCCGGAAACGTCACCACCTCATTCATCGACCAGACCCCGGTGCTTTTCAACTTCTCGCCGCGCAAGGATCGCGCCACCCGCATCCTCACTTTCCTTGGCGAAACGATCGTCAACGGAAATCCCGAAGTGGCGGGCAAGCCGAAGCCGAAGGAATTCCGCGCGGCGCCGGTTCCACCTCGCGTCAACGCGCCCGCACCTCGCGGCACGAGGCAACTCCTCGATGAAATGGGGCCCGCGAAGTTTGCCCAGTGGATGACGGCCCAGGAACGCCTCCTCATCACGGACACCACTTTCCGCGATGCCCATCAGTCGCTCATGGCGACCCGCATGCGCGGGGCCGACATGCTCTCGATCGCCAACTTCGTTTCGCATCGTCTGCCCAATCTCTTCAGTCTGGAAATGTGGGGCGGCGCCACGTTCGACGTCTCCATGCGCTTCCTCGTGGAAGATCCGTGGTCCCGTCTGCGCAAGCTGCGCGCGGCGATCCCGAACATCTGCTTCCAGATGCTGTTTCGTGCCTCCAACGCGGTCGGCTACACGGCTTATCCGGATAACGTCGTCCGCGAATTCGTGCTCGAAGCCGCGCGCCAGGGGATGGACATCTTCCGCATCTTCGACTCGCTCAACTGGCTGCCCAACATGAAGGTCGCAATGGAAGCCGTGCGCGATACGGACCGCCTTTGCGAAGCCGCCATCTGCTATACCGGCGACATTCTCGATCCCACGCGCACGAAGTATTCCCTGAATTACTACGTCCGCATGGCGAAAGAGCTGGAGAAGATGGGGGCTCATATTCTCGCCATCAAGGACATGGCCGGTCTGCTTCGGCCTTACGCCGCGGAAGTGCTGGTAGGAGCCCTGCGCAATGAAATCGGCATTGCCATCCACTTCCACACGCACGATACCAGCGGTCTCAATGCGGCCTCCATCCTGAAGGCCGCGGACGCAGGGGTCAACGCCGCCGATGCCGCTATCGCGTCCATGAGCGGCCAGACCAGCCAGCCCAATCTGAATTCCATCGTCGCCGCACTGCAGCATACGCCGCGAGACACGGGCCTTGAGCTCGATGCTCTCAATCAGTGCGCGGATTACTGGGAAACCGTTCGCGCCTGGTATGCGCCGTTCGATACCGGTCCGAAGAGCGGCACCGCCGAAGTCTACCTGCATGAAATGCCCGGCGGCCAGTTCACCAACCTCAAAGAACAGGCCGAATCGCTCGGCCTCGGCCCGAAGTGGCCCGAAATCGCGCGCATGTATCGCGACGTCAATCTGGCGTTCGGCGACATCGTCAAGGTCACGCCATCCAGCAAGGTCGTCGGCGATCTCGCGCTCTTCCTCATCAGCCACGACATGACGATCGAGCAGTTCCTGGCACTCCAGCCCGGCCACAGCGTTTCGCTGCCGCATTCGGTCGTCGATATGTTCGAGGGCTCTCTCGGTGAACCGGAAGGTGGCTGGCCGGAACACGTGAAGGAGATCGTACTGAACGGCAAGGCAGCGCGCCCCGGACGTCCCGGCGAGCATCTGCCGCCTGCCGATTTCGAAGAAGTTTCCCGGAAAGTCGCCGCCGCAATCGGCCGCAAACCCGGACACGATGAAGTTCTCAGCTACCTGATGTATCCCGATGTCTTCCTGAAGTTCGCGAAGGCTCAGGCTTCTTACGGCGATGTCGATATTCTGCCCACGCCACAGTTCTTCTACGGCATGCAGAAGGGCGAGGAGATCACCATCGACATCGAGCCAGGAAAAACGCTGGTTGTGAAATTCCTGGCCGTCAGCGAACCGCATCCGGATGGCACCCGCACCGTATTCTTTGAAATCAACGGGCAGCCGCGTGAAGTCGATATCCGCGACCGCAGCCTGCAGTCGTCAGTGGCCGCGCGCGTGAAAGCCGATCCAGGCAATCCCGGCCAGGTAGGCGCTCCGCTGCCGGGGCTCGTCACCGCCGTCGCTGTCAATCAGGGCGCGGCAGTGAAAAAAGGCGACAAGCTGCTCGTCATTGAAGCGATGAAAATGCAGAGCACAGTCTACGTGCCCGCCGATGGGAAGGTCGCCAAACTTGTCGCGCAGGTGGGCATGCAGGTGGAAGCGAAAGACTTACTCGCTGTCATCGAATAAGCGCCGCTCCTGGCAGCAGGATTGCCCAACCGTCAGGCGTGAGCAGGAATACCCGCGATGTTGTCGTCATTCACGGGACTCGCCACGGGCGTTCTGGCCGGGGCGCAAATCGGCGCTCTGCCTCGAAGCGCGCGGCCGCATCCCCACACCGGAAGCGGTGGATTTTCACGACTGGCAATCCGATCCGCTCTCTCGGGGCGCACCGCGCCGAGCAAGCCGCTGGAACACACCCTTTTCTTCGCCAGCGAAGCCGCCAGCCGCACCGGGCGCGGCGACACGCTGGGTGGCGCAATCTAATCCGGTATTCAGGCGGCGGAAGCTATCCTGCGGTCGTGAATGGCGAGCAGTTTGCTTCACTGCCCGCGTGGCACACCGAAGCGTGCTTTCAAAAATGCCCGAGCCGGTCTGTCGGCGCAGTTCCGGACCAATCGAGATTCCGCCCGATTCCTCCGAGGCTGACGTCATCGCGGACGGCCGCTCAGTCCATCTCACCAATCTGAAAAAGCTCTTCTGGCCCGAAGATTCCATCACCAAACGCGATCTTCTCCAGTACTATGCGGATGTCTCGCCCTTCCTGCTTCCCCACCTGCGCGACCGCGCCATGGTGATGAAACGATATCCCGATGGCGCTTTCGGCAAATTCTTTTTCCAGAAACACGCGCCGGAATCGAAGCCCGACTGGGTGCCGGTCTGTACAATCAGCCACCCGTCCGCCAACCTCGTGGATTTCCCAGTCGTGCAGGACCTTGCCGGTTTGCTCTGGGTCGTCAATCTCGGGTGTATCGACCTCAATCCCTGGTACGCCACCTGCGACGACGCCGATAAACCTGACTACATGCATTTCGATCTCGATCCCACTCCCGGTGCGACGTTCAAACACGTTATCGAAACCGCGCTGCTGGTGCGGGACGCGCTGACGAAATTGAAAATTACAAGCTACGCAAAAACCAGCGGATCACGCGGCATCCACATCTACATTCCCATCGTTCGCGGACCGGACCAGAAGCAGGTCTGGGAGTTCGCCAAATCATTCGCCAAAGACCTGGAAGCCGCGTATTCCAAAGTGATCACCGCCGAGTATCGCGTCGCGAACAGACCCGAAAAACACGTGCTCGTCGATTACAACCAGAACGCCTGGGGACGAACGCTGGCGTCCGTATATTCCGTTCGGCCGAAGCCGCGCGGGCCGGTCTCCATGCCCGTTCATTGGGAAGAAATCGAGAAAGGCGTCGCGACCGAAGATTTCCGGCTGGATAACGCGCCGGCCCGCATCCATCGTGAAGGCGATCTCTTTCGGCCTCTGCTGATGCAGCGCGGCCGCCTGCGCCTCGAAAAATTCCTGTGAAGCTGCCGCTCCAAATTCCGTTCCCGCCCATGGAAGCGAAACTGGTGGCGGCATTGCCCGTCGGGGCGGAGTGGCAATACGAGCCGAAGTGGGATGGCTTTCGCTGTCTGGCGTTTCGCTCCGGCGGCGAGATCGAGTTGCAGTCGAAGGCCGGGCAGCCGCTCACGCGGTACTTCCCGGAAATCGTGGAAGCACTGGCCGCGCTGGCCGCGAAGCAATTTGCCCTTGATGGCGAGCTGATTGTGCCGATCGAAGATCACTTGTCATTCGACGCCCTGCTCCAGCGCATCCATCCCGCGACAAGCCGCGTAACGAGGCTTGCGAAGGAAACGCCCGCGCGCTTTGTGCTCTTTGATTTCCTGGTCGATACTGACGGAGGTTCGCTGATCCAGGAACCGCTCGCCGAGCGCAGAAAACACCTCGAAATGTTTGCCGCACGTTATCTGAAGAAGTCGAAAAGCATCGAGCTCTCTGCCGCCACAGGCGACATCGCGGTCGCCAGGCACTGGCTCTCGGGTTTGCGCGGACAACTCGACGGCGTCGTCTGCAAACGAATCGATCAGCCTTACATCTCCGGTGAGCGTGCCATGCTCAAGGTCAAGAACCTGCGCTCAGCCGATTGCGTCGTGGGCGGATTTCGCTACGCTTCATCAAAGAAAGTCGTGGGTTCGCTGCTGCTCGGGCTCTATGACGCGCATGGCAGACTGAATCACGTCGGCTTTACATCATCCATCCCGCTCGCCGACCGCGAAAAGCTGACGAAAAAGCTGCAAAAGCTGGTCGAGCCACCCGGCTTTACCGGCGCCGCGCCTGGCGGACCGAGCCGCTGGAGCACCGAACGCTCCGCCGAATGGCAGCCTCTGAAACCGGAACTCGTCGTCGAAGTGCAGTACGATCACTTCACCGGCGCTCGCTTTCGCCATGGCACAAAATTGCTGCGCTGGCGTCCCGATAAAGCCCCGAAACAATGCACCGTGAAGCAGGTTGCGTTTGAAAGCCGGATTCCGCTCAGCGAGCTGATCGAGCGGGACTGATCTCGCGCACCCTGATCAGATCATCAACAAATCGCCGGTATTCCAGATGCCGCTGATCCTCGTCCGGCGCGCGCAGAATCGAAGACGGATGCACCGTCGAAGTCGCATGCTTCGCCCATGGATGCCCGATGAACCTCCCACGCTCCTGCGTCACCCGATAGGCGCGTCCGAAAACCGAAAGCGCCGCTGTCGCCCCGAGGGCGACCAGCACCTCGGGCTTCACCACTTCAATCTCAGCCTCCAGCCACGGCCGGCACGCGCTTGTTTCTCCCGCGCTCGGCTTCTTGTGCAGGCGCCGCTTGCCCCGCTCCTCGAATTTGAAATGCTTCACCGCATTCGTGACGAAGACCTCCGTGCGATCGATCCCCGCCTCTGC
Source organism: Bryobacteraceae bacterium (assembly GCA_035546955.1). Classification (GTDB taxonomy): domain Bacteria; phylum Acidobacteriota; class Terriglobia; order Bryobacterales; family Bryobacteraceae; genus BOG-234. The sequence continues at coordinate 12,749 of DASZVV010000202.1, forward strand.
AAGCGCCCGATTGAAGAGCCTTCCGGATGGGCCCACAAACGGATGCCCTGCCCGGTCTTCCTCATCACCTGGCTGCTCGCCGATAAAAAGAATCCCGGACGACTTCGGCCCCTCTCCGAACACCGCCTGTGTCGCGTGTTTGTAGAGATCGCACCCGTGGCAGCGCTGTACGGCCTCCCGCAGAACCGGAAGTGTCTTCCGCGCCGGCAGGTAATCCGCGGCAGTCATGCGGCTTTCTTTCGTTTTGCTTTTGCCTTTTTCGGTTGCGCCGCCTCACTTTTTCCGAGGCTCTTCTTCAGCGCTTCCATCAGATCGATCACCGGCGCTTTTTGCCGTTTCGCCGCATGCTTCGCGACGTGCTCGCCCTTTTCCTTCTGCTCGATCAGCTTCTCCACATTCTCGCGGTACGTGTCGTGGCACTCATCGGGTTTGAATGGAGCGGAGAGCTGTTTAATGAGCTGCGACGCGAGTTCGAGTTCCTTCTTTGTGGCCTCTGCCTTCGCGGGAATGGACTGCCGGTTCGAAACGTGCAGTTCGTTGGGATAAAAAAGCGTGTGCAGAACGAGACCCTGCTTGTCCGGCCGAATCAAAACGATGTGCTCGCGGCTATGCATCGCAAGTTTCGCGATGGCATGGTGCCCGGATTCCGCCAGCGCCTTCAGAAACAGCGCGTATGGCTTTGTGACCTCCTCGCCCGGCGCCACATAGTACGAGTGCTCGAAGTAAATCGGATCCACTTCCGATTCCTTCACGAACTGCACAATATCCATCGTGGACGCGGTCGCGGGGGCGATGGCCTCCAGTTCCTGGTCCTCGACGACCACGTAGTTGTCCTTGCTGGTCTCGTACCCCTTGACGATGTCCGCGCGGTCAATCGGCTTGTCCTCCGCCGCGCAATAGAAGACTTCTTTCACCCGCGAAAGATCCTTCTTATGCAGCATGTGGAATCGAACCGGATCCGCCCGTCCAGCCGCATACAGCCGTACCGGAAACGAAACCAGCCCGAAGCTGACGTAGCCTTTCCAGACAATCGCCGCCATGGTTATTTCTCCTTCACCGGATCCGCCTTTGCCGCTTTTGCAACATCGCCTCCGGAAGCCGCCGCAATCCCCGCCATCAGCTTCCTCGAAAGCACCGAACGCGGCTTCTCTGCCTCGATATCAACGGACGACGCATAGCGATCCCGGTGTTTGATCAGCAGCCACTTCGGCTTGCCGTTGCCGCTCGTCCGCACCAGGACCCAGGAGCCCTTCAGCTTCGAGCCTTTGAGAGTAAACTTCAGTTCGCCGCGCCGCAGTGCGTCTTCGACTAACGGCGTCTCCGGTTCAGGCGTCCACGTTCCGCGATCCCACACCATCACCGTGCCGCCGCCATACTCGCCTTCAGGAATCGATCCCTCAAACCCGCCATACTCGAGCGGATGATCTTCCACTTCCATCGCGAGCCGTTTCACCGAAGGATCGAGCGACGGCCCTTTCGGAATCGCCCACGACCGCAGAACGCCGTCCCACTCAAGCCGGAAATCATAGTGGAGATGACTGGCCTGGTGCTTCTGAACGACGAACGAAAGCTCTTCCGCGGCCGATTTCCGCACTCGCCCGCGCGGCTCGGACGTGACTTTGAAATCCCGCTTCTCGTGATACTTCGCAAGAGGCATCACCGCTTGCGCGTTGCAAGCAATGGGCCAAGCTCTCCAAACGAAAGGGTATTGATCACCTGCTCCCGGCTCAGTCCGGCGCGCCGTGCCACGTCGATTCCATAGCGCACCAGCGCGAAATCGCGCAGTCCGTGGGCGTCCGTATTGATCGCGATCCGGATACCGGCCGCAGCCGCTGCTCGAACGTGTTCCGCCGGCAGATCCAGCCGGTCCGGGCTGGAATTGATTTCGAAAAAGCATCCTCTCTCCGCCGCGTGATGGATGATGCGCCCGATATCGAGCTCGTATCCAGGCCGCTTCAGCAGCAGGCGTCCGGTCGCGTGGCCAAGAATCGTGAAATATGGGTTGTCCATCGCCCGCAGAATCCGTTCCGTCTGTTCCTGCTTCCCCAAACCGAAGCGCGAATGAATCGAACACACCGTGTAATCGAGCTCGCGCAGCAGTTCATCCGGGTAATCGAGCGTGCCATCCACACGGATATCCACTTCCGCGGACTTCAGCACCTGAATCCCGTCGAGCCGCTCATTCCATTGATCGATCTCACGGATCTGCTCCCGGAGCTGTTCTTCCGTCAGCCCACCGGCGATCTTCAGGCTCTGCGAATGATCCGTGATCCCGATGTATTCGTACCCCCGGCGCCGCGCTTCGGCAGCCATTTGGCCGATGGTGTTGCGCCCATCGCTCGCGGTCGTATGGGCATGCATTTCGCCTCGAATTGCGGCCGCCGTCACCAGCCGCGGATTCACGTCGATGTCACCCCAACCCTCCCGCAGTTCGGGCTCAACGAAATTCAGGCCGCACGCGCGATAGACTTCTGCCTCCTCGGCCGCCTGCATGCGCGAAGGACGGCATCCGCGACGTGCGAGTTGTCGAAGGTGTTTGGCAGACCCGGTCGCCGCGACCAGCGCCGAGCCCCATTCCGAAGATTTTGTTTCCCGGAGCCGCAATGCCAGACCCGCCGGCAATTGAAAAACAGCCTCGCGAGATTTTACAGATAGTGGAATCGTGCCGCCGCCGAACTCTTCCATCCACCGGCAGAGGTCGGGAAAATCGGCCGTTTCCACCAGAAAGCGGAGCTCCGAAATCGTTTCAACCCGGCGCCGGAAATCGCCCGCGGCCTCCACACGCCTCGCGCCGCAGCGCTCGAGCAGAAAGGCTTCCACCGCCGCTGCAATCGGGTCTGCCTCGTAGAGCAGGAATTCGGTTTTATCTGCCAGAGCCCGGCGTACCGACAAAGCGCCGCGCTCACCCACCGCCCGCGCGATCTCCCCGCTCTCCAGCGCCTCGCGTAAACCTTCCACGTCGCGAATGCCGAGCTTCCGGAAAATACGCAGCGCAAGCTTCGCATCGAGCCCCGGATACTCCGCAATCGCGGCCCGCTCCGGTGTCGCTTCCGCCCGCAGGGTTTCCAGTTGCCGGAGCGTGCCGGTTTGCACGATTTCCCGTATCGCCGAGGCAATCCCGTTCCCGATACCCGGATACTGCGTCAGATCGACATCATTCCGCACCAGCTCATCGAAGCTCTCCCCGAGCGTTCGAATGGTACGCGCCGCGCGGCGCCAGGCCTTTACGCGAAAAGCGTTGCCCTTCTGGTCTGCCAGAAAATGCGCCAGCGTCAGCAGTTTATCCGCAATGGCAGCGTTGCCGATCGCCAGAACCGCCCCCGTTCACCGGCAACGTGCAATCAGATTTCCAGAATCACCGGCATGATCAGCGGCCGCCGCTGAGCTTCCCGGTTAATGAAGCGCTTCAGATCCGCCCGGATCTTCTCCTTCACCACACCCCAGTCCGATTTTTCTTCATCGCTCGATGTCTCGAGCGTCCGCTCCACCGCCTGGCGCGCATTCATCATAAAGACGGGGTCGTGATCCAGCCCGAATCCACGGCTCACCAGTTCGGTCGATTCAATACTGCCCGTGTGCTTGTTGATCGCGATGATCGGGATCACGATGCCGTCCTCCGCAATCACTTTGCGGTCGCGGATCACCATGTCCCCCACCACTTCGCCCACCGCGCCGGAATCGATGCAGACGCGGCCCACGGTTACCCTCCCCGCCTTGCGCGCGCCCTGCTCGTCGAACTCCAAAACGTCGCCGGTCTCCAGAACGAACGTTTCCGAGAGCCCGTGCAGCCGCAGATGTTCCGCCAGCCGCGCATGCTTGGAAAGCTGGCGGTACTCGCCGTGAATCGGCACGAAATATTTCGGCCGCACCAGATTCAGCACCAGCCGCAGCTCTTCCATCGAGCCGTGTCCGGAAACGTGCAGCGGCGGGTTCATGCTCCCGTAGATCACGTCCGCTCCGCGCCGCGAAAGATGGTCGATCATCCGGAAGATCGTCTTCTCGTTGCCCGGAATGATGCGCGAGCTCAGCACCACCATGTCGCCGTCATCGGCCGAAATGTGCTTGTGGTTATCCACCGCCACGCGCGAAAGCGCCGACATCGGCTCGCCCTGCGTGCCGGAAATCAGGATCGTCACCTTCGAGCGTTTCGTGCCGGCTACATCCTGCGGCCGGATGAGAATGCCGTCCGGAATCGTCAGGAGCCCATGCCGGTGCGCAATCTCCACCACCGAATTCATGCTGCGCCCCACCAGCGCCACCTTTCGCCCGTTCTCCTGCGAGAGATTCAGGATGAGCTGCAGGCGGTGAATCGACGAACTGAAGCATGCGACGAACAGCCGGTTTTCCGCGCGATGGAAAACGTCTTCGAGGCGCGGCCGCACTGCGCGCTCGGAATCGGAATAACCCGGGCGATCCGCATTCGTCGAATCTGAGAGCAGCAGCAGCACGCCGCGCTTACCGTACTCCGCCAGCGTATGCAGATCGAAAAGATCGTTGTCGAGCGGCGTCGGATCCACCTTGAAATCGCCTGTGTGGATGATGACCCCAAGCGGCGTCGTGATCGCGAGCGCCACTGCGCTCACAATCGAGTGCGTCACGTGAATCAGCTCGACTTCGAACGGCCCGATCGTAATGCGGTCCTTCGGCTTCTGCGGCCGCAGGTCGACATTCGAAACCTCGTATTCTTCGAGCCGGCGCTCCACCAGCGAAAGGGTGAACGGCGTCCCGTAAACCGGCACATCGAATTCCGAGAGGAAAAACGCCACCGCGCCGATATGGTCTTCATGGCCGTGCGTCAGCAGCAGGGCCCGCACGAATTCGCGGTTTTCCTTCAGGTACGTCAGGTCGGGCGTGACGATATCGACTCCCAGCAGTTCATCTTCGGGGAACATCATGCCGGAATCGATCACAATGATGTCGTCGCCGTAGCGAATGCACATCATGTTCATGCCGAATTCGCCAAGTCCGCCAAGCGGCACGATCTGCAGTTTTTTGTCTGACATTTTCAGTTGTAAAGGAGTGGCCGAGGTAAATCAGATTCTAACGCGACCATTGGCATTCATGTTGCATCCAACACCCGATGCCTGAGAACCATCAGTTACTCGAAGTCATACGGAAGCGGTGGAGTCCCCGCATTTATAACGGCCGCGAAGTGGAGCCCTGGAAGCTCCGCACTCTGTTCGAAGCCGCCGGATGGGCCGCCTCCTGTTTCGGCGAGGAGCCCTGGCGGTTCATTGTCGCCTCCCGTGCGGACCGTCCCCAGTTTGACCGCCTCCTCGGCCTCCTCGTCGAGAAGAACCGGCAGTGGGCCCAGCACGCGGGGGCGCTCGCGATTTCGTTCGGGAAGAAGTCCTTCACGCAGACCGGCGCCCCGGACCGTTTTGGCCTGCATGATACCGGCACGTCCTTTGGCCAGATGAGCCTCCAGGCGGTTGCCCTTGGGCTCCAGGTGCACGGCATGGGCGGATTCGATGCCGAGCGCACCCGGAAGGAATTTGCGGTCCCCGAGGATTTTGAGGTCGGCGCGGCCATCGCCATCGGCTATCTGGACGGTGACGGGGCGCCCCCGGCAGGCCGGAAGCGAAAGCCGCTCGAGGAGATCGTCTTCACAGGCGACTGGGGACGTCCGGCTGGCTTCTGAAACGGCCTTTCCTGGCCCATCCGGCCCTTGAGCGGCCCTGAAGGCCCCTATCAGGTCAAATGACTGCGGTACCGGGTCCAGGCCTCTCCTGAGGGCTGGAAAGCGGGCTGTGGAAAACCTCAGGGCAGCAAAGCAAAGAGGCCCGGTCCTCGCGAACCGAGCCTCAAACGCACCCTGTTTTATCAGGGCTTCGATGGGGAGAATCATTTTCGACGGCTTCAACAAAAACCGGCAAAAACTTAGTGATTGGATATTAAAGCCTGGGAAGCCGCCTCGTCAAGCCGAAAAAAATCACACTTTTGTCCACAAGGTAAATCCCTGAGTTCCAGTGTTTTGCGAAAGCTGTGGATTTCCAGTTGAAATCACAGGCGAATCGTGCATTACCGCCCGCTGGCCATCCAAAAGAGCTCTAACCGAAAGCAGTAAGAAGACTTAGGACTTGTTGGAAAGGTGCAGTGAGATCATTTCCTCACCCCCGCCGGCCGCCGCCGAACGTCCCAGAACGTACCGGATTCCGCCAAATACAATCCCCCCGGCAAGGCAGAGTACGATCAGTACTCCGCACAGGATCGCGATGTTCAGTAACAAGTTACCCGGATTGTTCTTGAGCGTGGGAGGCGGTTCCGACATGGTCACTTCCGCCTCATATCGCACCCGTGCCAGCAGCCGCTCCGCCTCGTCCGGACTCACCGGATGCAGCGCGATCGCCACCAGCGGACCCGACCGTTTCGCCACCGCCCCAGGGATGGCCTCAAACGCCGGATACTGCTTCTGTGCCATTTCGATCCCAGGGAAATTGAAGACTACAAGAGTAGTCTTCTTATCCTTCCCGGCACCCTTCGCTCCCGCCGGAGCCTCGTAATCCGCCGCCTCCGCCTCTGAGCTGAAATGGAACGCTGCGGTCGAAGGTGGAATCGCTCCCGCATAGCGCGACAGGCTTTCCGGCCCCAGGATGTAACGCTCCGAATTCGGCACCGCTCCGGCCGGCAAATACCCCGGCAGGGTCGGGAGGGGTGAATGCGAATAATGCGGCGCCGTCAGAAAGATGTGCGCCAGTTCTTCCTTATTCGGCTTGTAGTCGTGGAAAATCAGCAGCAGATTGCCGACTGTGATGTACTGCTCGGTCGGCGTCTCTTCGCCGATCCCGTCCGTCTCGAACTTCTTCGCTTCCGGTGGACGGCTGCCAATCCAGGCCGCGAATGCTCCCGTGGAATCCGCAAACCGGTAAGCCGTGATCGAAAATTTCTTCGCCGCGTTCGTGTACGGCGCGTTCTCGGACTCCTCGAGCCCATACTCGTTCCAGACCTTCACGTCCGGCGCAGGAGCCGCGGTCACGTCGCCGCGCTTCCACTCGCCGATCGTATCCGGAAGAATGGCGGAGAACGCCAGCGCCGGAAGTAAAAACAGAATCGCCGCTCGCTGAATCATACACTTATTGGACGGCCGAAACCGCGAACTCGATCCGTTCGGCCTCTACTCCCCGTGGCACTTTTTGTATTTCTTCCCGCTGCCGCAGGGGCATGGGTCGTTGCGGCCGACCTTCGGGCCGCCATTCGTCACGGTCTTGCTCGCCGTGCTCTCGGTCGATGCGCCGAACTGAAGTTCGCGCAGTTCCTTTTCATGCTTCTTCTGGAGCCCGCGGTTCATGTCCTGCACGGCGCTCTGCGCCGCGCGCCGCCGCTCTTCGGCCGCCGCCCGAGACTCCTCCAGCCGCTTCTGCTCCTCGTCAATCTCGGAAGCCGCCGGTTCGCCATCAACCTCCGCCTCGTCCTCATCGTCTGTCGACTGGAACGGAAGCGTGGCGTTCCCGATTTCAAACCGCAGGAAGTACAGATACCGGACCGTCTCATCTTCGATGCGGTCCATCATGTCCTGGAACAGCTCGAACGATTCTTTCTTGTATTCGACGAGCGGATCCTTCTGGCCGTAACCGCGCAGCCCGATGCCTTCCTTCAGGTGATCCATCGAGAGCAGGTGGTCTTTCCACTGATCGTCGATGATATGCAGCATGATGTTGCGCTCGGCTTCGCGCATCAGGCTGGCGCCCACCAGTTCTTCCTTGGCTTCGTACATCGCGGTGGCGCGCTGCATCAGCTCGTCTTCCATCTGATTGGGCGTCATGCCGCCGAGATCGGCCGGATTAAACCGCAGCCCCATGCGGCTGAGCAGATCGGTCTGAAGACGATTCAGATCCCACTCGGTGGTCCGTGAATCCGGCGGACACGCCACTTCCACGGCGGCCGCGATGACGCCGCGGGTCATTTCCATCACGCGCGCCTTCTGATCCACGCCTTCGAGCAAGCCGCGGCGCATGGTGTAAACCGACATGCGCTGCTTGTTCATCACGTCGTCGTATTCGAGCAGGTGTTTGCGCGAATCGAAATTCTGCGCTTCCACGGCCTTCTGGGCAGCCGCGATGCGCTTGGTGATGAGGTTCGACTCGATCGGCACATCCTCTTCCATGCCGAGCTTCAGCATCAGGTTCTGCATGCGGTCGCCGCCGAAAATGCGCAGCAGATCGTCCTGCAGTGAGAGGAAGAACCGCGAGCTGCCGGGATCTCCCTGGCGGCCGGCGCGGCCGCGAAGCTGATTGTCGATGCGCCGCGAATCGTGGCGTTCCGTGCCGGTGATGTGGAGGCCGCCCAACTCGGTGACCGCGTCATGCTCTACCTGGCATTGCGCTTTGGTTTCCGCCAGAACCCGTTCCCAATCGGCCTGATACTCTTCGAGGTCGGGGTCCTTACCCTGCCGTTTCATCGCGTCTCGCGCGAGAAATTCCGCGTTGCCGCCCAGCAGAATATCCGTACCGCGGCCGGCCATGTTGGTCGAAACCGTAACCGCCCCGCGGCGTCCCGCCTGTGCCACAATCAGCGCTTCGCGCTCGTGGTTTTTAGCGTTCAGCACCTCGTGTTTGACGCCCATCTTCGTGAGCATCTTCGAGAGGTGTTCCGATTTCTCCACCGAAATCGTACCCACCAGCACGGGCTGCCCGCGCTGCTGGAATTCCTTGATCTCTTTCGCCGCGTTGCGGAATTTTTCCTCCCCGGTCCGGTAAACCACGTCCTGGAATTCCTTGCGGATCAGCGGCCGGTTCGTGGGGATGACGGTAACCAGCAGTTTGTAGATCTTGTCGAATTCCGCCGCTTCGGTTTCGGCCGTACCGGTCATGCCAGAGAGCTTCGTATACAGGCGGAAATAATTCTGGAAGCTGATGGTGGCGAGCGTCTGGGTTTCGCGCTCGATTTTCACGCCTTCCTTCGCTTCCACCGCCTGATGCAGGCCGTCTGACCAGCGCCGCCCTGCCATCAGACGTCCGGTGAATTCGTCGACGATGATGACCTCGCCGTCCTTCACCACGTAATCCTTGTCCTTCTGGAAAATGACGTGAGCCTTCAGGGACTGCTGGATGTGGTGATTCCACTCCACATTCTGTGGCTCGTACATGTTGCCGATGCCGAGCAGCTTTTCGACTTTGAGAACGCCCTCTTCAGTCAGGGCCGAGCTGCGGTGCTTTTCGTCCACCGTGTAGTCGCCGGTCGTATAGGTCACGCCCGGTTCCTTGCCCTCGATCACTTCGCCGCGAATCAGGTGGGGGATCACCTTGTTCGCTTTATAATACTTGTCGGTCGATTCCTCGCTCGGCCCCGAGATGATCAGCGGCGTCCGCGCTTCGTCGATGAGGATCGAATCGACTTCGTCGACGATCGCGAAGTTGTGGCCCCGCTGCGCGCAGTTGACAAGCTGGAACTTCATGTTGTCGCGCAGATAATCGAAGCCGAATTCGTTGTTGGTCCCGTACGTGATATCCGACGCGTAGGAAACCTTGCGCTCCCGGTCATCGAGATCGTGCACGATGATCCCGACCGTCATCCCCAGGAACTTGTGGATGCGCCCCATCCATTCAGCGTCGCGTCTCGCCAGGTAGTCGTTGACTGTGACGACGTGTACGCCCTTGCCGGAAAGCGCATTCAGATACGTGGGGCAGGTGGCGACCAGCGTTTTGCCTTCGCCAGTCTTCATTTCGGCGATCTGGCCCTTGTGCAGCACCATGCCGCCGATCAGCTGCACGTCGAAATGCCGCATGTTGAGCACGCGGCGGCCGGCTTCACGAACCACGGCAAAAGCTTCCGGCAGCAGATCGTCCAGAGTCGCGCCCCGGGCAATTCGCTCTTTGAAATCAATCGTTTTGGCCGCCAGATCGATATCCGAGAGCTTCTGCATCGAAGGCTCCAGATCATTGATAGCCGCGACGATCGGACGCATCGCTTTCAGCTCGCGATCATTGCGAGTGCCGAAGACCTTGGCCAACCATGCGTCAATAAACTCAAATTCCATATAAGGGGATGATTTCATTTTAGCGCGTAGCGCTAAGGCTGAGCACAAACCGCTCTATCAGATAAGACGTGCTCAATCCCGGAGAGTTTTCATCGCCCGCGCCGATTTCTTTCCGGCCCCTGCGTCACCCCGGATCCGCGCTCTTCCGCTCCCCGCCACATTCCAGGCCAGAGCGGGCGCCGCGGCCGAACAGGCATAATTCTCTTGATGCCCATCCAGACTTCCCTCGCCCCCTGGCTCTCCGTCCGCCATGGCGCCCGCGCCGTCGATTTCTACAAAGCCGCTTTCGGCGCGGCAGAGTCTTACCTGCTCGATGGCGGCGAAAAAGGCATCGTTGCGCGGCTCTCCATTGGCGGCGCGGAGTTCTGGGTCGCTGACGAATCCCCGGCCCATGGCAATCCCAGTCCAGAATCCGCTGGCGGTTCGCCGGTGCGCATGATCCTCACTGTTGCCAACCCGGACGACGTCTTCGCCCAGGCGATTCGCGCCGGCGCGACGGAAATTTATCCGGTCAGCGAAGGTCACGGCTGGCGAATCGGACGTCTGCAGGATCCGTTCGGGCACCACTGGGAAATCGGATACGAATTGTTAAAGCGCTGACTTTAACCGAACGCCTCGCCGGGCTCTGTATCTTTGCGGCCAGGCGAATTTTCCTGCGCTGGCTGGGCAGGCTTTCTGACAGGAACAGACTCATCCGCGCCTTCGCGTTTGCTGTCGCAGTCGATACACACTGGCTGGCCCTGAAAGTACAGGGAAGTCAGATTCCCGCATTTGATACAGGGTTCGATAGAACTTATAGTACTGCCATTAACCGGGAAATACTACCTGTTTTTAATTAAGATCGTGATCCGCCGGTGATCTGGAACCCGTCATCTGGAAGACGCAGCCGGAAGCCGCAGATCCATACGTCCAATGGCGGTCTCCGCCATGTATTTCGCAATGTGGATATGCGGTATTCCATCCGTGCGCGTCACGGTTACGTCGGTTGCATGCAGGGGAAGCGAGAGGGACTGCGCGCGATCGAGAATGCGAGTGACAATCTCGTTATCCGGGAGCGCCACGCTGGCCGGGTCCGCCGCGAGCGAACGCATGTAGCGGTCGAGTTGATAATTTTCCAGATAGACCGCTCCGGCCACCAGCAGAGCGAGCACCAGAATGGCGATCACACCGAAACCGGCAATCAGGCGCCAGAGCGGCAACGGCCGGGAAGATGCATCGGGAAGAACGGCGGTCACCGGTCGCGATCCGGCTCGTGGCCTTCATTCGCCGGGCTGGCGGCGAAAAGCTCCTGCCAGATGTCGCCCTGCTCGGTCCACTCCGGCGTGGTCGTGCCGGAAATCTGGAGTTCATCCACATTCAGCTTGCCGTGACCATACGCGCAGATGTATTCGATCTGCGGCCGCCCCAGTTGCAGCATGTAACCCCAGGATCCGGTTTCAATCGGCATACGCAGACGCCGCAGGCAGGTGCGGCATCGGTACTTCTGATCCCAGATCGCAAGATAAAAAAGACCGTAAGCGAATAAAAACCACACGCCCACAAGCGTTGTGTAGTAGAGGTCGAAAAGGAAGTGCTCGGGGTTGAGATGAAACAGCGGCGTGTACGGACGCCAGAACAGGTTGAGGAACCACAGGCTTCCCGCAGCACCCGCCGCCGCGCCGATCAGCTTCAGAGCGAGAAAGCCCCAGTAGCGGATATGCGACTTGACTTCGGTGACGAGCTCCCGGGCAGACATGACGCGCCTCTCTCTGCATCCAATATACGGCAGAACGGGCCGCTCCGTACGGGCTTTTCGAAAATTTTCGAGCACCCGAACGCTATACTTGGCTTCAGACCTTGCGATTCGAGTGCCAATCCGGCTGTATCAAATGCTGCGAACAACAGGGCTTTGTTTATCTCACTGAGGACGATCTCACACGTCTCGCCGAATTCGTGAAGATGACGCCGCGCGCCTTCGAGCGACGCTACGTCTATCGGACGAAACATCTCCGGCGTCTGCGCGTCCCTCGTCACGCCCAGTGCATTTTTCTGAAGCCGGATGGTTGTTCCGTGCACCCCGCCAAGCCCCTGCAGTGCCGCACGTTTCCGTTCTGGCCGGAACTGGTGGACGATAAGCGCGAGTGGCTGAAGACCGGAAAGTGGTGTCCCGGCATCGGAAAGGGCGAACTGGTGACCATCGAGACCGCGCGCGGAATTGCACAGACGATGCGTGACGCCAATCCTCTCCATTATTGATGGATGCAAACGTAAAACCGATCCGTTACTTCTGGATCACTCTCGCGGTGGGCTGGTCATTGCTCGCCACAGCGGCGGCGATCTACGCGCATCTGAAATCCGTGCCGCCCGAGCTCGCGGTTCCGCTCGCGCTCGCTTTCCTCGCCGAATACCCTTTTTATATACTGCCTGGCTTCACAGCCGCGCGCGAGCGATTCCTCGCGCAGGGCAGAATGCGCGCCGCGTTCGTTCTGGCATGCAGCGCGGTACTTCCCTGGGCGATTTACGCGCACGGCACCCATCACTTCAATATCCCGGCGCTCATTGTGATGTCGAGCATCGCTATCCTGATGAGCTTCTGGTTCGTCCTGTTTCCCCCGAACCCCGCGGTCGATCTGCTCTACCTCGCGCTCTTCGCGCTGATCATCCTGATGAAGGTCTTCAACCGCATCTATCCTCCGGCACTACCGAAGGTCGACGTCTCCGCTCTCGGCCACGCGACGGTGATCGGGCTCATGGCATTCTCATTCGCCGGCTTCCGCGGCCAGATAGACGCGGAGTATCGTTTCATGCCAAACGTCCGCGAGTGGCTGGCGGGGCTGAAATGGTTTGTCTTTCTGATGCCGGCGGTTGGCGCCACATATTGGGCGCTGGGCCTGGTGAAGCTGCGCGATCACTGGCTGAATCCCGGGCTCGCCATCGGAACCTTCATCGGCTTTCTCTTTGTGACCTGCATCTTCGAAGAATTCATCTTCCGCGGATTGCTGCAGCCCTGGATCACCCGGTGGACATCCAGCGCCGCCCTCGGCGTGGTGATCTCCGCGATCCTGTTCGGCTGCGTCCACCTGAGCTTCCATGGCCCGTTTCCCAACTGGCGATGGATGATCCTGACCACCGTCCTCGGCGTTTTTCTCGCGCTGGCGCGCCGGCAGACCGGTGGAATTCAGGCGGGCATGGTGGCCCACGCCCTTACCATCACTGTGTGGAAGACATTCCTGCAGTAAATTCGACAACGATCACGTCCCCAAATTTCTTCGCAACGTGATGCCATCCGGCAAGGCGCGGCTGCGCGGCGAACCATTTCTCCCAATCCACGCCCGGAAGTTCTCCGTAGATCGCCCATTTTCCCGGCGCCGTCAATTTCCCGCTGCTCAGCAGCGAGCCGGCATAGGACAGCGCCTCCGGCAATTCCGGCCCTGTATACGGAAACAGCAACAGCCTTCCCCGCAGCGGATAGCCTTCCAGATGCGCGTACAGAAATCCGGGCAGCGAATAACCCGGCGTCCAGGCGGGAGCCCGCCCTTCGATGAACGGACTCACCACGATCACCGGCACGGACCCATCCGGCGCGAATCGGTTGACCTCCCGATTCGCCGACCGCCAGTCCGAAATGTCATGTCGGTACGTAAGACTCTGCGTGTGGCCCTGTGCGACGAGCGCCACGACTCCCATGAAGACGGCCGCAGGATTCCAGCAATTCTCCGGCATCCAGTAAGCGGCAGCTGCCGTTGCAACCAGTGCTACGGCTGGCAGCATGGTGGAGAAGTAACGCCCCACATAAACGCTGTTCCCCGTCGCGTGTGAATAAAGGTCGAGAACCACTGGCTGGCAGAGCCACCAGCCGAGCAGGAAAATCCAGAGCGACCGCGGCGCGCGCCAGCGTGGCCTGGCGAACCGCGTCAGCAGCCAAAGGGCACCGGCGCAGATCACCGGGATATTCCAGTGCAGCTCATGCTCGAAGATGTGCAGCGTCGGCATGGCGGCAAATGAATGCGCGGTTGCATTCCGCGCCAGAGCCAGCGCCGCAAACGCACGCGGCACCAGCGCAGCCACCAGCACCACCAGCACGGTTATCCACTGCGAAGAGCGCACCGGTGTTTCGCGATTCATCATTCGCACGATGAAGTACCCCGCAACCACCAGATAGAACGGCCAGAAGATGAGTTGCACCCACCAAACCGCCGCGGCGCAGATCACGAACAGACCGGCATCCATCCAGCGCGCGGAATCGAGCCACCGCAGCAGGAAGTACATGCATGCCGACGCCGCCAGAATCCCTAGCGCATACGGCCGTGCGTCCACCGCAAAGTAATCGATACCTCGAATCGACAGAGCGGTGAACACCGCAAACCATCCGGCGCGCGGATGAATGGCGCGCGCCGCGATCCGCGCAATGAACCACAACGCCGCCGCCATCGCGATCAGAGACGGGATTCGATAGGCTGCCTCCGATTCCCCGAAGATCGCCGAACTCAGGCGAGGCAGCCAATAGTAAATGGACTCGGGAACCTGCGGCGCAACTGCGAATGAGGGGTGACCGGGATGCTTTGCCACGAAAACCGTGACCAGCTCATCCACCCAGTAACTCGACGTCAGCGGCTCGAGCCACAGCCGAGCGATGCACGCCGCGAGCAGCACCGCCAGCAGCCAGCGGCGAGCGGTCACGCCTGCCCCGGCGTAAATAAGATCGTGAGGTCGTCTGCCCCGTGCAGCGGTCTGGCCGCGTAACGAAGCGCCGCTGTCAACGCGCCGCACCCCAACGCGGGTTGCATTCCCGCCGCGCCCATCCTGATCGCGATCACCGGCAGCCCCGAAAAATCCGCCGCGAAGTCATTGAGCGGCAGTATATCGAACCGCGGCACACGCTAAGGCAACCAAGACCGCGATGTGCGAACGAGCCCGCATTTCCCGATCCTAACATTCATTTACGAGAAAATTGGGCTTTTCCGCCAAAGCCAGCCGTCGGGCACAGTATTATGATGGATTCCCCCGTGACTCCCGTAATTGCTCCATCCCGCACCAGCCGGCTTCTTCCAGCCCTCCTGGTTTTGTTCGCCGCGAGCGGCTGTGCTGCCCTCATTTATGAAATCGTCTGGCTCCAGTTACTCCAGCTCGTCATCGGTTCGAACGCCATGTCGATTGCCGTGCTGCTCGGCACCTGGATGGGTGGCATGTGCATCGGCAGCCTGCTTCTGCCCCGCCTGATCCCTGCTGCCCGCAATGCCCTCAGGGTTTATGCGTTTCTTGAGCTCGCCACCGGTATCTGCGGGATTCTGGTGCTCTTCGGCCTTCCCTCGCTGCGTACCGTTTACCTCGCTGGCCTCTCCAGCGGAATGCCGAACGCCGCTCTCCGCGCCATCTGCTGCGCCGTCGCTCTCCTCCCGCCGACAATCCTTATGGGTGCCACCCTGCCCCTCATCGCCCGGTGGGTGGAGTCGATGCCGTCCGCTACCAAGTGGTGGGGCTATTTCTACGGCGTGAATATCGCGGGCGGCGTCCTTGGCTGCTTCGCCGCCGGTTTCTATCTGCTGCGCGTCTATGACATGTCGATCGCCAGCTACGTCGCGGTCGCCATCAACTTCGCCATCGGGCTCGCCTCTCTCTCGATGGCCGGATCCGAATCCCGCGCCGCCGTAAGCCAGCACAACCCGCGCCCCTCCCCCACCACCCCCAAACGCCCCTGGGATGTCTACTTCACCATTGCCATCTCCGGCCTGACCGCGCTCGGCGCCGAAGTCGTCTGGACCCGCCTGCTCTCCCTGATGCTCGGCCCGACCACCTATACGTTTTCCATCATCCTCGGAGTCTTCCTCGCTGGTCTCGGCATTGGCAGTGCCCTCGGCTCACGCATGGCGGAGCAGAAGGGTCAGCCGCGCATGCTTCTCATCGGCTGCCAGATTCTCCTCGCCCTTGCGATGGGATGGGCCGGCTTCCTGCTGGCCGACTGGCTCCCCTACTGGCAGGGCAACCTGAACACCGGCGCCAGCCCCTGGGTTGGATTCATCAGCGACATCTGGCGCTCCATTATCCCGATCCTCCCCGGCGCCATCCTCTGGGGCGCAAGCTTCCCCATCGCTCTGGCCAGCGCGGCCGAAGAAAACGCCGGCGGCGATTCCGCCCGCGTTGTTGGCGAGATTTATGGCGCAAATACTGTGGGTGCAATCCTCGGCGCGGTTTTCTTCAGCCTCGTCTTTATCCCCGGCCTGAGCCTCCACGGTTCCGAGCAACTTCTGATGGTGATTTCACTGCTCGGCGCTCTCGCTCTCACCGGCCTCGCTTTCAAAAACCTGGAACGCCGCCTGATTGCCGCCTTCGCCGTTGCGAT
This sequence comes from Bryobacteraceae bacterium, assembly GCA_035546955.1. Lineage (GTDB taxonomy): Bacteria > Acidobacteriota > Terriglobia > Bryobacterales > Bryobacteraceae > BOG-234. The sequence goes on from DASZVV010000202.1 coordinate 29,044, forward strand.
ACTCCTCGCTTTCGCGCTGCCGGATACGCCGTGGAAGCTGATCGGCTTCGGACGCCGCCTCCCGACCACGGAAGGCAACTGGAACCTGCTCTACACCACGGATGGCATGAATTCCTCCATCGCTTACTCGCAGTGGGAGCACGACACCACCTATTTCCACGTCACCGGCAAAGTGGAAGCCTCCACCGAACCGCAGGACATGAGTCTGCAGCGCATGCTGGGCCACCTGCCCGCCATCCTTCACAGGAATCCGCAAAACATCCTCGTAGTCGGCTGCGGCGCGGGCGTGACCGCCGGATCCTTCGTCGTCCATCCCGAAGTCCAGCACATTACCATCTGCGAAATCGAGCCGCGCATCCCGCCGGCCACCGCCAAATATTTTGGCGACGCCAACCATCACGTCATCGACGACCCTCGAACCAAAATCGTCTATGACGACGCCCGCCATTATGTCCTCACGGCCGATCAGAAATTCGACATCATTACATCCGACCCGATCCACCCCTGGGTCAAAGGCATGGCGTCTCTCTACACAACGGAATACTTCGAAATGTGCAAGCGCCACCTGAACCCGGGCGGAATCGTCACCCAGTGGGTGCCGCTTTATGAAAGCTCATTCGAAACCGTGCAGAGCGAGCTGGCCACTTTCTTCGAGGCCTTCCCCTACGGCACCGTCTGGGGCAATCTCAACACGGATGGAACGGGGTACGACGTCGTCCTGATGGGTTCGGTCGACAAACTCCCGATTGACGTGGATGCTGTCCAGACAAAACTCGCTGATCCGAAATACGCCGCCGTCCGGAAGTCCCTGGCCGATGTCGGCTTCCCCAGCGTCCTCAACCTGCTCTCGACCTTCGCCGCCGACGCCAACGAATTGCGCGGCTGGATGCGCACCGCGCAGATTAATCATGATCGCAACCTGCGGCTGCAATACCTTGCGGGTCTGGGACTGAATCAAAACCTGGGTCCGGATATCTTCCAGCAGATCGTCAGCGGCCGCAAGTTTCCGAACAGCATCTTTACGGGATCGGCCGCCGCCATGCAGCCCATCGAACAGATGGTGGGCCGGTCGTTCGGGCAGCAGCAGCAATAAAGAGGAGATTACTGAACGGGAACTCGGGTCTGCTCGGTCGAGACCAAACCGTCGAAGATAGCCAGAACACGCTTGCGGTACTGGTAGACGCGGTCAAGATCCGCTTTAAACGATCCCTGAAAGTCCTTGGCAACAAGCCACTTGTCGGTGACTTTCCGGGGAACGTCGATATCCTCGCGTAATGTGCTCAGGGAGTGGCCGCGCAGGAACAGGCCATAAAAAAACGCGGCCTCCCGGTGTGGCGCCAGCGGATCGTGATCGTCTCGGGTGGTCATCAGCCCTCTGTCTCCGGCGAAAACGCCATTGTAGCCTTGACGCGATTTCCGATCAAGTATTCTCAAGGTTTCCATCTCCCTCGCCCAATCCGGACTATATGCCTCAACTTATTCCCCAACCGACCCGAATCGCCGCAGCAGGTAATAAACCGAAATTGATCGACGAATTCGTCGGCCGGGTCAACACCGGCGCCAGCCAGATCAGCATCGCCCACATGCGGAGCCCCGGCGGCTGGGTAGAACCTGGCCAGACTCCGGACTTCGACGAATACACCGTCGTCCTGCGGGGCATGCTTCGCGTTGAATCAAAGGACGGTACTCTGGACGTGCGCCCCGGCCAGGCCGTTGCAACCTCGCGCGGCGAGTGGATTCGCTACAGCACCCCGGAAGCCGAGGGCGCCGAATACATCGCAATTTGCACCCCGGCATTCTCACCCGACACGGTCCATCGCGATGAAGCCTGACCCCGCCATCCCGGCCGAATCCCGGTCAGCCCCGTTCGCCCCGCACATTGGCCGCGCGGCTGCACAGCTCTTTCTTAGATCGATATGTTGTAATAAAGTTTCGTTCTGATGCCCACACTCAGCACACGCATGAGCCGTAGTTTGACCGCCCTGCATCGCGTGAGCCGCGAATGGCGCATGGTCGCCAGCGGGGTTCTCGACACCGATCATCCGGTGCTCGCCCATATTATCCCGATTCGTCGCTGCAACCTTTCCTGCACGTATTGCAACGAGTTCGACGACTTTTCGAAGCCCGTTCCGAAAGTGGAAATGTACCGGCGCATCGACCGGCTCGGCGATCTGGGCACCTCCGTCATCTCATTCAGTGGCGGTGAACCCCTGCTCCACCCGGATCTGGACGATCTGATCCGCCGCATCCGCGGAACCGGCGCCATGGCCGGCATGATCACCAACGGCTTCCTGCTCAACCCCGAACGCATCCAGCGCCTCAATGACGCCGGGCTCGAGCACATGCAGATCTCGATCGATAACGTCCTGCCGGACGACGTTTCGAAGAAAAGCCTGAAAACCCTCGATCTCCGGCTGCAGTTTCTCTCCGAACACGCCGATTTTCACGTCAACATCAATTCGGTGGTCGGCGGCGGGATCCACAACCCGCAGGACGCCATTGTCGTCGCGAAGCGCGCCGTGGAACTGGGCTTCACCACAACGGTCGGCATCATCCACGATTCGAGCGGCCAGCTCCAGCCGCTTTCGGACGAAGAACAGAGCATTTATCTTCAGGTCCGGGATATGGGCAAGAAATCCTACGCCCGCATGAACTATTTCCAGGACAATATTGCGCACGGCCGCGAAAACAACTGGAAGTGCCGGGCCGGAGCGCGCTATCTCTACGTCTGCGAAGACGGCCTCGTGCATTACTGCTCGCAGCAGCGCGGCTACCCTGCCAAGCCGCTTGCCGAATACACGAAGGAAGATATCCGCCGCGAGTTCATCACCGAGAAAGGCTGCGCCCCGCGCTGCACGGTGGCCTGCGTGCACTACACCTCATACATGGATTTCTGGCGCGCCCCCCAGACGATCCCTGCGCCGCCGAACGCTCCGCATGACGGCGATCACAGCGGCTCCCTGATCCAGCTCCAGACCCGCTGATCCTTGTGGGTCATGGCTTCGGCCTTCTCGCCGGCCCTCCGGCCCGCGCGTGCCATCGGAAATCGCCCGCGATCTATCCCTGTCGGCGCGAATCGAAAACCATGTCCCCGGCCGGAATCCCGTGCTCCTCGCGCCACCGCTCCCACAGGCGTGCGTAGCTCATGGTGATGTAGTCATTTCGGGAAAACCCCAGATCCTTCGCGGTGCGGTCAATCCACGCCGCCGAGCCCTCCAGCTCCAGAAACACGCCGATCGGCGTTTCATCGAGCACGATATGCCCCGGCTCCCCCGCCCCCCGCGCGCGCCGCGAAAATTTCGTCCGGTATTTCTCATACCGGAACGCCGGATGAAATCCAATTCCGGCAAACACGGCCAGACACTCATCTCCATCGCTGGCCATGAACTCGCGCTCCACCCGGATCTTGTGATGCGTCCGCGATTCGCGCGCCGGCCCTTTGAACGTGCACAGCACTTCAGTCGATTTTCCGCGCTTCCCTGTGCTTCGTACGCGCAGCAGCAGGCCTTGCCGCTTCACGGAGCCCTGAGCGTTATCGAGCACCAGGTTCCGCTCGAAAACCCGCGAGCCCTCCACCTGGAAGTTTGCGCCCCGAAGAATCTTCCGGACTTTTGCCGCGTTCGTCACCGCAATTTTGACTTCGATTTCGACCGGAGCCACCATGCGTTCAGAGTACCGTGCGCGCCGCCGCCCTCCGTTATTTTCGCGGCGGGTATTTCGACAGCTTCCTCTGCAGCGATCGCCGGTGAAGCCCCAGCAGCTTCGCCGCCTGCGTCACATTCCCGCCGCAGCCCGCCAGAACGCGCTGCATATACTCCCACTCCACCATCGCCAGACTCGGGACGCTGTTCTCGTCGGGCTCGGCCGTCGATTCAGTCGCCTGAATGCTCTCATATGCGTCGAGAATCTGATCCGCATCCACCGGCTTGTTGAGATAGTGGCTCGCGCCGAGCTTGGTCGCCGTCAGTGCGGTCGCGATATTGCCATATCCCGTCAGCATGATGACGCAAATCCCCCGGTCAATCTGGTGGAGCTTCTGAATCAGATCCAGCCCGTTCATTCCCGGCAGCCGCAGATCCACAATGGCGAGATTCGGAGTCTCGCTTTGGGCCAGACGCAGCGCGGCATCTCCGTCCAACGCCGATTGCGCATTCCAGCCGCGGTCGGCCAATGCCCGGCAGAGTCGCGTGTTGAAAGTCCGGTCGTCATCCACTACGAGGACGACCGGCTGCTTTGCTCCCTCATTCATACCTCAACCGCCTCAGTCACGGGCGCGCGCGGAATTTCCAGCGTCGCGACCGTTCCCCTCCCAGGCGATTCGAACGTGAGCTCCCCGCCGAGCCGGTCCGCCAGAGTGCGCGCCAGAAATACCCCCAGCCCCATTCCTTTGCCCGGTTCTTTGGTTGTATAAAACGGCTCCCCGGCGCGGCGCTGAGTTTCTTCCGACATTCCGCATCCCCGGTCGCGCACTTCGAACCGGATATACCCCTCGCGCCTCGGGCCCGCCTGCCGGGCAGCCAGAAGAATAGGCGCCTCTGCGGGGCTCGCATCGATGGCGTTGCGCACCAGCGCCGTGAGCGCCTGTCCCACCGCGCGCATCGGAATCACGAGGAGCATGTACGAATCGTCCGCCTCAATGCGGACCCTGCGGCGCTCCGCCTCCGGCAGCCCTTCCTGGACCTCTTCGAGAAAGCCCGATGCGGTGATCGCCTCCGGCGTCTCGCCGGTAGGATCGGCCCCGTCCGCGCTCATCCGCTCCAGAATTTCCCGGCAGCGGCCCACCTCGCCGCGGATCAGCCCGCAATCGAGCGCCATCGCTTCATTCGGCTGCGTCACCGTCGCATAGCGCTCCAGTTCCCGCGCAATCACTGCGATCGTGCCGAGCGGCGTGTTCAGCTCATGCGCGGCGCCCGCGGCGAGTGTGGCCAGCGATGCCAGCCTGTCCTTCTGATCGAGCTGCTGCCGGAGCCGCAGCAGCGATTCCTCACGGCCTCGCAGCAACTCCGAAATTTTTCCCGAAAATACCGTAAGCAGAAAAACGGCCGCAGCAAAGGACAGCCATACGCCGAGAAGATGAAGCGCCGATACGCTCTCCCCGGAAAGCTCGGGCACCTGTGCGTGGAAGCGAAACACCGCCCCGTAACAAAGGCACGCGAACGCGGCAAGTCCTCTCCCATGCCAGCGCGGCAGAACCATCGCCGCGATTGCCACGTGCACGAGGTAGAGAACGTTATACGGATTATCCGGCCCACCCGTCAGCATCAGGGCCGCGGTGAAACAGAGCGTGTCGAGAACCACCACGCCGGCGATAATCCATTCCGGGCGCTGCGCTCTGATCGTCACGCCGCGCGGAGAAAGCACACGCACCGTCAGCCAGCCGTTGCTCACCAGCACGATCACCGGCATCAGCAAGAGCCAGAACATCGGCAGCTGCACGTCCAGAACAAGGCCCACGAACAGAATCCGTGCGATCTGCCACATCGCCATCAGATAACGGAGACGAACCACCCATGGCAGCGCGACCTGCGCTGCGACATTTTCCCGGACCGAGGTCATTGCCGTTCCTTTTCGGCGTTAACCGGGATATATCTACTGTGTATTACCCTGGTCAACTTAAGTAGACTATTACGTTGTAATAGATAAATAAGGATAATTTCCCCACCTGCCTGCATCTTAAACTTACCATCTTCGGGTGTTAATGCGGTCTTCAACAGCGCTTTTTCGGCCTTTAATATCCTCCCTCCCTCGCACCTTCAATACAATAAACATTAAGTGCCAGGAAGCGCGTACTATAACTGAAGTTATCAAAACGTATACCCGCCTGCATCGTCGCCGCTTCACACTCATCAACGGACAGACGAAGAGAGCGCAGGCCCTGCGAGAGCTGTATTTACTGGGTTCCCCGCGCCTGCCGGGCAATCCGGAAGCGCAGGCGGAATACGCGCGCATCGCAGCACTGGCAGCGGTATGGCGCGAGCAGCACGCAAAGAATCCGCTCCCTCACGTTACGCACTTTTGACCGGCGCAGGAGTACAGATGAGCACTTTTGACATGCGCGCGACCAGATCATCATGAAGAAAGCTTCTCGGCCTTTCTCGAAGTTGTGAGAATTAACTCACTAACCTGGTAAGAGCAACTATAGCCCACAATATCTTTTTGTGAGGTGCGTCATATTGTCGCAGTTGAGCATTTACGTTTGACTATTCATGAATCAATTCCCGATAATTTTGAATAATTGCTGAAATGCTTACCCGGGTTACTTCATCTGAATACCCCGGCATCTGATTACGGCTATGAGCGTCCGAATATTGCGGGAGAGAATCCAGTGGTGCACCGGAAAAGACCAGAACGGAATATGGCGATGACCGGCACAGAATCCGTGCCGCGCAGTGCGCTGCGCCAGCCGGCCGGAATCGCCGTGCGCATCTTCGGCGCGCTGATCCCGGATTCACTCGGCGAGTTGATCGATATCCGCGGAGGCGTGCTCCGCATTCGCTGCGAGAGGCGAGTTCCGGACGGCGCCATCGCGCGCATCTCTCTCGATCAGATCCAGATCTCCGGCACGGTTCTGGGCTGCATCCCGATGGACAGAGATTGGGGCGTCTCCATCGCGCTCAGCTTCTCCCGCCGCCGCGAAGCCCGGATCTCGTGCACCGGCAAAGTTACCGCCGGCGTGCTGGGGATGCACGGAACCAGATCCTATGAGGCATCCCTGATCGATGTCTCGCCTTCCGGCCTGAGCGTGCGCCTTCCCGTGCCGGTCAATATCGCGGCGCGAATTTACGTGGAGACTGAATCGGAAATGCTGCTCGGCGAGGTGCGGCACTGCCGGCCCGCCGCCGGCGGTGAATTCATTGTCGGCGTGTTGCTGATTGAGGTTGTGAAAGATGCCCGCGCCGAAGGCCAGTTCGCGGCGATCTGGGGCAATATGCGCCGCCGCCTGGGTTTTGGCCCCGGCTTCCAAAAACCATCCGGCGACCGGCCGGGCGAGGAATCGAATCGAGGGACTAACTGAGATGAACGTGACGAAAAAAAATGTTTTGATCTGCGACAACCAGCCGGTTGCCGTGGAAGGCATCCGATGGCTTCTGGAGAATACGGAGGACCTGCACTTCGGCGGCTCCATTGGAAGCCCCGAAGCGATCTATGCGCTGCTGCGGTCTGCAACCCGCCTCCCCCACGCGGAAGCGGAAGATGAAAATCTTTCCGCTCCGGAAGCCAGCGCCGAATACGGAATGGGCGCCGGTTCGCTTCCCCGCGCCGAAGTGCTCAATCCGGATCTGGCCAATCTCATGGGCGCGATCGCCGGCGATCCCAACCGCCCCGACCCCAGCGCGTCTCTCGCTCCCTATCCTCCCGAACTGGCCGGTCTCTCCATCGATGTCGTCGTGGTGGACAAAGGCCTCGGCCTGCTCCGCGTGATCGACCTGCTTCAGAAACTGGCCTCCGCCGGCTGCTCGGTTCCCGTAGTGGTCTGGGGCTCCTCGATCGCCGAAGGCGAAGCGCTCCGTCTGCTCCAGTTCGGCGCCCGCGGCATTCTGCTCCGCACTTCGGAAGCGAGCACGCTGCTCACCTGTCTTCGCGCCGTGACTTCCGGCGGAGCCTGGATGGAAGATGGCATTTTCGGAGCTTCCGGCAAACTCCTCACGCCGCGCCGTCCGCAACTCACCACCCGCGAGCGGCAGATTGCCGCGCTCGTGGAACGCGGACTGCGCAATCGCGATATCGCCGGCATGCTCGGCATCCAGCCCGGAACCGTCAAGATTCACGTCAAGCACATCTTCGAAAAAACCGGCGTGCGCGGCCGTTACGGCCTGGCGCTCTCCGGACTGCAACGTAAAGGTTTGATTTCCGCTCCCGTAACCCCGCCATTCGGCGTCTGATTCGCAACTCCATCCATCCTCGTTTCGCAGCTAACCCCCCCCGGGTGCGCCATAATGGCGGTACGGGCGCGTAGCTCAACTGGATAGAGCATCAGCCTTCGAAGCTGAGGGTTGCAGGTTCGAGCCCTGCCGCGCCCACCACCCCGCCGCCCCCACAGGTGGAAAAAATCCGCCAATCCCGGGCCCAATCCCCCCATGGATTGTGTAAGATGTCCTTAACGAGCCGCGTCGTGGATCCAATGAACAAGCTGAAGGTGTTGCTGGCGGAAGACAACCGTGGGGACGTCCTGCTGGTTCGCGAAGCGCTGGCGGAACACGGCATTCCCGCCGACCTCTTCGTCATGCGCGACGGCGGCGAGGCGCTCGACTACATCTCGGGCATCGGCGAACTCGACCGCACGCCGTGCCCCGATCTCGTCCTGCTCGACCTCAATCTGCCCAAGGTGGATGGCCTCGACATCCTCGCCGAATTCCGCAAGCACCCGCAGTGCACCCAAACCCCGGTGATCGTCATCAGTTCCTCGGATGCTCCGAAAGACCGCGAGCGAGCCCGCGCCCTCGGCGTCACCCGCTATTTCCGCAAGCCCTCCGACCTCGACGAATTCCTGAAGCTCGGCGGCGTGGTCCGCGAAGTCATCGACGCCGTCCCGGCCGGCGTGATTCACGTCAGCGAGCGCCAAACCCCACATTAACGGCTGAGAGACGGATGTAACATCCATCGGAGACGGGTCGACGCGCGGAAACGACGCACATTTCCCGCGGTTGACGCAGGGCGAGTTGTCTCCGCCCGGAGATTGAGATTGCCGCCAGGGCTTGCCGGCTTATGTTTGTGAAACAAATGCAGACCGAGGGAAATCAAACCACCCACGATCAGAGACCCGATAAAAAAGCCTCTGACAGCCGGAATTCCCACGACGAAGATGCAGACCGTGCCGGCGGCAAATATTAATCCCGCAATGCCGCCTCCAACGCGGATGCTGCTCATGTTGATCTCGGCGGTGGGCTCGCCATTCGCGGAAGCCTTGTCTTCGTCTGCCGACATGGTCACCTCGATCGCGATTATATCCCTGATTGGAGACCTCTGCCGACGCCCGGCAGGGGGCGGCTGTCCAGCGTCCGAATAAGTCGACACCTGTCAGAACACCACATGTAGAAAACGCCTGGATCACCCGCATCGCCAGCAGGGGAGTTAACTGACCCACTATCGCTCATCTATGGTATATTTATACATCAGCCTGAATATTTAATCATCATGAAATACCCCGTTGGTATTGTTGGCTTTAGCGGCTACAGTGGCGCGGAAGCGGTCCGCCTGCTGGCCCGCCATCCCCACTTCGAACCCGTCCTTCTCTCCCACCGCGCCGATGCCGGCGATGGACCGAAACTCCTCCGTAAACCCGCCATCCGCCGTGCCGCATCGAGCGTGGAATCCGTTACTTCCGAAGGTCTGAAAGCCGTTCTCCTGGCCACACCGCACGATGTCTCCATGGAACTCGCCCCGCAGTTCCTCGCCGCCGGCGCGACGGTCGTCGATCTCGCCGCCGCCTTCCGCCTCCCTACCGCCGCCGAATACAAAACCTGGTATAAAGAGGACCACACCGCCGCGCATCTGCTCCCTGAGGCCGTCTATTCCATCCCCGAATTCCATCGCGAGCGAGCGCGCGGCGCCAGGCTCATTGCCAACCCCGGCTGCTACCCGACCGCCGCGAATCTCGCCATCCGCCCGCTCATCGAGGCCGGCATCGTCGACCGCAAATCCGGCATCGTCTGCGATGCCAAAAGCGGCGTCAGCGGCGCGGGCCGCAAAGCCACGCTCAAAAACAGCTTCTGCGAAGTCACCGAAAACTTCTCGGCGTATTCGATCCTTAAGCACCGCCACGTTCCCGAAGTCCTCATGACCAGCGGCCTTCAGGAATCCGAATTCAGCTTCACCGCGCAACTCATCCCGATCGAGCGCGGCATTCTCGAAACCATTTATTTCCGCCTAGCGAAGCCGCTGACTTCCGCCGAAATCATCGACATTTATCAGAAGCAGTACGGCAACGAGCCCTTCATCCGTCTGCACGAAGCCGGCACCGTGCCCGATCTCCACGGCGTTGCCCACACCAACTTCTGCGATATCGGCGTCGTCTCCGATCCCGCCTCCCGCCGCTGCGTTGTCGTCAGCGCGATCGATAATCTGGTGAAGGGCGCCGCCGGACAAGCCATCCAGAATCTGAATCTCGCGCTCGGCATCGAAGAAACTGCGGGGCTTCTGTGAGAGTACTGATCAAAATCGGCGGCAGCCTGCTCGATGACGCCGCGTCGCGGCACGATCTCGCGCGGCAGATCGCGGCCGTCGCCGCGTCCGGTGTTCACGTCACTGTTGTCCACGGCGGCGGCAAACAGATGACGCGCTTTCTCGAAGAGCGCGGAATTAAGAGCAATTTCGTGCGCGGCCTGCGCGTCACCACGGAAGAAACCATCGACGCCGTTCTCAAGGTCCTCGCCGGCAGCGTGAACACACAGCTCGCCGCGGCGCTCGGAGCCGCGGGGGCGCGCGCCGTCGGACTCACCGGCATCGACTCCGGTGTCGCCATTGCAGACCAGCTCGATCCTGAACTCGGCTTCGTCGGCCGGGTCACCTCTTCCGATCCCGCGCTGCTCGAAACGCTCACCGCTGCCGGATACATGCCCGTCGTCGCCTGCGTCGCGGGCGGCGCGAACGGCCAGGTCTACAACGTCAACGGCGATTCCATCGCCGTCGCCGTCGCCTCAGCCTGGAAAGCCGACCGCCTCGTCTTCCTCACCGACGTTCCCGGCGTTCTCGACGCCTCGAAAACCATCCTGCCGCAGCTCACCATCGAAGACTGCCGCAAACTGATCGCCGATAGCGTTGCAACGGGCGGCATGCAGGCCAAGCTCGACGCCGCAACGTCCGCCGTCTCGCATGGCGTCGCCGAAGTCCGCATCGTGCGCGGCTCGGACGCGGACATCGTCACGCGCGTCTTCGCCGGCGAAAATGAAGGCACGCGAATCGTCGCTGGAGCGTAGCAACACCAATGATCAGCGCTCTCAGACCCGATCTCATCGAGCACGCCACGGTTTCGAACAAAGATATCGAAATCCGCAAGGCGTCGATGCAGGATATCCCTGCCCTGCTCGACCTCATCAATGGCTACGCCGCGAAGGGCATCATGCTCTCCCGCACCGAATTCGAGCTCTCCGAAAACATGCGCGACTTCATGGTCGCCTACGACGGCAAAACGCTCGCGGGCTGCGGCGCGCTGCATTTTTATTCGCCGACCATGGGCGAGATTCGTTCGCTCGCCGTCGCCGAATCGCATCTGAAGCACGGCATCGGCCGCATGATCGTGGACGCGCTGGTCTATGAAGCCAAGCTTTACGGCCTCGATGCAGTCTTCGCGTTCACTTACGTGGAAGGCTTTTTCGCGAAGGCCGGATTCCACGTCGTGGAGCGCGGCGAGCTTCCGCTGAAAGCCTGGAAGGATTGCCTGCGCTGCCCCAAATTCCACGCCTGCGACGAAATCGCCGTCATACGCATTCTCCGTCCGCAGCGCTGGGAACAGAAGCAGCACCCGCCCGTGCTTGGGGTGGAAGACGGCAGCGTCATCCTGCTCCCGATTATTCGCAGTTAATCAAACCAGCCTTACTGGCCCGGCAGTGAGTGTTTCATGCACTGCCCGGGTCCTCCGCCAGATCCTCCAATAACTCGGATGCATGACGCTTCGCTCCGCCCACTGAGCTGGCGGAATTCCTGAGCGCAGATTTTGCGAGTTCAATTTTCCAGCGGTCCCGGCAGCCACGCGGGCTACCCGACGATTCGCGGCTACAGTAGAGAGTAGTGAAAGTCACGGCGATCGCTCTCCTTTCTCTGTTTGCAGCCCTGAACCTCGCGGCCGCGGACGCGCTCCACTTCGAGGTCGCGAGCATACATCCATCTCCCGACAACGCCACGCTCTTCGCAAGACCGCCCTCCGGCGGCCAATTCAACGCGACCGCCGTCGTCGCCCGATTCGTCGTGATGGTGGCCTGGAACGTTCAGGAATCCCAGATCGCGGGTGGTCCGTCCTGGTTCTCAACGGATCGATGGAACATCGACGCAAAAAGCACTGCCGGCGCTACCTACACCGCCGAAGAGTCGCGGCAAATGCTGCAAAACCTGCTGCAGGACCGCTTCGGTCTCCGGATGCACCGTGAAACCCGTGACCTCCCCTCATACGTTCTGAAGATCTCGAAAAACGGACCAAAGCTCAAAGCGGATGACACGGGCGCCACGAACGTCCGTGTCAGCGGCAACTCCATCGGCCTCGAACGGGGAGAGATCTCCCGGCTGGTGCAGCTTCTCTCGAGCGCTTTAGGCAAACCCGTCGTCGATCAGACCGGCCTCGCCGGCCATTACGATCTTCTGCTGCAGTGGAACGACGCCCCGGTCGCCGATGGCGGCGTTATGGGTCTCAACACCCACGCCACATCCGACCCCAACCGCGAATCCATTTTCAGCGCGATTCAGGATCAACTGGGCCTGCAGCTCGTCTCACAGCACCAATCGGTCGAGATGATCGTCATTGACAAAATCAATCGACCCTCTCCAAATTAGTTACTGCTTCGCCCCCGCTTCGCGGCTAAACTATCCCTTATGGAGGGACCCATGTTCCGCACCGCAGCCCCACTCTGCGCCATCGCACTCGCCGCCACTCTCACTGCCCACGCCGATTTCAGCTATTCGAAATCCCAGAAAGTGACCGGAGGCTCCATGGCCGCCATGGCCGGAAGCGCGGCCAATCGCGACGGCAAGAGCTATTTCAAAGGAGACAAAGTCGCGGAGGTGAACGGCGATTCCACCATCGTGCTCGATTTCGGCGCCCAGACGATCACCACCATCAACAACGCAGCGAAGACTTATAAGGTCCAGAAATTCAGCGACGTCGCCGCCGCATCGTCCAGCCCCGACGTCTCCGTCAACATCCAGGACACGCCCAACACCAAAACGATCAATGGTTACAACGCGAAGGAATCTCTCGTCACAGTAGATGTCGACATGCAAATGGGCCGCGGCCAGGGCATGACCATGAAGCTCCAGGCGGAAATAGAAGTCTGGCGCGCCACTGACGTCCCCGGCTCTGCCCAACTCCGCGAGTTCTATCAGAAGAACGCCGCCAATTTCCCCTGGGCCGCCATGATGGGCGCGGGCGGAAATCAAAGCATCCAGCAGGCGCTCACCCAGCTTCAGAAGAAGCTGGCGGAATCCGATGGCATGGTCGTCGAAGAAGTCATCCGCGTGAAACCGGCGGGCGGTGGCGCACCCCAAATGGCCCAGATGCCGCAAATGCCACAGATGACTCCTGAGCAGCAGGCCAAAATGCAGGCCGCTATGGCTCAGATGCAGGCGATGTCAAAACAGGGTGGACCCCAGGCTGCGGCCGCTCAGCAGGCGATGGCCGCCATGGCGGGGATGGGACGTGGTCCGGCAGCCGCCGGCGGCGGCGCCAGCAACGCTCTGATCGAGATGACGATTGATAATACAGGGTTTTCCACGGAACCGGTTCCAGACTCCGTATTTGTTGTCCCCTCGGACTATAAAAAGCTGCCCTGACGAGAGTACCGGGGATGACAGGCGTGGCTTGTTTCTGACATTTTAGCCCTGTATAATCAGACGCGTACAACCCATGTCGCGTCGCTCCATCCCCGCAGCACTTGGCCTCGCCTCCGGCGTTCTGGCGCTCTTCACTGTTCCCTCCGCGGAGCCCGCCAGCACCCCCGCCGCCTCGCTCGATTCGCAGTTTAAGACGGTCGTCCAGCCATTCGTCCAGCAGTACTGTGTGGCCTGTCACAGCGGCGCGTCGCCCGCGGCCCAGTTCGATCTTTCTTCCTACACCAGCATGGATATGGTTGTTCGCGATCACCCGCGTTGGGCGCTTGTCATCGATAAGCTCAGCAGTAAGCAAATGCCGCCCGCCGGCATGCCCGCCCCAACGGACGCCGAACGCCAGAAAATCATCGGCTGGGTGCAGGCGATGCGCAGCGAAGAAGCCCGCAAACACGCCGGCGATCCCGGTCCCGTGCTCGCGCGCCGGCTGAGCAACGCCGAATATAACTACACCATTCGCGACCTCACCGGCCAGGACATCCAGCCCACCAAAGAATTCCCCATCGATCCCGCCAATCAGGCCGGTTTCGATAATTCCGGCGAATCTCTCGATATGTCGCCCGCGCTGCTGAACAAGTACCTCCAGGCCGCACGCGAGGTGGCCAACCATGCTGTGCTCACGCCGGATGGCATCGATTTCTCGCCCGAGCCGATGCTCGTCGAAACTGACAAAGACAAGTACACGATCCAGCGCATCATCAGCTTCTACCAGAGTCAGGACACGGATTTCGCCGATTACTTTGCCGCGGCCTGGCGCTACAAGTACCGCGCCGCGCTCGGGCACCCCACCGCGACTCTATCCTCCACCGCCGCCAGTTCGAAAGTGAGCCCGAAGTATCTGCCGCTCGTCTGGGGCATTCTCGAAGAAACTCCGGCGAAGCGCGCGCAGGAAGTCGGACCGATTAAGAAGCTGCAGACCATGTGGCGCGCTCTGCCCGCGCCCGGCGCTGCGAAGGCCGAGCCCGCCCGCGAACAGTTCACTGCCATGCGCGATTGGGTGGTTCGCCTCCGCCTCGATACGGGCATGCAGTACGCCACCCCGGTCGTCAAAGGCCTTCCCGGCGCTTCTGAGGCTTTGATGGACTGGAAGCTGCAGATGTTCGCCGATCATCGCCGCGACAGCGATCCAAACGCTCTCCGCAATGACGAAGATCCCGCGCCCGTGGTTGCTCCCATTCCGCGCTATCCCGGTCTTCATCAGGATGGAGCACCGCACTGGGCTGCCGTCATCAACAAATCCCGCGCCGAAGATCAGGATCTCGTGGTGCCCAAAGCCCAGCGCGCGAAGTACGAACAATCATTCGCTCGCTTCGCCAATGTCTTCCCCGATCAGTTCTACGCTTCGGAACGCGGACGCTACTTCCCGGATGACAGCCAGGACAAGGGCCGTCTCCTCAGCGCCGGATATCACAACGTGATGGGCTACTATCGCGACGACACCGCGCTCCAGCAACTCGTCCTGAACGATGCTCAGATCAAACAGCTCAATCGCCTCTGGACCGAATTCGACTTCATCGCCGAACACACCTCCCGCACTTTCGTCCAGTTCTACTTCAATCAGAGCGGCGAAGTTTACGGGCGCGGCGATGAAGGCGGCTCACCCCGCCCCGCCGATCATGCGGTCACTGACGAGCCCATCATCATGAAGCTCAAGGCGGATTACCTCGCGAAAGCCGCTGAGGTTCCCACAAACAGCCCGATTGCCCCCGGAGCGATCACTGAGCACTTCGACCGCATCAATGCCACACTTCGCAATCTCGAAAAGATGCACGCCGAAGCCGAGCCGAAGCACCTCGTCGCTCTGCAGAAGCTCGCCGCGAAGGCTTACCGGCGGCCGCTGACGAAAGCCGAGAATGACGACATCGTCGCCTTCTATCACCAGCTCCGCGATAAAGAAGGTCTCTCGCACGAAGATGCGATTCGCGATTCAATCGTCTCGATCCTGATGTCGCCGGACTTCACTTATCGCTTTGACCTCGCGCCCACCTCCACTTCTTCCGGACAGACGAGCAAAACCGGAGCCGCGAAGATGATTCCGGCCTCCATGGCCACCCCGTCCTCCGCCAGTGTGCCGCTGACAAATTACGAACTGGCCAGCCGCCTCAGCTATTTCATCTGGAGCAGCATGCCGGATGACGAGCTGATGGCGCATGCCGCGAAAGGCGATCTTCAGAATCCAGTGGTGCTCCTCTCCGAAGTGCGCCGCATGATGAAGGACGATAAAGTCCGCGACTTCGCCACCGAGTTCGGCGGCAACTGGCTTCAGTTCCGCCACTTCGAAACCTGGAATGGCGTAGACCGCAACCGTTTCCCGAACTTCACCAATGATCTGCGCGAGGCCATGTTCGAAGAGCCGGTCCGCTTTATCGGCGACGTGATGCAGCACAACAAATCCGTTCTCGACATGCTCTACGGCGACTACACCTTCGTCAATCCCGCACTCGCGAAGTTCTACGGGATGAACGTGCCGGAATTCGCGCTCGCTCCCCCGCCCCCGGCGCCCAAAGGTGGCGGACGCGGCGTGCTTCCCGCCGATGCGCCTGCGGCGCCGAAGTTCCTCAACGCCGGCGTGACGGACAACACGTGGGTAAAGATCGATGACGCCAGCGAGTATCAGCGCGGCGGTCTGATCCCGATGGCCGTGTTCCTCACCCAGAATTCTCCCGGCCTCCGGACCAGCCCCGTCAAGCGCGGCCACTGGATGGTCACTAGTCTTCTGGGCGAAACCATTCCGGCGCCACCGCCTAATGTTCCGGCCCTGCCCAATGACGAAGCCCAGACCAACGCGCCCATTAAGGAACTGCTCTCCGAGCATCGCAAGAATCCGATGTGCGCCCAGTGCCACACCCGCTTCGACGTGTTCGGCCTGACCATGGAAGGCTACGGTCCGGTGGGCGAAGCCCGCACCAAAGATCTCGCGGGCCGCACAGTCGATCCCAGCGCCACGCTGCCCGGCAATGTCGAAGAAGCCGGCTTCAAGGGCGTGCAGGAATACATCAAAGAACATCGTCAGAAGGGCTTCATCGACGGTATGACCCGTAAGCTTCTGTCTTACGCGCTCGACCGCTCGCTGATTCTTTCCGATGAGCCGCTGGTCGCGAAGATGGAAGCGCGCCTCGCGGCGAACGGTTATCGTTTCGATTCGCTGGTCGAGACTATCGTCACCAGCCCGCAGTTCCGCAATAAGCGTAGCGCCGAGCCGGCGGAGAAATCCGCTCCCTCGCGCGCTGAGTCAACCCCTGCAGATGAGAGAGTAGCTGAAAATAAGAAAGGGATGTAGAAAGATGACGAAGATTTCACGTCGTGCTGTTCTTCGTGGCGCCGGAGTCACGATGACGCTGCCGTTCCTCGATTCCCTGAACGCGTTCGCGGATCAGCCCACAGCGGCAAATTATCCGAAGCGCTTCGCCGTGATGTTCATGGGAAACGGCGTCAATGAGCTTTACTGGAGCGCATCCGGCCAGGGCAAGGACATGGTGCTCAGCAAATCGTTGCAGCCCCTCGAACCGCTCAAGGAAAAGATCAACGTCATCGACGGCCTCTACATTAAGGAAGCAACGGGCAAGGGAATCCATCCCGCCATGACCGGCGGTCTGCTCTCCGGCGCGCACATTTCGAAAGGCGCCATCATTCACTCCGGCGTCTCCATCGATCAGGTCATCGCATCTCATATCGGCGATGCCACCCCGCAGTCGAGCGCGGTGCTCGCCTGCGAAGCGCCCATGACGGGCTATCACGAAACCAATTATTCGCTCGCCTACAGCTCGCACATTTCCTGGCAGAGCCCGGACTCGCCCATCCCCGTCGAGCTCTATCCCTCGCTCGCCTTCGACAGCCTGTTCGAAAACCGCGGCAGCCTGCGCAACCAGAGCATTCTCGACCGCGTAAAAGACCGCGCCGAAGCGCTGAGCACCGAAATCAGTTCCACCGATAAGGCGAAGCTCGATGAATATCTGAACAGCGTGCGCGAAGTCGAAAAGCGCGTCGAATCCATGCGCAAATCGATGAACGCCGCCGCGGACGCCGCGAAGACCGCCAATAAGCCGCTCTTCACCATGGAGCGCCCGGCCAACGGTCTGCCCGAGGATCTCCGCGATCACACGCGGCTGATGTGCGACATCATCGCGATGGCCTTCCAGACCGATAAGACCCGCGTGGCGACGCTTCTCCAGGCCCGCGATCTTTCGGCAATGTACTATCCCTTCCTCGATACGAAGGACGGGCACCACGGCGAATCGCACCACAACAATTCGGAAGGCTACGAGCGCATCACGCGCTTCCACCTGAGCCAGCTTGCCTATCTCGCGACGAAGCTCGACAGCATGCAGGAAGGCGACGGCACAGTCCTCGACCACTCCTGCCTGATGTTCCTCTCGAACATGTTCGTCGGCCGCTCGCACGATAACAGCAAGCTCCCGGTCGTCCTCGCCGGCGGGCTCGGCGGCACTCTGCAGACGGGCCGGACCTTCGACTTCTACAAGTCCGGCGACGAAAACCGCCGCATGTGCGCCCTCTACCTCGGCCTTCTCCGCCGCTTCGGCATCCATGCCGACAGCTTCGGCGACGCCACCCAGGAACTCGAAGGCGTCTAAGACTCACCCCAATTCAGAACAAAAGGGCCGCTCCAAACGAGCGGCCCTTTTGGTTTTTCCGGGGCAGGACTCCCGCCCGCCCGACAACATCGGAAAACCTGCTGTCCTCAATTTTCGATCGACATCTTCCGGGTCAGCAGCATCGCCGCTTCGGGGGTCGTACTCGTCCCCATCTCCGTATCCACATAGCCCGACCACTTCATCTCCCGCAGCACCCGCATCACAAACGCGTAATCGATCTCGCCCGTCCCCGGTTCCCGCCGCCCCGGCACTTCCCCAATCTGCACCAGCCCGATCAGACCCTTCTGCAGCCCCTGCCGCAGATGCGTCACAATATTCCCCTCCATCAACTGCAGATGGTACATGTCGAAACAAACCTTCACGTTCGGATGCGCCACCTCATCGATCGCCGGAAACGCCACCGCCGCCGTATCGAGCGCCATCCGCACCTGATTCGGACCGGTGCTCAGCGGCTCCATCACCAGCATCACGTTCTCTTCCTTCGCGATATCGCCCGCCGTCTTCAGCCCCTTCACAATCTGCGTCCGTTGCGTCTCCCACGGAACATCCGGCTGCATTCGCCCCACGAAAATAATCGGCTGCGCCCCGCCCATCTTCCGCGCAATTCTCGCCCGCGCCCGCACCTCATCGAAATAAGCCTGCTCCGCCCCGGCCTTCGTCAATCCCGTGGAACTCCCGGCCGCACCGGTGCCTGAAATGCTCGCGCACTTCATCCCGTTCGCTTCCTGGATCTTCAGCATCGCGTCCTGATCCGCATCGCTCGCCGACCAGAAACTGTACGCCTTGAACCCCTGATCCGCCACTCGCTGCACGCGCTCCGGCTTCGGCATCGACCCCGGAAACATGATCTCGATATTGATCGACAACGTGTACGGCGGCGGCGTCTCCGCGGCGCCCGCCGGCGCAGCGAACTGCGGCACGAGTGAAACGGCCACGCCGGATGCAAGACCCGATTTCAGGAACAACCGCCTGCTTGCTGTTTCCTTCGACATACGAGTTATGATAAACCCGTCAACGGCCATGCGTGCCTGGAGAATCCTCGGCCTTTCCCTCGCGCTCACCGCCATCGGAGTACCTCAGGATCTTCCGCCTGAAGTCATCCGCCTCGCCCGCATCAAAGACCGCGTCCGCGCCGATCTCGAACATCTCCCCACCTACACCTGTCTCGAAACCATCCAGCGCTTTCAGCGCGAGGGCAGCGCACACCTCGGCCCTCTCGATACCGTACAGCTCGAAGTGTTTTTCAGCGGCGGCCATGAATGGTTCGGCGCGCCCGGAGGACGAACCATGAGCCACGACGATCCCTCCGGATTCGTCGCCAGCGGCATGATCGGCACCGGAAATTTCGGCATTGCCCTGCATAATATTCTCAACAACGCGCGCTTCACTTACGCCGGAAAAGAAGAGCGCAATGGCAAGCCGGCGGAAAAATACTCATTTCATTTCGACCCCGATCCCGGCGCCTTCCGCATCGCTGTTCCCGGCGCTGACGCTCCTGTCGGCGAACAGGGCTTCCTCTGGGCCGATGCAAAGACGCTCGACCTCATTCGCCTCGAATACAATGCCGACGAAATTCCCGCTGAGCTGCCCATTATTTCTCAGACATCTTCGGTCGATTACGGCAATGTCAGCATCGGCGGCCGTGACATCCTTCTCCCGCAGCGCTCCGATGAAGATCTTCTCCACCCGGGAAACATCGAGAGCTTCAGTCACACGGAATTCTCGCAATGCCGCGCATACGAAACCGAAACCACGATTCATTTTGGCGACGGCCCGGATTCGCCGCCGCAAACCACCGCGCCAAAGCTGCCGCCCGCTCCACCGGCCCGCATCCCGGCGATGCTTAAAGTCACAGTCGAACTCACAACGCCCATGACGAATCAGGATGTTGTCGGCAAACTGATCGAGGGCCGCGCCTCCACATCCGTCTCAAGCAAAGGCAAAGTGATTTTCCCCGCCGGGGCAATCGTTCACGGCCGCATCCGCCGCCTGGAACGTTTCGACGAAAATACCTGGATTATCGGCCTGGAATTTACGGAAGTTGAATCGCCCGGCGGCACTCAGCTCTTCTACGCCGACCTGCTCGGTATGGATACGTCGAAGTTATTGAAACTCAGGCATACCGAAACCACCAAAGCGGGAAAGGTCGAAATCAAACTGGCTGAAGTGCCGGGCGTTACCGCCTTCTTCGTAACCGGACAGACGTTCATTTTGCCCCCGGGCTTCCACACCATCTGGAGAACCCGCGGGCCGATTCGCGGTCTCACCCCGCGCGCTCAGTAAGGTTTTTTCGTCAGATCCCGGCCCGGGAAAATGCCCCTGTAGTAATGACCCTGGAGCTCGTGAGCCATCATTCCCGAATAAGGCTGGGCCTGCACGATCTCTACTTTGTGCGGCACGATAAACGCAATACTGACCACTGTCAATGCCATCAGCATCAACAGGTATCGCAGGTTACCGTGCCGAAGATATCTTCTTATTCTCATAGCACTCACCTGCCTTTTACGCAGCAATTGCCATGCCAGCCGCTGCTGTTTTCCGTCCTGATATTTCAGTGATACACTTCCTCAATGCTCACCACGCTGCTTCGCTCCGCCGCCGCGGCCGCGGCATTCGCTGCCTGCCTCTGCGCGCAAAAACCGGTTCTTACGGAAGATTTTGAATCCGGCAAAATCGATCCCGCCAAATGGGAGGTACGCGCGAAAGGCGCCCCCACCATGAACGTCGAGGAAACCGAAGGCGCGCACGGCAAGTACGCCCTTCATATCCACTATCCGGATATGGAGCGCGGCGCCTACACCTTCATCGTCGCCACACACCTGCCGGATTCCGTCCGCACCCACTACTTCGGCCGCGCCTATATGAAGATCTCCGCCGTGGCCCAGAGCCATGATCCGCTCATCTTCACCGGCGAGCCCGGCTGGCCCATCTCGAAATTCCTCGAAATCGGCACCAGC
>DASZVV010000203.1:0-9901 GCA_035546955.1 Bryobacteraceae bacterium
AAAGGGTCTGGTAATGGACGTATTTACCGTTCTGCGCCACCAGCGGCCCGAGCAGTTCGCCAATGCCGACCTGGCCAATGTCGTCGATGCCGTTTTTCATTCCCAGCACCATGTCGCCGAACTGCTGTGGAGCGGCGCAGGCGTTGAAAGATGCTGCGTCGTACTGATTGAACTCCGCCGGTGCGGAGCCATCGTCGTGAAAAAGTTCCTGAAGTGATTTGAACGTCTCAAATACGCGGGGTCCTGGATCTCCGACTTTCTTCAAGGTATCGGCCACTCCCCGCTTGCCCTGTTCAGCGGGCCATACCATGGCGACAAATTCCTTCCAGGAGAAGTCGTCAAAATAATCCATCGGGATATCGCTGTAGCCTTCGGGAATACAGACGTCGGAGGGCGGGACCGGCGAGGAGGCGCTCTGGACGACGTCCGCCGGGCAGCCATTGCCGCCCGTCTCCGCCATGCCGGCAAAGACGGCGAGCAGAGCCGTTGCCAGCAGAAGTCGTAGCGCCATGGATTCAATATAATACGGAGCTATGAAGCGGATATAATGGCTGAGAAGACGCGCTCAGGAGGCAGACGAATGTACACTCGACGCGATATCGGCAGGCTGGCGCTGGGGACTGCGGCGGCCGCGGCACTTCCCGCAACCCGATTGTTTGCAGTGCCGGAGGCATCCATTGAAAGTGTTCGCCTCGGCGCCACCACATACAGCCTGCGCGATCTGCCGCGCGTTCCGGGCAAAGACAACATCTCCGATCTGATCAAGCCGCTGCAGGATGCCGGCGTGAAGACGATCGATCTGTGGTCATATAACACCGAGCCCGCGGGACCGAACACCGGACCGGGCGCGCCGCCTCCACCGGCCGCGTATCCGATCAAGATCAAAGTTTTTACGCCGGAAGAAATCAAGGCGGCGATGGAACAGGCACGCAATCTGCTTCGCGATTTCCGGCTCGGCCACGCGGATGAGAAGCTGGGCTTCACCGCGGATCATTATCAGCAGATCCGCGGCAGGTTCGATGCGGCCGGGATTGCGGTGCATTCCTACACCGTGAAGTATGACGATTCGTTCACCGATGAAGAAATCGATGTGACGTTCCAGCAGGCGAAGACACTGGGCGCGAAATCGATTTCGGTTCCGGGATCGGCGGCGGTGATGAAGCGGCTCGTGCCGTTCACCGAAAAGCACGATATGAACATCGCCGCGACCGATTTCAACCTTGCGTCTTCCCTGCCCTCAAAGCGCTTTAAGATCAACCTGGACATCGGCGCGGTGACTGCGGCGAACAGCTCGCCGGTAGCCTGGATTCAGGAAAACCACGACGCGATCGGACAGGTGCTGATCACGGACCGCCGCCGCAACAAAGGCAGCAGCGAGCAGTGGGGCCAGGGTGACACGCCCGTGAGTGACGTACTCAAGCTGATCAAACAAAAGGGATTCACGTTCCCGGTGATGGCGGATTACGAATATATCGGCCTCGGCACGCCCGGCGAAGAGCTCGCGCGCTGCATGGATTACATGCGGGACGCCGTTTCTTAGGCTTGCGCAGTTCGCAGTAATTCCTCAGCCCAGAGGGCGCCGTTCGGATCTTCTTCGTGTTTGAAGTAGACGTATACATCGCGTCCGCCTGCAAGCAGATTGCGGACCTGATTTGCAATCTCGCGCCGCGCTTCTTCTGAATAATCTCCCTTTCGGAGCCGAAAGTAGCCGAAATCCGCCGTGAAGACTTTGGGAACTTCGAGCCGGTCTGACTCCGCGAGACAGAGCGCGATGTTGTGTCTGGCGAGGCGGTTGTAGACCTCATCCGTCAGCCAGGAGGCGTGTCGGAATTCGAACGCGAAGCGCATATCGTTCGGCAGCAGCGGCAGATATTCTTCGAGACACTTCACGTCGCACTTGAAAGTGGGCGCGAACTGATAGAGGACCGGACCGAGACGGCGCGCGGCGCGCAGCGGCTCCAGTGATTTCAGAAAGACATCAGTGAAACTGCCCGCGTCCTTCATTTTCATAATGTGGGTGAGCCGCATGTGAGCTTTGCAGGCAAATGCGAAATCGCCGGAGGTCGCGGCAAGCCAGCCTTCCAGTGTTTTACCAGAGGGCAACTGGCGGAACGTGTAGTTCACCTCCACGCTGTTCAGCCGCGTTGCGTAGTACTGGAGGAATCCTTTTGCCGGGACGTTTTTCGGATAGAAGGCCGGCTTCCACGCGGGGTATGAAAATCCCGACGTGCCGGCAAAGAGCTGCGCCATATCGTCGATTTATGTTAAACGCTGCGAGGCTGTCGATACAATCGTGCGAGTGACGCCGCCAGACAAGCAGTCGATTGCGCCATCAGACCAGAATGCCGCCGTTACCGCCAGTTTTCTTGGATGGACGCTCGACGCGTTCGATTATTTCCTCGTTGTCTACGGGCTGACCGCAATCGCGCGGGATTTCCATCGTTCCGATAAGGACATGGCGCTGGCGATCACCGTCACGCTGGGCTTCCGACCCGTGGGCGCATTTCTCTTCGGCCTGCTGGCGGATCGGTATGGACGGCGGCTGCCGCTCATGATCGATCTGGTGTTTTATTCGATCATCGAAGTAGCCACCGCTTTCGCGCCCGGATACACGTCGTTTCTGGTTCTGCGCGCCCTGTTCGGGATCGGGATGGGCGGTGAGTGGGGCGTTGGAGCGTCGCTCGCCATGGAAAAAGTGCCGCCGCGCCTGCGTGGTCTGCTCTCCGGAATCCTGCAGCAGGGTTATGCGTTGGGGAATCTTCTTGCCGCGCTCTGCTACTTCTTTCTGTTTCAGCGATGGGGCTGGCGGCCGATGTTTCTGATCGGTGGACTGCCAGCGCTGCTCGCGCTGTTTGTGCGGACCAGGGTGAAGGAATCAGAAGCGTGGGAGCGGACGCGATCCGCGGATTGGGGCCAGCTCTGGAGGTCAATCCCCTCGCACTGGAAAATCTTCTTCTACATCGCCCTGCTGATGACGTTCATGAACTTCGCGTCGCATGGCACGCAGGATATGTACCCGACGTTCCTGCAGCGCTACTTTCATTTCGATGCGCCGAAGCGGTCAATCATTTCAGCGATCGGATCGACCGGCGCGATTTTTGGCGGGGTATTCTTCGGATTTATTTCGGATCGCATCGGGCGGCGGCGGGCGATTGTGAGCGCGCTGATTCTGGCGGTGGTGGTGATTCCGCTTTGGGCTTTTTCACCGGCGATGGCGATGATTGTGGCCGGGGCGTTCGCGATGCAGTTCATGGTGCAGGGGGCGTGGGGCGTCATCCCGGCGCATCTCTCGGAATTAGCGCCCGATTCCGTCCGCGGATTCCTGCCCGGCTTCGCCTATCAGTGCGGCGTGCTGGTTTCGGGGTCGATCGTGTACATCCAGGCGTTTCTGGCGGAGCGGATGTCGTACGCGGAAACGATGGCGGTGACCGGCGCGGTGGTGTTTATCGGCGGGGCCATTGTGACAGCGATGGGGAAAGAGCGCCGGGGTCGCGAGTTCTGAAGCAGAGCAGCCTCTCCAGGTTGCCGCCGGGCTTGAGCCCGACGTGGTCGGCGCCTGCAGATTTTGGACATCACTCAATGAGCGCGACAGGCCGGATCGGGGAACCCGTCCCGCCGCGGATTTTCAGCGGCGCAGCGACGAACAGAAATTCGTTCAACTCGAGCGCCGCAAGTTCCTCCAGATTCAAACACTCGACGATGTGGATGCCACTTTCCACCAGCAAATGCACATGCACGTCCATCTTCGGACTGGGGGTGAATTCAAACGGCGCCGTATCGCTGCCAGCCGCGAAGATCCGCCGCGTACTGAGCCACCGCGCGCCCGCTAGCTGCGGTCCCGGGCTATGAACCTCCGAGATAAAGGCATGTGCGTCATCCCAATAGCGCGCCCACCCGGTGCGGATCAAAACAACATCGCCTTCGCGGATATCCGCGCGCGCGGCTTCCAGATGCTCCGGCGTCACTACGAAATCCCTGGGCAGCACCTCCATCCCGACGAGCTTCGGGATATCGATCAGCACGCCCCGGCGGAAGATCGGCTCGATCGTGTCTACCGTGTGCCGCTCCAGCCCTGACACGTAGCTCTGGACGCCGGCCACTTCCACCCCGCCATGCAGCTTCCCATCGCACGAGAAGTGGCAGAATGCATCGATGTGCGTGCCAACGTGCGTCCCGAGCGCGATCCCTTCGGACGCCGAACTGCCGCCGCCGGGATTCACGTAATCGCCGTGCTTCTTGTTCAGTCCATAGAGAAACGGCGGGTGCGACGGATGGTGCGGCATCCCCGTGTAATACGGCTGCGCGAGGTCAATCGCGCGGCAGCCGCGAATCGCAGCGAGCAAATCGTTCACGCCAGGCACCAGACCAGTGTATCTGCGGCGGGCCGTTAAAATCAGAGAAGCCGATGCCTCTCCCCGTCCAGCTGGAGTATGAAGGCCAGCGAATCAAGATCCGCACGTTCAACAAGCCGCACTATCGCGTAGCGCACTGGCCGATCTGGATCTGGGTCTTTTTCCTGGCGCCGGGACCGCTCACGTTCGATCTCTTTGCCCACGGCTTCAGCCGAGGCAATTTCACCTGGCTCGTCTGCGTGCTGATTGGCACCGGCATCGCCGGCGTGCGCGGAAAACTGCCAGGCGTGGAACCCGCGCCGTACATCCTGCGCTTCACGGAAGACCGCCCGAATCCGCTTTACCGGCGGGTCTGCTACACCTTCGGCTGGGCGGACATCATCACGTTCGCATCGCTCAACTATGCAGGATTGGCGTGGGCTGCCGTCACCGGCGCCTGGAGGATGAAACAGATCTACGATTACGCTTATTTCCCGCTCTACGGCCTCATCCTGCTGCTGGGCGCGCTCGGGATTCTGCCGCGCGTTCGGCCCTCCACTAAAGGTGAGGGCACCGAGCGCCGATATTTCTATGGATCGGTCTGGGCGGTAACTCTTGCTCAGACGCTGGAGCTGATTTTCTGGAAAGCACTGCCGCCGGGCCGCACGGCCGATATCGTAAAATTCGGTTCGTATACCGTAGCGCTCGTGGCGATCGGTCTCTGCGCGGCAATGGGGTTGCTGCCCCGCACCCGCCCCATCGTCCCGGGCGAACTGATTATTGGAGACTGATGCAGAGCTGAACACAGCTTCGAATATCGTTCTCGTCATAGTTGGCGACAACTCCGGCAGCCTGGAGCTTCTCTCCTCCGCCGTTGCGCGGGCCGGCCTCATCATTCATACCGCCGCCAGTTCCGAAGAGGGACTTGCGCTCGTTTTTCGCGAATACCCGCACATCGTGCTGGCCGATTCCGGCGACTCCACGCTCGCCGACCGCATTGCCGCGTTCGACTCCTCCATTGACGTTGTGCTCATGACCCGCGAATACACGGATGACGCCGCCATCGCCGCCGTGCGCAAGGGCGCGGCGGCCTATCTGAAAAAGCCGATCGCGTTCAGCGCGCTGAATGAGGTCGTTGGCCGCCTGTCCGAAGCAGCCCGGCAAAGAGAGGAAGCCGGCGCGCTCGAAGCTGCGATGCTGCCCGCCGCCAGTTTCGAAGGCATGATCGGGCGCAGCCCCGCGGCGGCGGAAATGTTCTCGCGCATCCGGCGGATCGCTCCCTGTTTCCGGACGGTGCTGGTTAGCGGCGAGCCGGGCTCGGGGAAGGATTCCGCCGCCGCAGCCCTGCACTCCCTCAGTGCCGCGCCCGGGCGGCTGATCGCGATCCGCTGCGCCGAGATGGGCGCCGAGATCGTGCGCGCTTCGGGAACCTTGTTCCTTGATGAAGTGGGAGCAATGCCGCTCCCGCAGCAGGCGATGCTGGCCGCCTCTCTGCCGCGCATGCGGGTCATCGCCTCCACCAGCCGGGACCTCCGGCCGCTCGTAGCGCGCCGTCTGTTCCGCGAAGATCTTTACCGCGCGCTCACGATGCTGGAAGTTCACGTTCCGCGTCTGGCGGACCGCGCCGAGGACGTACCGTTGCTGATCCGTCATTTCGCCGCGCAGTCCGGCGCATCCATTCGCGGCATCACCCGCCGGGCGCGGGCGGTGCTCGCGCGTTATCCATTCCCCGGCAATATCCGCCAGCTCGAAGATGCCATCCGCCACGCCTGTACAGTGGCGAGCCACCGGGTGATCGATGCCTCGCACCTACCCGAATACCTTCAGCTCGCAGTTCGCGCACCGGAAGCCATGAGGATGCCGGCCATTCCTCCCGGCCCGGAAACTTTCGGCGATCACGAGCGGCACGTTATCGCTGAAGCTCTGTTGCGCACCGGCGGTAACCAGACGAAAGCGGCGAAGACGCTCGATATCGGACGCGATGCTCTACGCTACAAAATGCGCAAATACGGTCTGCTGGCGAATCAGCGCGCAGCCGCGTCACGATAGGGTTTGGCCGCCGCGGCATTTGACCACTTCGGCGGCTCGGCGGCGTCGGCCACGGCCAGCACGCCCGCCGCAATGCCGCGATCTACTTTCGCGAGGTTGGCGTAGTCAATCTTGTTCGCCTCATCGCCCACGTCATGATAGTCAGGAAATTCAAACGCCACCACGAGCGTATGAGCGACGATGCCCGCGGCGGCGAACGAGTAGTTGTCGCTGCGCGCGAAATAATCGTCGGAGCCGTCCTTTTTGTATGTGGAAACGCCCTGCGTTTTTGCGGCGGCACTCACCATGCGGGGCAGGTCGGAATAGTTATCCCCGGTGAACGCAAACGTGCGGATCTCCGGGCCGTCGCTCGAATCCGTGCGGCCGAGCTGTTCGAGATTCAGGTCCGCCACCGTGCGATGGACCGGGACCAGCGGATGCCGTACGTAATACTCCGAGCCCAACAGACCTTCCTCCTCCCCGAACAGCGCCAGAAAAAGCACGCTCCGTTTCGGCTTCGGATCGACAGCGAGCGCCTTCGCGATTTCGATGAGCGAAGCCGTTCCGCTGGCGTCGTCATTGGCGCCGTGATAAATCCGATTGCCGGGACCCGGCGTTTTTGTTCCGAGATGATCGTAGTGCGCCGAGACGATGACCCACGTGTCACGCAGTGCGGGATCGGAGCCGCGGAGAACGCCGGCCACGTTCCGCATCTTCGCCTCCCTGAGCTCCGGCGCGGCCAGATGGAGCGTCAGACGCGCCTGGCCTCGCCGCAGCAGTTCCGCCGCGGCCCGGCTGTAAACCCGAATGACAGGCGCAATATTGGGGTCTGCGTCCATGAGCGCGGGCGTCTCTCCCCGCGGCCGTGAGCCGGCACTCGAAAGAATCACGAGCGCCGGCTTCTTTGCGCGCAGCGCCTCCAGCCCGGCATCGTCGAGCGAGCGCTCACCGTCATAGACGACGTGCCCCGCAATATCAGTTGCCGCCGCTTCGAGAACCGGCTCGTTCGAGAAATCAAGCGCCCGGGTGGAGCGCACCAGAATGTTCTGCACCGCGATGCTGCGTCCGCCGGCCTCCACGCTCAGATGGAAACCTTCGTAATTGGGCGTCATCTCAACGAAATCGGCGGTCTGAAAGAAGGTACCCCCGGTTCCGCCCGGTGCAAGCCCGGCGGCGCGAAATTGCGCGGCGAGATAATCGGCGGACGCATCCAGCCCCGGCGAAGGACTGAGGCGTCCCTGGCGCGCATCCGCCGCCAGCCATGTAATGTTGGCGTGAAGGGAATCCGGCGAGATGCGATCGAACGATGCGGCCGCGGCGAGCGCAGTCAGCGCAAGCAGGAAACAGACAGGGAGCCCGGCGCGCCTCACTTAATCCTTTAATCCTTCAGAATATTGCGCACGTTTTCCGACGCGCGTTCGAGCAGCATCGCCAGATCGTTCGCGCATCCGACAAACAGCATGCCTCGATCTTTCCAGAATTTCGCCATGGCGGCGCTCTTCGTGTGGATTCCCGGAACGATTCCGTGGCGCAGACAGGCGTCGCGAATTTTTTCGATCGTCTCGATCATTTTCGGGTGATCGGAATTGCCCGGAACGCCGAGGGAAATCGAAAGGTCCGCCGGACCGATCATCACGGTATCGAAACCCTTCACGCTCAGAATCTCATCGAGCGCTTCCACGGCGCGAACGCTTTCGATCTGCACCACACGCATCAGATTCGCGTTGTAGTGATCCATCATCTGGGTAAACGTGAGCGTTTCGTATTCGAGGTTGCATGGCGCGAGGCCGAATCCGCGAACGCCTTCAGGCGGATAAATCGTCCAGCTCAGCGCTTTCTCCACCTGCTTCGGCTCATCCACGCGGGGGAAGATGATGCCGCCCGCGCCGCAGTCGAGCGCGCGCGCCACGAGCGAATACTGGAAGTCCGCCACCCGCACAATCGGGCAGAAACCGATGAGATTCGAGACCCGGCAGATATCGTTCACGGTTTCGAGATCGAAATTGCCATGCTCGGTATCGACGAAAGCCCAGCTCAGGCCCGCCGCGGCGAGGAGCCTCGGAATCTCCGCGGAACGGAAATTCCCGAATCCGCAGCCAAGCTGCAGCTTACCTGCCTTCAGTGCCTTTTTGACGGAGTTTTCGCGCATCAATATGAAGATAGCAGCGCAACCGGTTCCACACGCGTCAGAAGAGTTTCAGCCGGAGATACTTGCGCGGGTTCGAGCGGAAATCCTTCAGGAAGTCGTCCAGATTTTTCAGAGAACCCGCCAGCGATTCATACTTCTGCGGACTGGTCAGCAATTCACCGAGCTGGCCTTCGCCGCGGTCTATAGCCGCGAGGGATTCATCGGCGGAGGCGAGCATGCGCGTGAGTTTGCGGTAAGCCTCGTCATCCTGCAGCGAGGTATCGGCGTTCGCCAGCTCTGCCCGGAAGTCGCCGACAGATTTCCGCAGATCGCGCACCTTCGCGAGAATTTCGTTGTACTGATCGTCGCTCGCGTAGAGCCGTCCGGCGGTACCTTCGCCGCGCTGGATCGCCGCCAGAGTGTCGTCGATACCCCGAATCGATTTGTCCCATTTCGAATAGAGACTGGTGCTGAACACCGCGTTGCCGGTCGGCGTGCCGCGCGCCACCAGCCCGCGCATGCTGACTTCGAAGGCCTCGATGCTGTGAACCGCGGACTGATACTCCTTGTCCTCCATGATGTAGTGCCCGAGGGGTGTGTCGGGAGACGCGACCGTGATGAGGATGCCATCGATTTTCCGCAGGCTGTCCTGAATGCTGTAGATCAGATCGGCCTTATCGGCGGCGGTATCGGCCGGTTCGCTCGCCAGTTCGCTGCCGTTAGCGACAGTGCGCCGGGATTTGCCTGCGTCGATATCGACGAATTTGTCGCCAATCAGCGTGTCCGACCCGATACTGGTTTGCGAATCGATCGGGATTTGCGGCAGATATTTCGCCTCCACCCGCAGGTCAACGCGCACGGGGCGCTGCAGATCGAGGTAACGCGAAATGGTGATGTGCTTCACCGCGCCCACCTGAATGCCGCTGAGCCGGACCGGCGCGCCCACCCCCAGCCCGGTGGCATCCGGCATGTAGGTTTTGAGGTCGACTTTGCTGGCGAACAGCCCAACCCCGCCGCCCGTCAGAAGCCAGATGAGCACGCCGACCAGCGTAACCGCCGTGCCGATGAGCGTGCCGATTTTGGTCAGCATCTTCGGCGACGGTTTGATTTCGAGTTCCGCCATGCCCTTCCTGGGCTTCAGTTTAGCAATCGGGATTGATAGCCTGTTGGCTGGCAAACTTCATGAAACTTTCGCTCTTTGCGCTGGGCCTGGCGCTCGGAATACCTGTACTCAGTGCTGCGGCGGTGTGGCAGCCACAGGCGGGACACCGGCAGATATCACTCTGGCCGAAGACGCCGCCGGACGCCCGCCCCAACCAGGCGCCGGAAACGATGGACGGCGTGACCGACGATCCTGTGGCCGGCAAGCCCTGGACGGAAGTGAAGAACGTTTCCCAGCCGACCATGACCGTCT
>DASZVV010000204.1:0-4186 GCA_035546955.1 Bryobacteraceae bacterium
TCCGGCCGCATAGTCGCGCCGGATCTCTTCGAATAACTCCACTTTGTGCCTCCTGTCCATCCCGGAATCTTGTCATCCGGGGTTCTCCAGGGGGGCCAAATTAAAAGCTCAAAGTGGGCCAAATTAGAGTAGCGAACTCAGTTGTTAAATGGGTATATATTCTCCGTGAGTAGATTTCCATAGGCGTCTTCTATCTGGGTGGTCAGCGCGCTCTGCGCGTCCGCCGTCCCCTCATCGATCACATGGACTTTCTGAGAAATATACGGGATCGGTCCGATTTTCGGCGCAACTGAGCTTCCGGGGGTCTGCGACCACGTGTAAGTGTCGTGCGTCATGACCGTGCCGCTTACCGCTGAGAGTTGGAGGAACTCAGCGGCGAGACCGATTTCCCACGGCGATCCCGATGTTGTGAAGGTCCATTTCTTCGCTCCGATCCCGCTGGCATCTGCGAGAGTAGTGTCGGCATGTACTGTCGCAATCGTTCCAGCGGAGTCGGAGTGGGTGAACGGGTAAGGACCCCATTCGATGGATCCTGCGGCATCCGCCGCGAGATAGCGATTCGTGACTTCTCTCAGCAGCCGGCCGCCCTGGTAGGTGGCCGTAGCATAGTCCCAGCGCACATGGCCGCCCCAGGGGAACGTCACTTTCATGAGTTCTGCTGCCCCCGCTGAGTCGTAGTCAAAGGAATACTTTCCGGCTGTCGTATAGGTTGGTGATGTCGGACCTGCGGCGGGCATGGTGATGCCGGTCAAGTGCGTTGTTGTCAGGCCGCTGTAGCTCGAATCGGAACCAAACGGTGGCGCAAGCGCCACCGTTGCGTACTGGAAAGACGGAAACGTCTCACTGCTGTGGATGTAGTTGGCGACGCTTTGGAGATGCGGGATCGGATCATTATTGTAACTGAACGAGTACGTGGTATAGGTGGGCGGGTAACCGCCATTGTAGACCGCTCTTACATCCTCGATCGCGGAGATCCTGGCGCTTGTATTTGTCACCGACGCTGGGAGGCCGGCTGCGGACTGATAGGTAACCAGAACCTGGTTACCTATCGCGTCTTCGATGATTGTCGGAAAAAGAGTCCCCGCGTCCTGCTCCCCGCCCGATGAGACGCACCCCATTACCCAGAATTTCCCATCTTTGAAATGCAGCTTATTCGTATTGGCATCGAACCAGACGTACAGGCCCTGAAGCGACGTCCAGATTCCACCATTATTCTGGTCCAGCCGATAGGATGCGCCCGAGCCGTCAGTGAAAACATAGTGATCCACGCCGCTCGTCCACCCTGCATAATACGGCGTGACGGAGCCAATCTGCAGCGTCCATCCGTAGCCGTAGCCGGTATCGGTCCCAAGCGACCAGTTCACTCCGCCATCCTGAACCCAGTTTTGCGAGTTGTAGCTGAGACCCACGGATACGCTCCAGCCGGTGCGGCCCATCGGTTTGAGGAGCGGAATGCTGAAATTCAGATTCCCGCTAAGCGTGTCGACCTGCTCGCCGCCACCACCCCAGTAGCTGCCGGTCACATAGGTGCCGGTCCGGCGCGGGTCGATACCTGCGGTGGGCACCACGGCCGTGTAACTGACTGGTGGCGTAGTGTTTCCGTGAAAATCGACCGCGGTGATCGTGTAGGTGTAGGTTGAGCCGGCGGTTACTGTGCTGTCGGTAAGAACCGGCGTCCCGACGATATTCGTCAAAGCCGTGCCATTACGCAAGACGTTATATCGATACACGCCGACGCCGACGGAATCGTCCGGCACCCCTTCCCACGCAAGCGATACGGAAGCCGGCAGGATGCTTGCCCGTAGGCTCGACTGATTCGGGGCGATCGGAGGTGCAATGTCATGATGGCCGATGCTTACGGTGGTGATATTTGTCGCCCAGTAGTCGTCGTTGCTCAGGAATCCTCCAATTCCAGGTTGTCCGGATGTTGCTGGCAGGCTGGTGTTCGTTAAGACAAGCTGATTGTTCAGGAAGACCCAGAGTGTCGTGCCCCAAATGACGCTTCGGAGCGTCTGTGTGCTGCCGCTGTATCCCACGGTCACGCTGCCGAGTTGCGTCAGCGTACCGCTCACTGACTGCTTGATTGCAATAGTGCCCGAGGTATATTCGACCGAGATAAAGCTGCCCGCCGCGTATCCATTGCTCCGCATCGCATTCGACGATGCACGGAGAAATTCGATTACAGTGGAACTCGGCGTCGAGAGCGTCATTGAAACTTCATAATCGTTCGCGCTCCCCGTTATACCGCCTACGGTCTCTGTAGAAACCGCCGGCTGATAGATGAACGACCCTGAATCCTCGTAGAAGTCGATTCCGCTGGAGTAGTCATGGTCCACGGTGCCGTTGGCCGTCCACCCCGAGCTGGAGGGAAGGCCGGTGAAGTCGTAGGAATAGGTCGCCCAAAGGGCGCAAGGCGTGAACGCCAGAATGAATGAAGCTCGCCGGATTCTCATTGCGCCATCACCTCGAACGAATCCAGGCTGAAGTCTTTCTTGTACTTCCGCATCTCCGCCTCGATCAAAGCGGGCGAATCCTTTCCGATCTGAAATACGCGAATTTCGGATCGGGTGTCGGCCAGAATATGCTTAAACGCCGCTGGATCGGCGGCGACCATGTGGACGATCGCCATCTTGCCGTCGTCTGTCTTTTGCATGCTCCACGACAAAATTCCCGGGCGAGCCACCGGCGGTGCGGCGGACGAAACAGGCGTCGGTGCTGCCGCGGCCTGCGTTCCTGTTGAAGGCGAGGTGGCTGTCGGACTTCCCTGCGCCGCTGCCGCTTTAGGCGTAACATTGAGCGTGGCCGAAGCCGCAATAGCAGCCGTAATACTGTTCTGCGCGATGGCGGTCCCTTCGGCGACGTATTCCGGCATAATTGGATCGTTCGCCTTCCCCGATCCCGTCAGATGCACCAGGCAAATTAGCCGGTAGTAGCGATGCGTGGGCGCTGCTGCTCTCTGTGCGGGCAAAACCCCCGGGAAACAGACGCCAATAGTCAGAAAACACACGAAATGCCGAAACATATTGGGAGAGAATACCCCAAAAGAATTGACATAGCAATGAAAAAAGCGGCCCGGACAAAAAATGTTTTAGATGTCTATCGGCAGTTAGCGAGTGCATAACAGCTCATAAAACCGCGCCAGCGCGCCCCATTCACAGCATTTTACGGATAACCCTAACTCCAATATTCCCCACGTATTGCGGAAAAAACTCAGTCCGCCGAGCTCTGCTTTTCCGGCGCCGATGCGGTAAATTACGCACGAAATGTCTGTCGCACCCGCATCGAATCTCATCCCGAATCCGGCAATCGCATACCGCCTCTGCCAGATCTCGCATGCCGAACCAGCCTTGCGATTCCCCCAAACAAAGGAAAATCTGAAACGAAGCCACCATCTCCAACAAAACAAAGCGCCGGCTCTCGGCGAGCCCACCCTGACGAACCGTCGACGAACCCCCAACGAACCCCGAACAAACCGCCGGCAAACCCGGCTCCGCGGCCCCGCCAATCCCTCGGTCCCATTTCCCACTCCTGCTATCCTGAAGACTTCCATGGAAATCGATAAAGTCTATGAGCCTGGGCGCTTTGAGCCCCGCTGGGCTCAGTGGTGGGTCGAATCCGGCATCTATCACGCCCAATTTCAGCCCGGCAAGCCCACCTTCTCGCTCGTCATCCCGCCCCCCAACGTGACCGGCTCCCTCCACATGGGCCACATGCTGGAGCACTCCGAAATCGACGTCACCGTCCGCTGGCATCGCATGCGCGGCGACGTTACCCTCTGGTTCCCCGGCACCGACCACGCCGGTATCGCCACCGAAATGATCGTCGCCCGCCAGCTCCGCGCCCAGGGCATCGAATATCGCCGCGACCTCACCCGGGACCAGTTCATCGACCGCGTCTGGCAATGGAAAGCCGAATCCGGCGGCACCATTAAGAAACAAATGATCCAGATCGGCGCCTCCTGCGACTGGTCCCGCGAGCGCTTCACCCTCGATGAAGGCCTCTCCCGCGCCGTCCGCGAAGTCTTCGTCTCCTTATATGAACGCGGCCTGATCTATCGCGGCGAGTACATGGTCAACTGGTGCCCGTCCTGCAACACCGCCATCTCGGACCTCGAAAGCGTCCACGAAGAGACGGCCGGCAGCCTCTGGCACATCAAATATCCCGTCGTCGGCACAAACAAGTTCCT
>DASZVV010000205.1:0-5161 GCA_035546955.1 Bryobacteraceae bacterium
ACACGCATGACTGGGATGGCTCGCAAATCCCTGTGCTCGCCGATATGCCGATCGACGGTAAGCCGCGCAAGCTCCTCCTGCAGGCCTACCGCGGCGGTCTCTTCTTCGTCATCGACAGGACCAACGGTAAGAGCATCTCCACTACTCCCTTCGTCGAGCACCTGAACTGGTTCACGGGCATCGGCAAGAACGGCCAGCCGATTCGCGACCCCGAAAAAGAGCCGTCGCCGGCAGGCACGCTGACCGCTCCGAACTCCAGCGGCTCCACCGGCTATCCGAGCCCGGCTTTCAATCCCGATACAGGTCTCTTCTACGTCGGCACCACCCAGCCGTACGTGATCTTCTACAAAGTCGATAATGATCCGCAGCCGGAAGGCTACGGCGCCGTCGAGCACCAGGTCGGCAACATCGGCACTGAACTTCGCGCCATTGACTACAAGACCGGAAAGATCGCCTGGAAGCGCCCGCTCAATATCGGCGCGCAGAATCTGATGACAACCGCCGGCAATCTGCTCTTCGGCAGCGACGGTTCCGGCGACTTCATCGCCTGGGATGCGAAGACCGGCGTGCCCCTGTGGCACTCGGCGCTGCTCTCCAATCCCGGCAACGGTCCCATCACTTACATGCTTGACGGGAAACAGTACGTGGTGGTCGCGGCTGGCGAAGATTTCTACGCGTTTTCCCTGCAGGGACCGCTGAAATAACCATTGGAAAGGGACGGAGGGGAACTATTCCAATCCTTGGCATAGATGTAGGGACCGGCGGATCGCGCGCGGTCCTCGTAGCGGAAGACGGATCGGTCCTTGCTTCCTGCACAACAGAGCATCAGGCATTTGCATCGCCCCGCACCGCATGGGCTGAACAGGACCCGGCCGACTGGTGGCGTGCGTCGCAGCAGGCCATCCGCGATGTCATCAAAGCCGCCGGTATCTCGCCGAAGCAGATTCGCGGCGTCGGCCTCACCGGCCAGATGCATGGCGCGGTGCTGCTGGACGAGAACGGCGCGGTCCTGCGGCCCTCCATCATCTGGTGCGATCAGCGCACTGATGAGCAATGCGCGTGGATCACGCAGAAGGTCGGCTCGAAGCGTCTGCTCGACCTCACCTGCAATCCGGCGCTCACAAACTTCACTCTCACCAAGCTCATCTGGGTTCGCCAGAATGAGCCTGAAATCTGGAAAAAAGTCCGCCACGTTCTGCTGCCGAAGGATTATGTCCGCTACCGTCTGAGCGGCGAATACGCCATCGACGTGGCCGACGCGTCCGGAACTCTGATGCTTGACGTCACGCACCGCCGCTGGTCGGATGAGTTGCTCGGCATCGTCGATATCGACCGCGATCTGCTTCCCGCCGTTTTCGAATCGCCGGAAGTCTGCGCCAAAGTTTCCGCCGAAGCCGAAGGACTCACAGGCATCCCCGCCGGAACGCCGATCGTGGCGGGCGCGGGCGATCAGGCCGCCGGTGCGATCGGCATGGGCATCACCCGCCCCGGCGCCGTCAGCGTCACGCTCGGCACTTCGGGCGTCGTTTTCGCTGCGACCGAAATCCCTTCGCTCGACCCCGGCGGACGCCTTCACACTTTCTGCCATGCAATTCCGGGCCGCTGGCACGTCATGGGCGTAACCCAGGCCGCGGGCCTCTCACTCCGCTGGATGCGCGACCATCTTTCCGCGCCCGGCTACGACTACAACCAGCTTTCGAGGGAAGCTGCCACCGCGCCTCCGGGCTGCGACGGCGTTCTTTGGGCGCCTTACCTCATGGGAGAACGCACGCCGCACCTCGATTCTTCGGTGCGCGCCGCCCTTACCGGATTGGCCGCCAGCCACACCCGGGGTTATGTCGCGCGTGCCATTATGGAGGGAGTCGCGTTCAGCCAGCGGGATAGTTTCACGATCTTTGCCGAGTTGGGTGTGCCCGTTAACCGGATACGGGTAACCGGTGGCGGCGCCCGCTCAGCCTTGTGGAGACAGATTCAGGCCGATGTTTACGGCCACGCGGTGGAAACAATCGCCGCGGATGAAGGCGGCGCTTATGGCGCAGCCTTGCTCGCCGGTGTGGGGACCGGCGTCTGGCCGGGTGTCGATGAAGCCTGCGACCAGAATGTCCGGACGGCCGAAACCGTGCAGCCCATCCCTGTTCATCGGGCTGTCATGGATCAGCAGTACGAACGATATCGCCGGGTCTACCCGGCTCTGAAAGCGATCTATAATGAGCGATCAATTCACGCCTCTTCCTGAACACAAGTTCACCTTCGGTCTGTGGACCATCTCCAATCCGGGACGCGATCCGTTTGGCGCACCCGTGCGCCCCCCGCTCGACCCGAATGACGCCGCGAAGATGCTGGGCGAAGTCGGCGCCTGGGGCGTGAATCTTCATGACAACGATCTGGTGCCGATTGACGCCACGCCCGCGGAGCGCGACCGCATCGTCAAGGGCTTCATCGCCGCCTGCAAGGCCGCAAACCTGGTCGTCCCGATGGCGACCGTGAATCTGTTCTTCGACCCCGTTTTCCGCGATGGCGCTTTCACCTCGAACGATGCCCGCGTCCGCGCCTACGCCGTTCGCAAGACCATGAGCGCGATGGATCTCGGCGCGGAACTCGGCGCCAAAGTGTTCGTCCTCTGGGGCGGACGCGAAGGCACCGAAACTGATGCCTGCCGCTGCGCCGGAGACGCCGTGAAACGCCTCCGCGAAGCCGTCAATTACCTCTGCGAGTACAACATCGATAAGAAATACGGCTATAAGTTCGCGCTCGAAGCCAAGCCTAACGAGCCGCGCGGCGATATCTACATGGCCACCACCGGCAACTACCTCGGCCTCATTCCGACTCTCGCTCATCCCGATATGGTCGGCGTGAATCCGGAAGTCGCGCACGAGACCATGGCGGGCCTGAATTTCTTCCATGCGGTGGCGCAGGCGTGGGACGCGGGCAAGCTCTTCCACATTGACCTCAACGATCAGCAACCCGGCCGCTACGATCAGGATTTCCGCTTCGGCGCCGCCAATCCGCGCGCGGCCTTCTTCCTCGTGAAGTTCCTCGAAGAGGTCGGATATCTGGGCTCACGCCACTTCGACGCGCACGCCTATCGCACCGAAGATATGGATGGCGTAAAGGAGTTCGCAAAAGGCTGCATGCGGACGTACCTGATCCTCAAGGCCGCCGCGAAGCGCTGGCACGCCGATAAGGAAATTCAGGCTCTGCTGCAGGAAAATCTGGCAGCGGGCCAGGGCGCCCCCTCCGTCGCAAAGTACTCGGCGGAAAGCCAGAAAGCTCTCATGGGCGCCAATCTGGATCGCGTGAAGATCGCCGAACGCGGCCTGGCCTACGAAAAACTGGATCAGCTCACGACCGAAGTCATCCTCGGCGCAAGGTAAACGGACAAGCGGTTTCCGCGTCCGCCCGGCCGGTAATTCTCTGCGCCACTAAATCCGAGGCGGCGGAGCCGTGCTTTCGCGGACCACGAGATCCACCGGATACACCAGAACCTGCTGCTCGCCCGGATCCGAAATCGCCTCGAAGAGCTTCTGGCACGCGGCGCGGCCCATATCGCGCGTCGGCTGTGCCACGGTCGTCAACCCCGGCCAGAGCAGCGCGCCTTCCGGAATGTTGTCGAATCCCACGACGGAAAGCCGCTCCGGAATTTTGATCCCATGCTGCTGCGCGATCCGCATGAAGCCCAGAGCGATCGCATCGTTGCCCGTCACGAGAGCCGTGAAATCGAACGGCGTCTTCAGAATCTCGCTCGCGAACTGGCAGCCTGCATCCGCTTCGTAACTCGTGCAAAACGAAATTCGCTTCGGATCGAGCCGGATTCCCCGCTCCTCCAGCACTTCCTTCAGCCCGGTCAATCGCTGCCGCGTATCGACCGAATGCTCCGGACCGCCCGCAAAGGCGATCCGCTTGTGCCCCAGGTTCGCCAGATGATGCGCCACCGCCGCGCCCGCCGCGCGATTGTCGCAGCGCACCAGATGCGCGTTCGCCACAGCCTCATCCGGCGCAATCATCACGGTCGGCAACTGCGCTTCGATGCATTCATGCACCAGAGCGCGCTCGCGCCGCTGCGATTTGACCATGATCACGCCATCCACCCGCCGCTCCCGCACCCACTGCTGCACAATGCGGGGATCGTAGCGGCCGCTCAGTTCGAGGCTGGCCAGCATCAGACTGGTGTCGCGCGTCGATAGTTCTTCCTCAATACCTGCAAGAAGCTGGGTGAACCAGAGGTCCTGGCTCGAATCCACAACCACGCCCACGCATCCGCGCACCCCGAGACTCAGGTTGCGCGCCGTTACCGATCGGACGTAACCGAGCTCTTCGATCACTTCCGCCAGACGAGCACGCGCTTTCTTACTCACGTAGTGGCCGTTAAGGAAACGCGAGACAGTACTCACCGCTACGCCGGCATGCTGCGCGACGGTTGCGATGGTGGGTTTTCGGCGTACAGGCTCTTTGGCGGCAGGCAAAATCGAATCCCATTATAGAGGAATCGCACCCGCCGGACGCCATCCCCGCGCCCCTCACCGGTACCAGCACGCAACGCGCAAATGCTGCGTGATCTACTCTCTTCGCATCCCCAGCCCAACGCGCAACCTCAAATGGTCCAGCCACTTACGGGGAATAATCAGCACAGAATTACCTGATTTTTCCACACGATTGTGATCTAATAATTCCTTGGCTTTTTCAGAAGGAGACTGTGTATGGAAAAACTCACTCGTCAGATTGCCTTCGGAGCAGGCTGTGTATTAGCATTCGCGGGAATTGCGGCGGCACAGGGCCGCGGCGGCGGCGCATGGACAACAGATGGGAATGACGCGCAGCGCACGTCATCCGTGGCCAGCGATCCACAGATTTCCGTTTCCAGCATGGAGAAACCCGGCTTCAAATTTCTCTGGAAAGTGCAGGCTAAGAACGAAGCGCGCCAGGGGGCATCGCTTTCTCAGGCTCTCACTCTCGATCGTTATATTGGATATCGCGGCTTCCGGTCGTATGCGTTTTTCGGCGGCACCGGGGATAACGAAGTCACGCTCGACACTGATCTCGGCCGCATCGAATGGTCGCGGCATTTCGATACTCCCGCGCAGCCGGCGGGCACGGCGGCATGCCCAGGCGGCATGACCTCTGGCCTGAGCCGGCCCACCACGATCAATGAAGCCGCGGCGAA
>DASZVV010000206.1:0-6142 GCA_035546955.1 Bryobacteraceae bacterium
ATAAATTCAGCGGTCGCAAGCCGCACTATGAGTGCTCCCATACGCGTGCTGATCGCGAAGCCGGGCCTGGATGGGCACGATCGCGGCGCCAAAGTAATTGCCCGGGCTCTTCGCGATGCGGGTATGGAGGTCATTTATACTGGTTTGCGGCAGACTCCAGAGATGATCGTAAGCGCGGCCCTGCAGGAAGATGTGCAGGTCATCGGGCTTTCGGTGCTTTCCGGGGCGCACA
Organism: Bryobacteraceae bacterium; assembly: GCA_035546955.1. Lineage (GTDB taxonomy): Bacteria > Acidobacteriota > Terriglobia > Bryobacterales > Bryobacteraceae > BOG-234. The sequence goes on from DASZVV010000206.1 coordinate 233, forward strand.
ATTCCATCGTTCCGCGCGTGATGGAGTTGCTGCGGCAGCAGGGCATGACCGGCGTCAAGGTGATCGTCGGCGGAATCATTCCGGCTGACGATGCGCGGGAGCTGGAGCGGCAGGGCGTGACAAAGGTCTTTCAGCCCGGCGCTTCGCTGGAATCAATAGTAGCGACTGTACGCGAAGCCGCCAGCCAGGCGGCCTGAGATGGAAGGGAAGAACCGGCGGCCTGACGCGGCCGGCTCGCAGGTACCGGACAGACATGGACAAGCATTTGAAGATTGCGGTCTTCATCGACTTCGACAACATTGAGATCGGAGTCAAATCGACACTACAGAGAGAGTTCGACGTCTCGGTGGTTCTTGAGGCTCTCAAGGAACGCGGCGAGATTGTCACCAAGATTGCGTACGCAAACTGGGGCCGGATGGAGAATTCCACGCGCCAGCTTTCGGAGCACGCGGTCCAGATGGTGCAGCGCGACCCGTCCCCTCGCGGCGACAAGAACGGCGCGGATATCAACCTGGCGCTCGACGCGCTGGAGATGGCATTCACCCACGATCACATCAACGCGTTCGCGATCGTGAGCGGCGACAGCGACTTCATCGCGCTGGTGAACAAGCTGAAACAGTACGATAAAACTGTTTTCATCCTGGGCGGCAAGGCATTCACCAGCACCATCCTGCAGAAGAATTGCCACGAGTTCATCAGCTATGAATCGGTGCTGGACGACGGCCGCACGCCGCGCCAGCATCGCGAGCAGCGCGAAGGACACAGCCGGCAGGAGCGGCAGCACGACCGGCAGAAGGAAGGCGGCGGACAACAGCAGCAGGGCGGTGGGCAGCAGCAGGGTGGCGGTCAGCGCCGTCCCGCGCTCGATCTGCATCAGGCCATGCCGCTCGTGGAGCGCGCCCTTCAGGTGCTGGAACGGCGCGAGGTGCGTCCGCAGTTGGGGCTGTTGAAATCCACGATGCTGCAGCTCGATTCGAGCTTCAGCGAGCGCGCGTATGGCGCCGGTTCGTTCACCGACTTCATCGAAAAATTGCGCAAGAGCGATCTGATCATCGTGACCGGCGGCGAAGGCCGCTATCTGATTTCACGCAAACGCGGCGGAGCGGCGGAAAAGACCGTCCGGCCCGAAGAAGCGCTGCCGTTTCTGCGCGACGTGCTGGAGAACCACCGGCTGGAACTCGAAGAGGGTGTGTCGGCAACCGATCTGCAGCAGTGGGTTACGGAAGAGGCGCCGGGCTTCGACTGGAAGACTTTCGGCTTCCAGGAGTTCGGCGAATTCCTCAATTTCTCGCAGGATAAAACCGTGGTGCGCCTCGTCCCGGATGAGAATCAGGGCGTGATGGTGTTCCTGGGGGCGGAGTTCCATCCGCCGGCCGTGCCCGAACCGGAGGCGCCGCCACTGCCGGAAACGGAAGAGGAAGAAGGTCCGCAACCGATCGTACCGGGGCAGCCGACGGCTGGTTCGGAGCGTCCAAAGAAGGGCGCACGGAAGACGACGGGCAAAGAAGTGGATGGGAACGTGGCGGCGCCGCCGAAACGGCCGCGCAAGGCCGCAGCTCCACGCAAGCGCAAGGCCCCGGCGGTTTAGGTTAATGGTAGATTCGCGGGTCGGAGGGATCTGACCCGCTGAAGATGCCGCCGGTGGGGCGGGCGGAGATCGGCGGTTTCGGGAAGGGGGTCATCTTCTCTCCCGGGCCAAACGTCTGCGCAGGGGTGGTTCTGCGAGCTTCCTGTGTTTTTCGGCTCGGGCGAGTCGTTTCGCGGGCGGGAGCTGGCGGGGCGGGTACAATTGCGGCCGGTTGCGAAGGCGTAATCCGAACATGCTGCGGGTTTGGCGACAGGGTAAAAATCACCAGCAGGCCAATACCGACGGTCGCTGCGAACACCAGTAAGCCGATATAGACAGGCTTCATTCTGCTCAGGCAGACGTTAAACTGAACTTGTGGGTTTCCCCGCATCATTTCCGATCGGAAACACGACGCTCGCGCCGGCGACGGTGCTGGCCCCGATGGCTGGCGTAACCGACACCGTTTTCCGCAGATTTATCCGGAATCTCGGAGGATGCGGACTGATTATGACGGAATTCACGAGCTCGCACGGAGTGAGTGCGGCGCTCGATGCGGAATCCCGCAGCATCAAAAGGGTCAACCGGACGGTCGCCCGCTATCTCGCGTTTGAGCCCGAGGAACATCCGATTTCGGCGCAGTTGTTCGGGTCGGATCCGGAAGTGATGGCGGAAGCGGCGCGGGTTTGCGAAGATCTGGGCTTCGATTTCATCGATATCAACTTCGGATGCCCGGTGAAAAAGGTGGTGAAATGCAACGGCGGCTCGGGGCTGCTGCGTGATCTGCCGCTGGTCGAAACCATTCTGCGCACGGTGCGGTCGGCGATTAAAATCCCGCTCACCTGCAAGTTCCGCGCAGGCTGGAACGATCAGGAACTGGTGATGACGCAGATGGGCCGGCTGGCGGAAGACTGCGGGTTGCAGGCAGTCGCGCTGCATCCGCGGACTCGCGAGCAGGGCTACAGTGGCCGCGCGGACTGGACGCGCATCGCGGCGCTGAAAGACGCGGTTAGAATCCCGGTGATCGGCAACGGCGATATCATCACGCCGGAAGATGCAATCCGCATGGTGGAGGAGACGCGTTGCGATGCGGTAATGATCGGGCGGACGGCGTCGTCGAATCCCTGGATTTTCCGGCAGATTCAGCAGTATCTGGCGACGGGAAGTTACGATCAGCCGACGCAGCTTGACCGCTACGAGATGATGCGGACCTACTACCGCATGCTGATGGACCGGCGCGAAGACGATGCGGCGGGCAAGATGAAGCAGTTCGCCACGTACTTCACGCACGGCGTGCGCGGCGGCGCTCACCTGCGCGCCTCAATCTACAAAGTCAGCGAGGCTTCGGAGATCCTCAATCTGGTCGACGAGTTCTTCGAGCCCGAACTACGCGCTGCCTGACTTGCGGCCGATCCAGAAACCTCTGCCGTCCGGTTCGCCCGACGCAATTTCTTCCCAACCCTCGAAGGCGCGGCGATAATTCGCAAGGGAGGTCTCGAAACGCCCGCTGGTTTTGCCGGCCAGCGCGGCGATACCACCCGGACGCAGTCCTGCGGCGATGGCTGGCAGCAGGTCTTCCTGCCAGTAGAGCCAGCAAACAATCAGATCCCACGCGTTTGGAGCGATGACGAACTCGCCGCGTTCGAGATCCGCCTGAATGCAGGTAACGCCCTCGATTGAAAGCTCGATCTGATCGACCGCCGTCACGTGCCAGCCGCGATTGCGCAGCCAGATAGCGTTACGCCCGGCGCCGCAGGCGAGATCGAGCGCATCGCCGGGCGGCACACCTTCGAGAGCCGTGATGATTTCAACTGCTGGCGTCGAGTGCACTGGGGGTAGATGTCGCCGGGAAATTCACTGCGATGCCGGCCGTACGAAGCCGGCGATATACGCGCTTCCGGACGTCGCTTCGGGCCGTGGGAACATTCGCGAACTGCGTTACGCTGAACACCAATTGAAAAACGAGTGAAGCGCCCCAGGGGCCGGGATTGAAGCGAACGGCGGGCGGCGGATCGGCGAGCATGCTGTCGACTTCGGATGTGCAGGTCACGAGTTCATCGCGCAGGAGCTTCTCCACGGTATCGATGTCGCTGTCGGCACTCACGCCGCAAAGCATGGTCACCACCATGCGGCCATCGGGCAGGAAGTAGTTCGTGTAGATCGCCTGGCCGAGCTTGCTGTTCGGAATCACAACCAGATTGTTCAGCGAGGTTCGCATGGTGGTGCACCGCCAGTTGATATCGGCGATGTAGCCTTCCTGATTCGAATCGAGCCGGATGTAATCGCCGATCCGGACAAGGCCGGAGACAGAGACGTAAAAGCCCGCAAACAGGTTGGAGAGCGTGTCCTGCAGAGCGAGCGCGACTGCGATACCGCCGACGCCGAGAGTCGTGAGAACGGGCGCCAGGCTGAAGTTAAAGATGACCTTGGAAAGCCAGAGGCAGCCGATCACCAGGATCGATAACTGCACCAGCTTCTGACTGAGCGAGCTGACCGACTTGACGCCGCGCATGGCGCCGCCGTAGAACCGCACCATACTGCCGGCGAACTGGCTCAGGGCGATGGTGAAGGAAAGCCCCCAGAGCACCTGCAGGGTGGGAGCGAAATAGCGGAGATAGCGGGGCGGGATTTCAGAATTCTGCGTGGCGACGTGCAGCCCGAGAATGACGATCCAGAGCGCAACCGGGCCGCGCAGGGTGTCGATCAGCAGAATATCGAGTTGGCTATCGGTGCGTTTTGCCCAGCCCCGCAGGAGTTTGAAGACCACCCGGCGCGCCACCAGACCCAGCAGAAGGGTGCCAAGGAACAGGGCCACGGGGACGGCGACAACGAACGGGTCGCTGAACATCTGGTGCATGTCGTTCATTCTATTGTCCATGGCACCAGGCCGCCAGGTATTTTTTCCTGCACGCCAGGCGGTCCCCGAGCGTCAATTTCTCTTGATGCGTTCCTCTGTCGTGGCGGGAGTGTGTCCGGTTGCGAGTCTGGCGCTGTTGATAGCCTTTCTGCCGCCGGCCGTTATGCGCGCGGCGGACTACGGGGATCCGCCGTCGGAACTTGCCGCCGCGATCGCCCGCGACGGTAAGCGCGCCGAGAAGGCGGGCGATCTCGCACAGGCCTACACCTATTATTCGCAGGCCGCGGCACTGCAGCCGAAAAACCGGAGCTACCGGAAGCACGCCGCCGCATTGCAGGTAGCCGGGGCGAAGCAGATCCGTAAGGCCGCGGGCGGGGAATCGCCCACGGTTGCGGCGCCCGCGGCAGATACAACAGCAGGGGGCGGAGTGTGGCAGGGACACGTACCGGCCGATCTGCTTTTCGACAGCGTGACGGCGCGCGAACTCTCCATGGAGCGCCATCTTTCGAGTCCGCCCGTGCTGGCCGCCGCACCGGGCAGGTTCGATTTCGATCTCAGTGATACGCCGCGCAATCTGTACCAGAAAGTGGCGGCGCGTTACGGACTGCAGGTGGTGTTCGACAGCGATTTTTCGGCTGTCCCTTCGCAGCCGGTACGGTTCCGCATCACGGACGTGGATTACCGCCAGGCTTTCGACGCCCTCCAGGTCTCGACGGGAACGTTCATTGTTCCCATCGGCACGCACGCGATCATGGTGGCGCGCGATACCGTGCAAAAGCGCAATGATCTGGAGCAGTATGTCGTTCTGACGCTGCCGGTGCCGCAGGTGATCACGGCGCAGGAACTGACGGAAATCGTGCAGGTGGTGCGGCAGACCACGAACGTGGAGAAGATCGGATGGGATACGCAGACCGATCAGCTTGTGGTGCGCGACCGCGTGTCCCGTGCGTCACTGGCGCAGGCACTGCTCGGGCAGTTGTTCGCTTATCATCCCGAAGTGATGGTCGAGCTCGAAGTGCTGCAGGTGACGAACAGCGACATCATCAATTACGGCTTCTCGGTCACCAACACGTTCCAGTTGATTCCGCTTGGGAACATCATGAACAATGTGATCTCGGTTCCGAGCGGGGTGACGAATCTGCTGACGTTCGGGGGAGGGAAGACGCTGGTCGGAATCGCGGCCGCGCAGGTACAGGCGATGTTCAACGAGGGGATCTCCGATTCGCGCTCGCTTTATACGGCGCGGCTGCGAGCGGCGAGCGGCTCGGCGGGTGTGTTCCACGTGGGCGAGAAATATCCGATGATCACTTCGGGTTTCGTGAACGGATCGACCGGGAGTGCGGGCGGCACATCGCCTTCATTCGTTGCGCCTCCGGCGATCACGTTCGAAGACCTGGGCCTCGAGATGAAGATCACGCCCACGGTGCATGGCGCGGATGACGTGTCGATGGGGATTGAAGCGTCGTACGAGGCGTTAAGCGGGCAATCC
>DASZVV010000207.1:0-4705 GCA_035546955.1 Bryobacteraceae bacterium
CCTCCGGCCATAAATGACATCACGCCGGTGCCGCCCACCGCACGATTCACCAGATTCACTCTTGCCGGATCGAAATACGCCGCGATCGCATCGCCCCATCCCCACTGCCCATTGATCGCATCTCCGCGCCCGTTGCGAATCGTGGAATCGCCGATGAGAATCACCGAATGCAGCGCGGGATCCGCCGGCTCCGGCTGATTGAGCCATCGCAGCCATTCCTCGCGATCGGAATGCGGCGGAGCTTTGTACGCCGCGATCGTCACGAACTTCATCGGCGCAATTTCAATCGCGCCGCCCGCCGCCGAAAAATTGCGGATGATCGCGTTTTCGCGCGTCGCCTTCAGCAGTGCAATCACCATCCGCGCATTCAGCTCCGCGCCCGCATCATTGGTATGGGTGTGATCTTTCGGATAAAGCGGCGCCATCGCCGCCTCCCCCATCTGCTCGAACCGGTCCGCGGCGAAATTCGTGAAGTCCACGAAGGTCACGTTCTCGTTCTTCGCGATCTGCTGCGTCCATTCGCCGTAACGGCCTGATCCGCGCTCCACATGTCCGTCTGTCCAGATATTCCGCACCGTGAGCGAAAACAGAATCGGCACCGCGCCCTTTGCTTTGGTATCCGCAATCATCTTCCGCATGTACCAGCCAAACGTGTGTACCGTCTCGTGCTGCTTCGTGACGTTGTTATCGATCTCCTGCGTTTCCTCGCCCAGCCCCGGCAGCGACCCGCGCGCGATCTTCTCGCCATTGATATCCCCGCCGTCGTTATGGCCGAACTGAATAATGACATAGTCGTGCGGCTTCACGTCCGCCAGTAGCTTGTCCCAGAGCCCCTCCGTAATGAACGTACGGCTGCTTCGCCCGCCGCGCGCTTCATTCACCACATTCATCTTCGCCGTGTCGAAGAACCGCGGAAAAGGCCGCCCCCAGCCGATCGCGTCCGGCACGCCATCCGCTGCCGTGGAATCGCCCGCTATGAAAATCGAGGGCAGCGCGGGATTGATCGCCGCCACGCCGGTACTCGCGGCCAACCCGAGCGCCACGCCGAGCAATGCCGGAACGCGGAGACTCATAACGCCCCTTTCACAAACTTCTTCACGCTCATGCCGTTGACTTCGCCGACGTAGATCGCACCCGTCGAATCCACCGCCACCGCCGTCGGATTGTGCAGTCCCTCGATGCGATCCACTATCTTCCCGTCCTTCGTGTTCGCAATCAACAGCACATTGTTATCCGAGCCGTCCACGCAATACAACAGCCCGTCCTTCACGAACAGCCCCCACGGAGTTCCGAAATTCGTCCACTGATCGAGAAATTTCCCCGACGTATCGAAGATCTGAATCCGGTTGTTCGATCGGTCCGCGACGTAGATCCGCCCGTCATCGCCGATCGCGATGCTGTGCGGCACATTGAACTGTCCCGGCCCCGTGCCCTTCCCGCCCCACCAGGCGATGAACTTTCCCTCGGGCGAAAATTTCACGACCCGCGTATTCCGACCCTCGCCGTCCGCTACAAAAATTTCGCCGCTCTTCGCGATCGCCACATCGCCGGTGCCGTTGAAGGCGTCCTGAGAGTTGTTATCGCCGGTCACGTCTTTCGTTCCCAGCGTCATCAGGAGCTTGCCCGCAGAATCGAATTCGAAGACCTGCTGATGCCCGCGATCCGTCACCCACACATTCCCGGCCAGATCCACGCGGAGAAAATGCGGCGTCTTAAACATCCCTTCGCCCCAGCTTCGAAGCAGCTTGCCGTTACGGTCAAACACCTCAATCGGCGCCGCTCCGCCGCGTTGAAACACGTACACGTTGTCCTGAGCATCCACATCCACGCCGGTCACCGAGCCCCATTTGCTCTGTCCCCAGTTCTCCAGCAGCCGGTAATGCGAGTCGGCGCCCACGCCGGCAGACGCCGCGATCAGAAATGCTCCAGCGAAAAAGAAAAAGCGCATCCGAAGATCTGCCTGAACCACTCAGTATAGGCAGGTCTTCGGATGCGCTACAAACGGCCAGGAGCCGCGCTTAATAGCGCTGCAGGTAAATGTTCCGGACCCAGTACTCGCCCGTGCTCTCCACTTCCGCCCCAATCCTGCCGCTCGCGCGGAAATAATTCGGGTCGTTGTCGATGAACAGCGTCACCAGGTGTCCGTTCATGTAGATCGAAGTGACGTGGCCGCGCGCAACGATCATGAACTGATTCCAGTCGTCCTTGTGGAACCATGAATCGAGCGTCGCTTTGTCGGCGATCGTACCGAGATCCTGCACCGGCTTTCCGGCTTCCGCGAGGAGCGCATGGCCCGGCCCGGAAATAATCCCGCGTCCGCCCTGCTCATAGAACATGCCGCTGAAGTTGTTGTTGGCGTCGAAATCGGCCTGCGGACCGTTCAGATCCCACTGCGCCATTTCCGCGCGGCTGGGTGGCGTTCCAGGATTCGCGCACGCCGGCCCGCGCCCACCACCGCGCCCGCTGCCGCCGCGCCCACCACCGGGGCCGCCCGCAAAACCGGCTCCGCCCGGTCCACGGCCCGACCCACCACGCGCACCGCCAAATCCGCCACGGCCGGCGCGGCCAGGATACTTAAACGCCACGTCGTCACTCGCCGTTCGATAGCTGCGGAACTGCATCCCGCCGTTCACCTGCTCGGTGCCCTTCAGCTCGTACTTCAGCGCGAAATCGGCGGGCTCGCCGTTCGTCCAGTAAATGTACGTCGTACCGGTCGGCGCCTCACACGAGGGATGGATGTAAAGCGAATCGTCCTTCACACTCCAGTACTTCGTGTTGCCGGACCAGCCGTTCATCGTCTGGCCATCGAAAATCTTCTGCCAGCCATCGTTGTCGCCGTAATCGAATGGACGCGCAGCGCCGAGCGCTCGTCCGCCGCCTCTGCCGGATGCCCCTGGCGCTCCCGGCCCACCGCCTGGCGGCTGCGACAGCGCGAAATGCGCCGTCATCAAAACCGCCGCCGCACCCATTGCCGTCGAAAATAAAACCGTTCCCTTCACTTTCATTGCACGCTCCCTGAATATGCGGCGGCACACAAACACGCCGCTCGTGTCCCCCCAAAAAAGCATACAGCGCAATTCGCGTTTCGCCAACCTAAATCTTTCGAAAATGGTTCAAACGCCACCAGTTAGCTGCGAGTGGTTCAGCCATTGGGAGGTCCAGCCATTGGCGTTGCGGACACCCTTCCCACGATTTACAATCCTTCCATGAAACTCCTGCCGGTACTCGCCTTCGCCGCCGTCCTGGCTCAGGCCCAGCAGTTCGATGTGCTCATCACGAACGCCCGCATTGTGGACGGCACCGGTAACCCCTCCTGGATCGGCGACATCGGCATACGCGGCGGCCGCATCGCCGCCCTCGGCCGCTTCACCGGCCAGTCCGCCACACGCACCATCGACGCTCGCGGTTTCATCGCCGCGCCAGGCTTCATCGATATCCACAACCACTCCGACTACGCGTTGCTCACCGACGGCGACGCCCAGAGCATGATCCGCCAGGGCGTGACCACCATGGTTCTCGGCGAAGGCGGTTCTGCCGCGCCCGTCGGCGGCAGGCAGGAAGACGCCTCGAAGTACGGCTGGAAGGATTTCGATGGCTACTTCGCCGCGCTTCGCAAAGGCGGCATCTCCACCAACGTCGCAACCTACGTCGGCTCCAGTCAGATCTGGACATACGTCCACGGCCCCAACGCCGGCCCGCCCACCGCAGCCGAAGTCGCCGAAATGCAGGACCTCGTCCGCCAGGCGATGCGGCAGGGCGCGCTCGGCGTTGCCAGCTCTCTCAGCGGACCGCCCGGCTCCTGGATCGATACGGACACCCTGATCGCCATGTGCAAAGCCGCGTCGGAATTCGGCGGCTCCTATGCCACCCATATGCGCACCGAAGGAATCGGCGTCTTCGATTCGGTCGCCGAAGCTCTGCGGATCGGCCGGGAAGCGAACGTCCCGGTCGATATCATCCACATCAAACTCGCCGACCATACGCTCTGGGGCAAAATGCCGGAGCTCATCGGCGTCGTCGCCCAGGCGCGCGCCAACGGCCAGCAGGTCACCGCCAACGTTTATCCGTATCGCGCCGGCCAGAACGATCTCGCCACCATCATTCCGCCGCGGGCGCACGAAGGCGGCACCGAAAAGATGATCGCCCGCCTCAAGGATCCTTCGCTGCGCCCTCGCCTCGAAAACGAAATCCTGCACGGCATTCCCGGCTCCGGCTGGTATGACCACTACACCGCCACGGGCGACTGGGAAGGCATGCTGCTCGTGACGCTGCACAATCCCGCCTACAAAAAATACGAAGGCAAGCGCATGAACGAAGTCATTCGCGATCTCGGCCTCGGCCCGATCGACGCGCTCTTCAGGCTGGTGGAAGAAAACGACGGCTCTGTTCCCACTATCTTTTTCCATCACGACGAAAACGACATGCGCGAAGCCCTGAAGACGCCCTTCGTCTCCATCGGCTCCGACGGTATCGCGCTTAAAACCGAAGGTCCGCTTTCACAGGGCAAACCCCATCCGCGCTCCTACGGCACCTTCGCGCGCGTGCTCGGCCGTTATGTGCGCGACGAGCACGTCATCACCATGGAAGACGCCGTCCGCAAAATGACCTCCGCCAACGCCACGAAAATTCACGTTTACGATCGCGGCCTGCTGCGCCCTGGCATGTGGGCCGATATCACGGTCTTCGATCCCGCCACCATCATCGA
>DASZVV010000208.1:0-8522 GCA_035546955.1 Bryobacteraceae bacterium
GAAAGCCGTATGACGGACGCGCGGCGGCGGACGGCGAAATCTACGATATGGAAACGATGGTGGCGGCGCATCGCACGCTCCCGTTCCAGACGATGGTGCGGGTTCGCAATGTGAAGAACGACAAGACCGTGGATGTGCGGATTATCGACCGCGGGCCCTTTGTGGCGGGACGGATTATCGATCTTTCGCATGCGGCGGCGCGGGCGATCGATCTGATCGGGCCGGGCTTTGGGCCGGTGGAGGTCACAATACTTTCGACGCCGGCGGGCGCGGCGGCCGGAGAATTCGGTGTGCAGGTGGGGGCATTCCGCGAGCGCGCGAACGCGGACCGGATGGAGCAGCGAATGACGTCGGAGTATGGAGCGGCGAAGGAAGTTTTGCGGGCGGGAGATCCGCCGATGTGGCGGGTGCTGGCTGGCGCGGCGCCGACGGCGGAAGCGGCTGAGATGCTGGCGCAGAAGATTCGGCGCGAGCAGAGCGTGCCGGAGGCGTTTGTGGTGCGGCTCGATCAATAAAGAAATTGAGAATTTTTTTCCATTTTGGAACTACCTCTGCGTTATGCCATTACTGGGGCGTTCGCAGCGCGTTGTTCAGATCCGAAGCCAGCTTGCGAGGCTGAGCGAGAACCGCACGCCGGTCCTGATTCAGGGGGAGAGCGGGACGGGGAAAGAAGTGGCGGCGCGGGAGCTGTTCGATAACGCTCCGCGCGGGCATTTCGTGCCGATCGATTGCGGGTCGCTGGTGGGGCCGCTGATGGAGAGCGAGCTTTTCGGGCACACGAAGGGCGCCTTCACCGGAGCGGGGGAGGCGAAGCGGGGGCTGCTCGAACTGGCGAACGGTGGCACGGCATTCTTCGATGAGATCGGCGATCTGCCGCTCGAGATGCAGGTAAAACTGCTGCGCGTACTGCAGGAGCGGGAGTTCCGCCCGGTGGGTTCGCTGCAAAGAATTCGCGTCGATATACGGGTGGTGGCGGCGACGCATCGCGATCTGCAAAGGGAATCAGCGACGGGGCGCTTTCGCGAGGATTTGTTTCATCGTCTGAATGTGGTGCGGATTACTCTACCGCCGCTGCGTGAGCGCAAGGAAGATATTCCTATGCTGGTGGATCGGTTTCTCTCGGCGAGCGGGCGGCGGTATGTAATCGCGGCGGAGGCGATGGAAAGAATTCAGCGCTATGACTGGCCGGGGAATGTGCGGGAGCTGAAGAACTGCATCGACCGAATGATGGCATTCAATTCGGGGCCGGTGCTGCACTTCAGCGATCTGCCGAGTAACGTGGTGAATGGATGGCGTCCGGAAGGAGCGGAAATCCGGACGATGGCGGCGGCTGTTGGAACGCCCGGCGGTGTGGTGCTGCCGCTGCAGGAAGTAGAGCGCATGGCGATCGAGCAGGCGCTGGCGTATACGCGCGGGGATCGCAGCATGGCGGCGCATCTGCTGGGGATCGGGCGGACGACGCTTTATCGAAAGCTGAAGGAGTACGGGCATCCGCCGGCGCATGGCGCCCCGGCGGTGGATACGTCCCGCGCCTGATACGCTCGATATTTGCGAATCGCACTGGATGCAACGTACAGCGTGGGGAGCGCGCTTTCGGGTGTCGGGGTGTATTCGCGCGAACTGCTGAACGGGCTGGCGGCGAGCGATTTTGCGGAAGGGTGGGACTGGTTCTACCGGTCCCAGAAGTACTGGCGCGCGCGGTTTCAGCCGGCGCCGCGCAACGTGAAAGTGAGGCGGCTTTCCTCGAAGGGCGGCAACCGCAGCGCGGCGCTGTTTCACGGATTGAATCAGAGGTTGCCGGCGCTGCGGTTCCGGCGGCAGGTGGCTACTTTCCACGATCTGTTCGTGCTTTCGGGCGATTACAGCACGCCGGAATTCCGGGCGCGGTTCGCGGCGCAGGCCAGGGAAGCGGCCGCGGCGGCGGATCTGATCATCGCGGTTTCAGCGTTTACAGCGATGCAGGTGGAGAGTTATCTGAACGTGCCAGCGTCGCGGATACGGGTCATCCACCATGGGGTTCTGGCGCGGGACAACGGTGGGGACGAAAGGCAGCGCGAGAAGGTGATTCTGTGCGTGGGGGCGCTGCAGCGGCGGAAAAACCAGATCGCCCTGGTGCGCGCGTTCCAGTTCGCGCCGCCGGACTGGATTCTGGTGCTGGCCGGTTCGGAAGGGTACGAGGCCGAGCATGTGCTGCGGGAAATTGCGAACAGTCCGGTTGTGGACCGAATCCGGATCACCGGCTATATTTCCGATGAAGAGATCGCAAAGTGGTACCGGCGGGCGAGCATCTTCGCTTTTCCATCGCTCGATGAGGGTTTTGGGATGCCCGTCATTGAGGCCATGGCAGCGGGGGTGCCGGTGATCGCCAGCAACCGGTCGTCATTGCCGGAAGTTTGTGGTGATGCGGCAATGCTGGTAGATCCCCGGAGCGACGGAGAACTGGCGGAAGCTGTCGGAATTCTGACGCGCGACGAGGAGTTAAGGGCGAAATTGACAGCAGCGGGCAAGGTGCGCGCGACCGGATTCCGTTGGGATGAAGCAGTACGGCAGACGATTGCGGTTTATCGCGAGATCATCGGCGGATGAAGGGCGAGGCTCCTCAATCCTCAATCGAGAAGGCTCACGCCTCCTCAATCCTCAATGGAGAAGGCTCACGCCTCCTCGTCGACCGTAATCCGAAGCGCCTTCAGGAAACGCTGGTCCTGGGTGGTGAAGCGCACCTTGCCAATAGAGGTAACCTCAGTCGGTTCAACAACGGGTGCCTCTTCGGACTCTTCGGTTTCCTCACGTTTGTTGAAGCCGATGGTGGCTTCGAGGACCAGGAAAACATCGTACCCGGCACTCTTGATTTCTCCGATTGCCTCGGCGATACGCTCAGATTCAGAAAGCGATTCGTTGATCGCGTTTCCCAGATCCTGCATTAAGCTCTTGAGACGTTCTTCCAAGTTCGGCCCCTTTCTTCGGGCTTTCTCCGTTCCTGACTATAAGATGCAACTTCGGGTCCAAACGTTCCCCGAATTTCAAAATTCGATTTCCTTGATTGTACAGGTGACGGTGCGGCCATACAAGCATTTCCGCGTCTGCTGCTAACATTAAGGCTGTGGATAACAACCAGATCCGCGCGGCGGGACGAGTGGCCGGCAAGATGGCCCGCAACGCGGCGAAGGACTGGGTTCCGGCAGCGAAGAATTCCGGCAAGTTCGTGAAGCATGTGGTGCCGGCGGCGGTGAAGCCGATCCACAGTCTGTGGCATGAAGTCCTGGGATTTGTTTTCCTGATGTTCTCTGTGGTGGCGGCGTACCGGATGTGGCAGGATCGCGCTGACATGTCTCCGGTGAAATTCATCATGATCGCTGTGTTTGTGGTGGTCACCCTCGGCTACGGCATCTCCTCCATTCTGAAAGCAAGGCGCATCTCGCGCTCCTGACGTGTCCGATTCCCCTTCCGACGGCCGGCCTGTGAAACCGGGAGAGTATCCCTTCACGCGCGGCATCTACTCCGGAATGTATAAAGACCGGCTGTGGACGATGCGCCAGTATGCGGGCTTCGGATCGGCGGCGGAGAGCAATGCGCGCTATCGATATCTGCTGAGCCAGGGGACGACCGGGCTTTCAGTTGCGTTCGATCTGCCGACGCAAATGGGGATGGATCCGGATCATCCGCTGGCGATGGGTGAGGTCGGGCGGGTCGGCGTTTCGATCGCGTCAGTCGATGACATGCGGCGGCTGTTCCATGGGATTGCGCTCGATCGCGTCTCGACTTCAATGACGATCAACTCGACGGCGGCGATTCTGCTGGCGTTTTATTACCTGGTGGCGAAGGAGCAGGGCGCGGATACGGCGCGGCTGAGCGGGACCATTCAGAACGACATTCTGAAGGAATATATCGCGCGCGGGACGTATATCTATCCGCCGCGGGCCGCGCTGCGGATCGTGACGGATGTATTCGCGTGGGCGGCGCGGGAAACGCCGGAATGGAATACGATTTCGATCAGCGGCTATCACATGCGCGAAGCGGGGTCAACGGCGGCGCAGGAGATTGCGTTCACGTTCGCGAACGCGATTGCGTATATCGAGTCGGCGATTCGCGCAGGGCTGGATGTGGATGCATTTGCGCCGCGGCTCTCCTTTTTCTTCAATGCGCAGATGGATTTTCTCACGGAGGTGGCGAAGTTCCGGGCGGCGCGGCGGCTCTATGCGCGGCTGATGAGGGAGCGGTTCGGGGCGAGAAACGAGCGTTCGTGCATGCTGCGGTTTCACACGCAGACGGCGGGTTCGAGTCTGACGGCGCAGGAGCCGGAACTGAATGTGGTGCGGACGACGCTCGAAGCGCTGGCGGCGGTGTTCGGCGGGACGCAGTCGCTGCACACGAATTCGCGGGATGAGGCGCTGGGATTGCCGACGGAGGAGTCGGCGAAAGTCGCGTTGCGGACGCAGCAGGTGATTGCGTATGAGAGTGGCGTGACGGCGGCGGCGGATCCGTTCGGGGGAAGTTATTACGTAGAGGAACTCACCGACCGGTTGGAGAGTGAGGCGCGGGAGTATATTGCGCGGATCGATGCGATGGGTGGCGCGCTGGCGGGGATTGAGCGGGGCTTCCAGCAGGCGCAGATTCAGAACGCGGCGTATGAGTTCCAGCGTGAGGTGGAGGCGGGGAAACGGGTGATTGTGGGAGTGAACCGGTTTCAGGCTGAGGGCGGTGGGGGCGCGGTGCCGGTGTTTCGGGTAGATCCGTCGATTGAGCGGGAGCAGGTGGAGCGGGTGGAGGCGCTGCGGGCGCGGCGGGATGGAGTGGTGTGGCGGGCGCGGCTGGATGAGTTGGAGGGTGCGGCGCGCGGGAGCGAAAATCTGATGCCGCGGATTGTGGCGGCGGCGGAGGCTTCGGCCACGGTGGGGGAAATTTCGGACACACTGCGGTGCGTGTTCGGGGAGTATCGGGAGAGAGATTGACCGGACGGTTGCGTCGGCTGGAAGGGTGAGGGCCGAGCCCGGGAGCCCGGCCCTGCGAAATTACGGTTTGTCGGCGAAGATGAGTGGTGACGGGCCGGGCGCGGGGACCAGGCCCGCTTTGACAAAGCCGGCTTCGCTGAGCCATTCGCGGATTTCTTCGAAGCTGTAAGTGCCGCCGTTTTCGGTGTTGACGAGCATATTCACGTCGAAGATCAGCCCCATGGTGCTGGACTTGCGTTCGGGATCGACGAGGAATTCGGCGATGACGATGGTGCCGCCGGGTGCGAGAGCATCGAACGTTTTCCGGAGCAGAGCTTTGCTGCGTTCCACGCCCTGGGAGTGGAGAATGTGCCCAAGTGTGGCGACGTTGTAGCCGCTGCCGAAATTGGCCTCGTCGAGATCGCCGGGAATGAAGGAGAAGCGGTCAGCCAAACCGAATTGAGCGGCGGTCTTCTTCGTGATTTCGAGGATACCGGGCCAGTCCACGGCCGTCACTTCGACGTGCGGCGACTTCTGGGCGATCGCGATACCCCAGACACCGGAGCCGGCAGCGAGGTCGAGCAGGCGGACCGGACCGGTGGCGTTTGCGACGCCGAGCGGTTCGGCGGCCGCGCTGGCCGCGCCGTAGTTGAAGGGAAAGAGCGCGGGGACCAGTTTTTCGAAAAACGCGGAGCCTTCCTCCGCCGTGTTGACACCTGCGCCGGGATGGCCGGTGCGCACGATATTCGCGATATCGAGCCATTTGGGAATGAGCTGCGAGGAGGTGTGCTCGATCATGCCGCCGAGGTAGCCGGGTGCGCCTTTCAGAAGGAACGCGCGGCTATCGGGCGCAAGGGAATACGATTCGCCGTTCTTGTCGAGAAGCTCGAGTCCGGTGAGAGCGTTCAGGATGGACGTGACGCCGCGAACCGATGCGCCGGTGGCGTTGCTGACCTGTTCCGCGGTTCTGGAGCCGTCTTTCAGGGCATCGAACAGCCCGTTACGAACGGCGGCTTCGATGATCAGCGGTGGGGCATAGCCCCAAACGTAGCGCATCACTTTTTCAGGAGTGACGCTCGATTGCTGCGGTGCAGATGACATGTCGGATTTACAACCCCCGAGACCAATCTACACCCAGGAACATTCTCCCGATATACTTTTTCCCATGGCTGCCGTGGCCAATTCGATGGGACCGAACGCCGGTCAGCGGGAGATCGTGGACCTGCGGCGGGTCTCCGCCCGGGATCTGGAGCCGCTGCTTGCGGACGAGGTCGAAGAATGGCGGCGGGAACTGGCCTGGGACTTTGAGCCATCGGCCGCCCTGGTGCGGCGCTATGCGGGAGCAGGATCGCTGGGTGGCGCGGCGCTGGTGATAAACGGGCAGGTGGCGGGATACGGCTACGCGGTTCTGGAAGAGCCGCGCGGGATTATCGGCGACCTCTATCTGCGTCCGCACCTGCGCGATTCGCCTGCCGAAGCGGAGTTGTTTCGTTCGCTGCTGGACGCGCTGGCGGCCACGCCGCGAGTTTCGCGAATGGAGAGCCAGTTGATGCTGCTGACGGCAGAAACGGCGGACCTGATCCGGTCTGCCGGGAGGCCGGTTCGTACATTCGGGCGGCGGCTGATGATCCGGGACGACGCGCGTCCGCTGGAGCCCTCGGGCTCGCTGACGGAAGGAAGGTTCCGGTTCGATTCCTGGGAAGATTCATTTCTGCACGTGGCGGGGACGATCATTGCCGGCTCGTATAAGGGACAGACGGACAGCGAGATCAATTCGCAATACCGCTCGCCGGCGGGAGCGCGGCGGTTCCTCAGCAATATTGTGGAGTTTCCCGGGTGCGGGCTGTTTCACGCGCCGGCCTCGTTTGTGGTTTTCGACCGGCAGTCCGGCGAAGCGGCGGGGATGGTGCTGGCGAGCTTCGTTGCGGAGGAGGCAGGGCACATCTCGCAGTTGTGCGTCGTGCCGGGGCTGCGCGGGACGGGATTGGGTCGGGAACTGCTGCGCCGGTCGGACGAAGTGCTGCGGGGGAACGGGGCGAAGCTGGTGAGTCTGACGGTGACCGAATCGAACGCCGGGGCGATCGCGCTCTATGAGCGGTGCGGATTCCGGACAACGCGGCGGTTCTTCGCATATACGTGGGAAGGCTGACGGGACGCGATAATAGTACGAGTGGATATCGAAAAAACCCTGCTCAGGAAGGTTGGGGAGGCCATCCATCGTTTCGGGATGATCCGGGAGGGCGACCGCGTGGCGGCTGCTGTTTCGGGCGGCAAGGATTCCGTGGCGATGCTGGATGCGCTGCTGCTTTTGCAGAAGCGCGCGCCGATCGACTTCAGCGTGTGTGCGTTTACGGTGGAGCAGGGGAAATTTCTGGCTCCGGTCGCGGCGGTGGGTGAATATATTCGCAGCCGCGGAGTGAAGTGGACGTATTACACGGATAATCCTTCGCTGCGTTTGCTGGAAGATCAGCCGGATCATGGATGCGATCTCTGCAGCCGGTTCCGGCGGCGCGCGGTATATGAAATTGCGCGTGGGCTTGGAGCGAACGTAATTGCGTTTGGGCACACGGCGGACGATCTTTGCGAGTCGCTGTTCCGCAACATTCTGTACACGGGCCGGATCAGTTCGCTGCCGCCGGTGACGGTGTCGAAGAAGAAAGATTTCCGGCTTATCCGGCCGCTTGTGTTCGTGAATGAAGAGCTGACGCGGGCGTGGGTGGAGGCGAAGGGAACGCCGGTGGTGCCGTGCGGCTGCTCGCTGCGCACGGGCACGGTGCGGCGCGGGATTCGGGAGACGATTGCGGAGTGGGAGCAGGAGCATCCGCACCTGCGCGAGAACATTCTCAAAGCGATGTCGAACATTCAGCCGGGGCGCCTGCTCGATACGCGGTTTTACGACCCGGAATCGAACCTGGATACGGAAACCGAGAACGCGGATCTTCTGCAGATCGCGAACGCATGAGCGAAGCGCGCGACAGCCATTTCATCGCGGATAATCAGCGGCAGGTCGAGAGGCTTTCGAAGCTCGGCTGGTATCACAGTATTGAATTACCGGATGGCACGGTGATTCCGGGGCATCAGAGCATCGAGCAGCAGCGGAAGCGGCTGAAGCAATTTCGTATTCCGGAAGATCTGACAGGCAAACGGGTGCTCGACATCGGGGCGTGGGACGGCTGGTTCAGTTTCGAGATGGAACGGCGTGGGGCGAGCGTGATGGCGCTCGATTCGGCGACGAACACGCGGCTGCTGGAAGCGAAGAAGCTGCTGGGTTCGAAGATCGAATATCACGTGGGCGATATCTGCCGGGTGACGTGGAAAGATATCGGGGAGTTCGATATAGTGCTGTTTTTTGGGGTGCTGTATCACCTGAAGCATCCGCTGCTTGCGCTGGAAAACGTGTGCGGGATGTGCCGGGAAATGTCATGCATCGAATCGTTCGTGACGGATGCGACGCCTGACGGGATTCCTGCAATGGAGTTTTATGAGACCGGCGAGTTGCGCGGGCAGCTCGATAACTGGTGCGGGCCGAATATCGCGTGTCTGCTGGCGTTTGCGAGGACCGCTGGTTTTGCGCGGGTTCGATTTGAGAGTGTA
>DASZVV010000209.1:0-7709 GCA_035546955.1 Bryobacteraceae bacterium
ATATCGCCGACAAAGCTGCCGGTCGCCCCGCTGCCGAACTGAAGAAGCGGCAGGCGGAAGAGCTTCTCAAAATCAACAAGGAGTTGGAAGCCCTTCAGGGTAAAGAGCTGGTCGGCGATGCGAAGATCATCGCCGAGCGCACCGCGATTGTTGAGAAGCTTCAGGAAGAACATCTCCTCACGAGCAAGGGCCTCATCGTTGAACAGGCCATTACGGCGGAATTGCTGAAGCAGTTCCACGCGAAGATGGACGCGGACGCGCAAGGATTGCAGGGCGCGTTTTTCGAGAACCAGACAAAGTATCGCGAGCGGCAGGCGAAGGCCGGGCTCGAAGAGCTTGGTAAAGGCGCGGCTTACGACAACACTGCCGATGAGCGCGATGCTGCCGGTCGGCGTAGTGTTGAGCAGGCTGCTCAGGCCGCCGACGATGCTCGCATCCGTCGCAGCGCAGCGCAGGCTCCGATGCGCGGCAAGCGCCGTCCGGACGATGATCCTGTGGCCGCCGAACTGCGCAGCTATCAGGCTGAGGTGGCCGCTGTCAATGAGATTTATCAGAACGATCTGAAGCGGCTCGATGTCGCTAAGCTCGACGCCGATTTGGCGAAGAACAAAGCTGACATCACGTATCACCTCAGCGCCGACGAATGGGCTGATGAAAAAGCCCTGGCGGAAGCCCGTAAGCAGCATGAGGAGGATCTGTACCAGCTTCAGGAGAAGCACCGGGTAGCGCTTGCCGAAGAGCAACGCGCCGATCTCCAGAAGTATGAATCCCTGGCCGACCAGCTCTTCGGTGCTCTGACGAATCGCCAGCGCGGAGCCGGTTTCGAATTGCAGCAGATGCTCCGCTCCGGCGCCCTGAGCCAGGGGCGGCAGGTATTCAGCAATCTGACCGCTCCGATATTGCAGACTGCGGGCCATGCTTTAGGCAGCCTCACTGGTGGGCATTTTCAAGAACTTCTGAAGGGCACCGTATTCGATTCGAAAAATGCCGATGTAGCGCGACAAACCGAGATGAACACGCGCGCCACGGCTGAGAGTGCGCGCGCTATTGCCGCGAGTCTTGCAGGGCATTCAGTCAGTGCCCCTGGCGGTGGCGTGACAGGTTCCGTGCCCCAGGCTACGGGCTTAAACGGCGTACTCGCAAAGGTCAGCTCGCTGCTGCACCTCTCTGCCGGTCCCACCGGTATCGGCTCCGATTACATCGCGCCGAGCGCAAGCTACAGCGATGATCCTTACGCCGGGCTGCCGGTATCCGCACCGGGTTCCACCGCAGACGGAGGTGCATACGATTCCTCTGTCGGCTTGCCGTCCGGTGTGAGCAGCGGTACGTTCGGCACGGTCGCTGGTGGCGTCCTGGGGCTCGCTGGCGGCGCGATGGAGATTGCGCAGGGTGTCCAGCAGGGCGGCGTTGGCGGTGCCTTGAAGATGGCAGGCGGCGCGGCAGCGGCAGCCGGTACGGCGATCTCGGCTGTAGCGAAGCTGGCGAGTGCCGTCAGCCCGGCGCTCTCGGCGGCGGGTCCGGTGGGCATGGCTCTCGGAGCCGGGCTCTCGCTGATTGGCTCCCTGTTCAGCAGCGGCCCGGAGCAGTATGCAAAGAAGGTCGCGACCGAGCTGAGCAAGAATCAGTACCTCGCGCCCACGGCGCTTAACGTAACGGAAAGCCCGAACGGAACATACAGTGACTTTGATTCACGCGGCAATTTACGCACGTCCAATCTGAACGCGCTTCCGACCGTCGCCGAACCGTATGTAACAAGCCGTCGAATCGATGGCGTCTTGCAGTACGGCAATGCACCCGGATACACGATCAAGCCGTTCTCTGGGCCAACGGCTCAGCCACAAGTACACGTTCATATTTCTGCGATTGACACACAGACTGGTGTGGATTTCCTGATGAAGAACCACCAGGCTGTAGGGGAATCGCTTGCGACTCATCTGCAAATGCATGAAGGACGTGCGTCGAATGAAATTCGGAACATCACCAGAGGGTAAAGATAAATGAACTGGCGATTTACATCCGCGATTACTAACTCCAAAAAAGGAGATATCGCGTCACACACTGGCGCGCAACCGGCCAGCATAGGTGTCGGTGCTGATGGATCTCTCTATGTTGCCGATCCAACTGCGCCGTGCGGTATTGCGCCCTTTCCTCCCGGACCACCTGGAACATTCCTCTTCTCAGATCCAACTGCACCCCAGGGCTTTCGATGGGATGTACTACCGACCGGATTCCCCGGCCCTCCCGGTGCGTCAGGCTCGCCGGGTCCGACGGGCTCGCCGGGTCCGACGGGCTCGCCGGGTGATGACGGGCATCGCGGATTTAGCGGTCCCAGCGGCGCACCCGGCGCAACTGGTCCCACCGGCGCTCCAGGACCAGCGGGTCCGACCGGTGCGACTGGCCCAGCGGGCGCACCAGGCGAAACCGGTCCTACGGGTCCGGAAGGAATCAAAGGTCCGGGTGGCGCGGGCGGTACAGGTGGACCGGGAGGCGTGGGTGGTAGCTCCACTGGTGAAGAGAGCCTTATCCCCGGTGGAGATGGCGGCGCGGGCGGCGCGGGTG
Organism: Bryobacteraceae bacterium; assembly: GCA_035546955.1. Classification (GTDB taxonomy): domain Bacteria; phylum Acidobacteriota; class Terriglobia; order Bryobacterales; family Bryobacteraceae; genus BOG-234. Next base: position 2,560 of record DASZVV010000209.1, read on the forward strand.
GACGCGGTGGAGACGATGGTTTATCTGGTGGTCCAGGTGGTAGCGGTGGCCCTGGCGGGTGGGGTGGTGATGCGTGGCATCAAGGCGGATATGGAGGTCCGGGTGGCCCTGGCGGTGATGGCGGTAACGCCATTGAACCCGGTGGTAGCGGTGGCCCTGGTGGTTACGGTGGTGGCGGCGGCCCTGCCGGAAGTGGAACCGGCGACGGTGGCGAGCCGGGCATTGAAGGAGGCTTCGGCTCGCCCGGTTCGGGTGGAACGCCGTAACGGAAGTAAGTGGAGGAAAGCATGGAAAAGACGATAGACAAAGAAGCAGAACGCATTGCGGCATTGCGCGCGGTGCTTGAGATACATGATGCCCAGGAACTGGTGAATGACATCATCACGCGGGTTCAGGGACTCAAGGCGCGCGGGGTTCCGTTGAGCGTGATGCTCGACGGCATCATGACGGAATCCGTCCGACCCGTGGGCGATACGCTCCTGCTGGTTGGCGTGGCTGTTGGCGCATACGGGGAGCTGAAGCTAATCTAATGCCCGACATCAAAGCTGAGCTTGAACAGGTGAGAGCTGCTATCGCAGAACGCGACCAAAAGCGGCGTGATTACCAGGAGAACTGGGAGAGGACGAAACTCGAAGGTTTGAGGACGCGATTACTCGCCGGAAAAGTGGAGAAGCATGAACTCCCCTGCTGGTGTGACGTATGCGTTTCTTCGCATCTCAGGTGCGAGCACCCCGACCCGGAACGGTGTGCGAACAGGAAACCACCAGCGCGCCCCGAAGATCCCTACATAAACGATGACCCCGATGCCAACGCTCAAGGGTCCTGGCGATTCGCCAAGGAACACACCGGACCCCTCACGCTGAACTTCACCTCGGACTCGACGGATGATCGACGAAAGCGCGGATAGTCTGTGCTGCCGATTCGCAAAGCTGTTTGAAGGACTCGACCGTGCACATAGTGTCTATACGCCAGGGCGCGATGAGGACAAAGACGCGCGCGGAAAACTTAAGGGCGCGGCCCTAACTATTCAGGAACCGGTAACCCTGGATAAGATCACCGCGCATCTCGCAGGCAACCGCGGAATTGGAATTTGCCCGGTACGGGATGACGGAACCGTATCATTCGGCGCGATAGACCTAGATGTTTACGCGAACGGCGCCCTTGCTAATGTTCCCGTCGAATGCTTTGCGCGGTCTTTGCCCCTGGTTCCGTGTCTTAGTAAGTCCGGCGGGTTGCATCTGTACCTGTTTACCTCGGAACCCGTGCCGGCTGAAATTGTGCAGGCGCGGCTTACGGCGATTGCGGCCGAGCTTGGGCATAAGACGGCAGAGATATTTCCGAAGCAGACGCGTGTGGATTCAGGCGCGGGCAATTGGATCAACATGCCTTATTACGGCGATTCCCGCCACGCGATTGCGGCGGATGGATCACCACTTACGCTTTCGCAATTCCTTGACCTTGCAGAGTCGCGAGCGGTATCGGCTGAGTGGTTCCGGAATACGGAATCCGGAACACGGGCTAAGAAATCCGGGACCAGGAAACCTGTTAACGCGAAACGGTTCACGATTCCGGACGTGATTCCCTCGGGTGCCAGGGACTCGACGCTGACATCCCTGGCGGGCGCAATGCGGCGTAATGCGATGTCTGTGGAGGCGATCCACGCGGCGCTACGGGAGACGAATGCGCAGAAGTGTGTACCGCCATTGCCGGACGCGGACCTGGAACGCATTGCCAAGAGCGTGGGGCGGTATGAGCCGGATGCGCCGGACGAAGGGCTTACACCAGAGCTGGCGAAGGCGATCAAGAACGAGACGCATTTCGCCAGGGATGCCGGTGGAAGGCTCTACGTCTTTGCGGACGGCGTGTACAAGCCGGACGGCAGACGACACGTTGAGCGGCGCGTAAAGGCGCTTTGTGAGGCACTGGGCAAAACGAAGAGTTGGAACCCGGAACTCGCATCTCGGGTGGAAGCCTGGATCTTGACGGACGCGCCCGATCTATGGGAACGGCCCGCGCTCGACGTGCTGAACGTCAAGAACGGATTGCTCGACGTGCGGACCAGGGAACTGCGGGCGCATGATCCGGCGCACTTGTCGCCTGTTCAGATTCCCGTGGCTTATGATCCTGGGGCGCGGTGTCCGCACATCGAGAAGTTTGTGCTCGACGTTTTCCCTGCTGACACCTTGGCTTCGCCGTTTGAGATTGTGGCGTGGGCGATGTTGCCGAATCTATCGATTCAGAAGGCCGTGCTTTTGCTGGGAGAAGGCGCGAACGGGAAGAGCGTGTATCTGAATCTGCTGATTCAGTTCCTGGGTCAAGACAACGTATCGACGCTGAGTCTGCATCGTATCGAGTCGGACAAGTTTTCAGCCGCGCGCCTAGTTGGAAAGCTTTGCAACCTGGGTATGGATCTTCCGACATCCGAACTGTCGAGCACGTCAGTTTTCAAATCGATAACGGGCGGGGACCCGATTGTTGGGGAGCGTAAATTCGAATCGTCTTTCGAATTCCGACCGTTCGCGCGGCTGATCTTCTCGGCGAATGTCGCGCCAAGGTCATCGGACTCAACACACGGTTTCTTTCGCCGGTTTGTCTGCATTCCGTTCAACCGGACATTCTCAGAGCTGGACCCGGATCATGTTCCGCGCGCTGTGCTCGACGCGCGGCTATCGGAAGCAAGGGAACTGTCCGGGCTGCTCAATCGGGCGCTGGACGCGCTGCCGGTGATTCAGAGCGGACGGTTCACGGAGTCCGATTCCACGCGCGCGGCGCTCGATGAGTTTCGGCGCACCACGGACCCGCTGGCCGTCTATCTCGATCAACACACCGTGGAACGTGCGGACGCAATGATACCGAAGGATGAGTTGCGGCGGGCTTACGGCGTGGTGTGCCAAGAAAACGGGCGGCCTATCATGCCGGACACGCAATTCACGGCGGCGCTGAAGCGGTTGCGGCCCAAGGTGCAGGTATCACAACGGCGGATAAACGGGTCCAGGGCGCGGGTATTTGTGGGGCTGGGATTCGTGACCCAGGACCCGGAATCCGGGGACGGGCTCTTCTGACGCCAGGGGCGGTGTCACAGGGTGTCACAGGGTGTCACGGGGGCTGTCCAGATAATTCCCAAAATAGGAAAAAGGGAGGGAGTGGGACAGAGAAGAGGAAAGTGGAAAAGGGAGAGGTATATAAGGGGGTCTTGTGACACCCGTGACGCCCTGTGACACGGAACCCTGATTCCGCAGCGCGCGCCCCGCGCTTTGGTCCCCGCAACCGGCAGCAGCCCTGCAATCCAATCACGACTAACGTACTTAGAACAACCTCATGGTGAATACCAATGGCCGATGATGGCAACGTCACCCCGCAACCGATTAGCGAACCCCCGATGCGCGGTAAGCGCGGGCAATTCGCGCCGGGACACAAACGCATATTTCCCAGCACAACCCCGCGCAAAGTTATCAAGAGCTGGAACGCGCGAAGGATCATGGAGGAGTACGGATTCGACCCCATCGTATTCCTGATTCGCGTTGCAACCGAAGGCAAGATTCCTGGCACTATTCAAAAAGTTCCGGTTGAAGAGCGCATCAAGGCTGCCAAAGAGCTGGCTCGCTACGGTCACCCCACGCTGTCAGCCACGCACGTGACCACGGCGCACGAATCGGAGGATAACAAGCGTGCAGACCTTGACGTGGTTATGTCAGACCCGGCATTGGTGGAGCAAGCACAAGCGCTGTCCCTGGCAATGACCGAGCGCATGCGCCCCGAGCGCGCCCTACCACCAGCAAACGATGAAGTGATCCTGGACGGGGAAACCGAGGACGTGAATCCGCAAACCTGAGCACAGTAAACTCACCCGGTTCGCTGTCGTGACCACAACATGTTGTGGTTCAATGCTCGATAATTTCGTCCGAAAATCGCGGAATTGATTCGATTGGAGTTACGAGTCGCACGGTTCCTGATAACGGTCATTATGTCAAATAGCCCAATTCAATCGCACTCACATTTCGCGGTGCGGGCCGGTCGCATCACTCAGCCGGGCTAGGTACTCCGTGCCCCGGAATCCGGAATTCAGAATTCAGACCGACCCGGATTTTTTCGCGAAAACCGGTTTAGAGGTGACCCCTCGCAATCAATCAGCGGAAATAGGTGCTGTTTTTGTCAGAAAATAAACCCAGCGCGGCGGAACTGCAAGCCCGCACATGACGAAAAAAAATTATTTTTTTCTGCCGTCTATCCCCTTGCAAAAATTGAGTTTTCCAGTGCTGTTTTTGTCACAACGCCAGTGTTTTCAGTAGGTTGCGCCGGATTGGCAGTTGCGTTGCCCCCGGCCTTCTTGTTACGCTGCATGTTCGATTCCCCACATGGAGTCGATGAAAAAGGGAGGATTCAAACAGATGAACTGGTCACACTCAAACGTTATAGCCCTTGCCGATCACCGATGCACCTTGTGCGAAGGTCGCGGGTTCAAGATTCAGACCCCTGGCCCCTGCAAGTGCGTGTTCCGGAAAATTTTCCGCATCTGCCTGGACCGATTCCGGCAATGCGCCCATAAGTCGCCGACGAACAACGTGCGGTTGGAGATGGTGAGTCGCGCGAAGAATAGCCGTCAGATTTACGGACGCAAGAACGAAGAGTACATGGCTGACTTCATCCTCATCGCCCAGCGCACGTTCGCCCCCGGCACCACGGAATACAAAGTCCTCATCTGGCATTTCCTGCTCGGCGCGGACTGGAAGCTATGCATGCATCGTCTTGCGAAAGATGGTATCCGGTTCGGCAATGAACGCAGCTTCTTTCATCTCTTCTATCGCATTGAATCGAACCTTGGCCGCGCGTTCGCGGAGACGGAACCCTACGGCATCTATCCGCTCGATGAATACTTCGGCGGCACCACGCACGACGGCGAAAGACCCCGAACCCTGGCCCTTGTTCCCAAAGTGCGCGACGCGGAACCTGTGCGCCCTCCGCTCAAAACGCGGGTTGCGGCGGCATGATGCGTGTTCAGTCACAGACAGCTGAGTTCGCTACTCTAATTTGGCCCACTTTGAGCTTTTAATTTGGCCCCCCTGGAGAACCCCGGATGACAAGATTCCGGGATGGACAGGAGGCACAAAGTGGAGTTATTCGAAGAGATCCGGCGCGACTATGCGGCCGGA
>DASZVV010000210.1:0-9605 GCA_035546955.1 Bryobacteraceae bacterium
GGCGAAGCCGGTGATATTGCCGATCAGTATCCCGCCGCCGACCACGAGGCTGCCGCGCACCAGCGCGCTACTGCGCAGTCTCGCGATCGTGCTGGATAAAGGCGCTGTCAGAGACTTCTACTTGGTTGCGGCGGCGAGAACCGCCTCGTAGTTGGGATGGCTGCCGACTTCCGGGACGTATTCCACGTAGCGGACCTTATTATCCGGGCCGACGACGAAGATGGCGCGGCTATGAATGCGGAGGTCCTTAATCAGCGTGCCGTAGGCTTCGCCGAAGGAGCCGCTGCGGTGGTCAGACAGCATTTTAATGTTATCGAGCGCGAACGAATTACAGAAGCGCTTCTGAGCGAACGGAAGATCCATGCTGACAGTGAAGATCTGAACGCCGGGCAGGCGCGCGGATTCTTCATTAAAGCGCTTGGTCTGAGCGTCGCAGACGGGCGTATCGAGCGAAGGCACGACGCTGAAGATGCGGGTGCCGCTGCCGGTGCCGGCGAGATTGACGTCTTTCAGGGAATCGTCCACGACGGAAAAGTCCGGGGCGGTGTCACCGACCTTCAGCTCCGGGCCAATGAGGGTCATCGGCTTGCCTCCGAGTGTTGTCGCTCCTGGGCGTTCCATTATTCTCTCCTGTATGTGGGTATGGGGTCGCACGGCCAGCGTGCATGCCGCGCGGGGATGAATGCTTATTCTAGCAGTCTTGCCAGATCCTGGGTGTTCGTCGCCGGCGCCTGGCAGGTGAAGTTTTCGCAAAGGCAAACGGCGGCCGGTCCTTTGGCGAGTTCCGTGACGGCGGGATGAAACGGCGCGATTTCCGGGGAGGCGCGGAGCAGGATGCGGTTAGGGTCGAAATTCTTCCAGACGAGGCGGAGCATGGCGGGATCGGGGTCGCCGGCGATGACGATTTCGCGATTCGGCGCGAGATGGAATTCGCAGGCGGCGAGCATCTGGGGGAGGCCGTAGGGCGTGGAGGAAAGGCGCGCGGCGAAGGCGCGGAGAAGCTTTTTCGCGGACTCGAGAAGGTCTTCGCGGCCCGTGATGCGGTGGAGCCGGAAGAGGTTGAAGAGCGCGGCGGAGTTGCCGGAGGGTTCGGCGCCATCGTAATCGTCTTTGAGTCGATTGAGTCGGGTGGCGTCGGGCTGGGAGGAGGCGTAGAAACCGCCGTTTTCGCGGTCTTCGAGATGGGCGCGCTGTTCCTCGTTCAGATTTATCGCTTCCTGGAGGTAATGGAAATTGAAAGTGACCTCGTACAGATCGAGGAGGGCCTGGATCAGGAAGGCGTAGTCATCCAGCATGGCTCCGATGGCGGCTTCGCCCTCGCGGTAGCGGCGGAAGAGGTTACCTTCGGGGCCGCGCATGGTTTTGAGGAGGAAATCGGCAGCGCGTGTGGCGGCCTGCGTGTATGACGGCTCATTGAGAATCGCGCCGGCGCGGGCGATGGCGGAAATCATCAGGCCGTTCCAGGCGGTGAGGATTTTGTCATCGAGATGCGGGCGGACGCGCTTCGCGCGGGCGGCGAGAAGTCCGCGGCGGGCGGCTTCGAGATCGCGCATCATTTCATCGGCGGGGCGGTTGAAGTGCGCGGCGGTGTCTTCGATGGAGCGGGCCTGGAAGAGAATGTTGCGGCCGGTGAATTCGCCGTGCGGGTCGTTTTCGACGTTGCCATCCGGCTTCATGCCGTAGCGGAAGGCGAACCATTGGGTTTTTTCTTCGCCGAGGAGTTCGACAACTTCAGCCCAGCTCCAGATGTAGAACCAGCCTTCGCTCTTGTGGTGCGGATGGGCGGGATCGACGATGCTGTCGGCATCTTCGGCGGACCAGAAGGCGCCTTCGGGCGAGGTCATTTCGCGCAGGACGTAGTCGACGGTGCGGCGCGCGGCGAAGGAGAACGTTTCGTTGCCGGTGATCTGGAACGCCTCGAGGTAAGAGCTGACGAGCTGCGCCTGATCGTAGAGCATTTTTTCGAAATGCGGGACGAACCAGTATTCATCGACGGAGTAACGATGGAAGCCGCCGCCGAGCTGATCGTTCATGCCGCCTTTTTCCATGGCGACGAGGGTTTCGGCGACCGTGTCGAGAGCTTCCCGATTGCCGGAGCGCTTCCAGTAGCGGAGGAGGAAATTGTGGACGGAGGGGCGGGGGAACTTTGGCGGGCCGCCGAAGCCGCCGAGACGGGAATCGAAGCTGCGGCGGAAATTATTGAAGGCGCTATCGAGGATGGTGGTGTCGACTTCGCCGGAGCCGCCCGGTTCCATGGCTGAGTAGCGGCGGAGATCGGCCATGACCTGATCGCTGGATTCGATGATCTTCGCGCGGTCATCGCGCCAGGCTCGGGCGATGTGGTCGAGGATGGCGGGGAAGCCGGGGCGTCCATAGCGATTGTCCGGCGGGAAGTAAGTGCCGCCGACGAAGGGATGGAGGTCGGGAGTGAGCCAGACGGACATGGGCCAGCCGCCGCCGCCGGTGGTGGCCTGGACGTAAGTCATGTAGATGCGGTCGATATCGGGGCGCTCTTCGCGATCCACTTTGACGGGGACGAAGGACTGGTTGAGCAGGGCGGCTGTCGATTCGGATTCGAACGATTCGCGCTCCATCACGTGGCACCAGTGGCAGGTGGAATAGCCGATGGAAAGGAAGATGGGTTTATCTTCGCGGCGGGCTTTTTCGAAAGCCTCTTCGCCCCAGGGGTACCAGTCGACGGGGTTGTTGGCGTGCTGCCGGAGGTAAGGGCTTTTTTCGTGCTGGAGGCGATTGGCTGGCATAACCGATAAAGAAAAACCGCCCGTCTCGGGAGGAAACGGGCGGTCAGTTGTTTCGATTGTATCAGCCGGTGGCTTTTCCGATGTGACTCAGAGGAGCCGGAAGTTGACTTCGATCTGGGCTTTGACTTTAACCGGAACGCCCTTGTTCTTGCCGGGGCGGAAGCGCCATTTCTGGACGGCTTCGATGGCTTTTTCATCGAGACCCATGCCGAGGCTCTTCACGACCTTAATGTCTTCGGCCTTGCCATCGGTGTTAACGACGATGGAGAGCATGACCGAGCCGCTGTACTTGGCTTTGCGGGCTTCTTCGGAATATTCGGGTTCGACCTTGCTGATGAGCTCGGGAGGAGTGACGCCGTTGCCGACGGAGAAGACGCCGGCGCCGCCAGCTCCCGCGCCGTTACCATTGCCGATGCCGGTGCCGCGGCCGTTTCCGATACCGCCGCCGCTGCCCAGTCCGCCGCCGCCACCGATGGCGCCGAGCGGGTTACCAATGGCACCGGTGGGCGCGGCCCAGGCGTCAGGCGCGGCGACCAGCGAGGGGTCCATCGTGAGAGCGGGATGTTCAATCGTGACCAGCGGGGGCGTGAATTGACGGGGGGCCGGTTTCGGAAGAGAAGCTTTGAGAGCGGGGAGGGGCGAACGCTGCCCACCGCCGGCTGGCGGCTTCTTGACTTCGACTGTCTTGGCGGGTGGAGGCGGAGGCGCGATCAGCACCACGTTCTTCACAACCTTCTGCACCTTATCGTTAGTACCGATCAGGATGAGAGCGGCGAAAACCGCTCCGTGGATCAGGACCGAACTGGCGACCCGCTTCGGGTTGGTTCCTTCACCCCAAATGTCTTTGACGGCGACCGGCTTCGAAGTGAGTTCGAGCGGAGGAAGCTCTTCCTTGTTAAAGAGATCCTTGACGTTCTCGATGATCGACTTGAACCAGGGAACGTCCGTGTCTGGCGCGAGCAGGCGACCCAGGTGGTCTTCGGCATCGAGCGAGAGCTTCACGTTGCCCTGAGCATCGTGCACGGCCATTTCGGCGTCATAACGATTTTGATGCTTTTGAGATTCAGACATTCGAATTTTCTCTGGAAGCCTCGATTGCGACCTTGTTCATACGACGAATTTGGCCTTGGCGCTGTTCCAATTTTGGGAGTCTAACATATCCCCGCTGGAAACAAACGGCTTGCCGGCTTTTGTCCGTCCCAATACGATATAACAGAACAATCGACGAGGGTAAACCCGCCTAAGTTACACCTTACGCCGGGAGGAGTTCCGGTGCCAAGTAATTAAACGTCAATGTTATCCGTCACTTGACTACGGAGCCCGTCTTACGGCGCCAGCACTGGCTTTTAACCACTATAATAGCGCTGTGTCTGCAAGGATAGACGTCACTCTCCCAGGTTTCGCAGCCGATTTTATGCCATTCTTCCGGAATCAATATTTTGAGACTCGTGCGGTGTCGCGATGAGCACACTTCTTGGGATTCACCCCGCGCCATCCGCGGAAAATATCGTGGTTCGGCTGCACCCGAGCGACAATGTCGCGGTGGTGCGGGTGCCACTTTCGCCTGGAACGACGGTGCGTGCCGGGGGCCAGGAGTTCACCGCTAAAGACAACGTGCCGCCCGGGCACAAGGTGGCGCTGAAGGCGATTCCGGCGGGCGAGAATGTGATTCGCTACGGGCAGAGGATCGGGCGTGCGAAGCGGGATATCGCGATCGGCGAACACATCCATACTCATAACCTTGGCTTCGAGGAACTTGAATTTGCCTACGAGTTTCCGGAAGGGGACTTAGCCCTCCCGAAGCCGCCAGCGGGCGGGCCTTCCTTTATGGGTTACTTACGTGAGGACGGCCGAGTCGGGACGCGGAACTATGTAGCGGTGGTGGCGGCGAGTAACTGCGCGGCGCACACGGCGGAAAAGATTGCCGAATCGTTCCGGGGCGAGGCGCTGCCGGGAAATATCGATGGAGTGGTGGCATTTCCGCATGGCGAAGGATGCGCAATGTCGATCGGGCCGGACACGATCCAGTTGCGGCGGACGCTGGCGGGAACGCTGGCGCATCCGAACGTGGCGGCGGCGGTGATTCTGGGGCTGGGGTGCGAGACGAATCAGATCTCGCATTACCTGGGGGATTCGGCGCCGCGATCCAGCCGGCTGGTGGGGCTTACGCTCCAGGAAAGCGGCGGAACGATGGGAGCGGTGGAGGCGGCACGGCGGCACATTCACCAGATGATGGAGGAATGCAGCGCCGAGAAGCGGACCGAGGTCCCGGCTTCGAAACTGGTGGTGGGGCTGAACTGCGGCGGGTCGGATTCTTTTTCCGGCATTACCGCTAACCCCGCGCTGGGGGTCGCGTCCGACCTGTTGGCGGAGGTGGGTGCGGCGGCGGTGCTGGCGGAGACGACGGAGATTTTCGGCGCCGAACATCTGCTGGTACGGCGTGCGCGGAACCGGGCAGTCGCGGAGAAACTCCTTGGTTTTATCAAAAGTTACAAGACATACCTCAACCGGTTTGGCGGCAGCTTTGATGACAATCCTTCGCCGGGGAACAAGGAAGGCGGGCTGACGAACATCCTCGAAAAGTCTCTGGGGGCGGTGGCGAAGGCGGGGACTTCGCCGCTGAATGACGCCGTGGACTATGCAGAGGCGGTGGTTGCGCCGGGGTTCGTTTTTATGAATACGCCAGGGTACGATCCGGTGTCGCTCACGGGGCTCGCGGCGGGCGGATGCAATCTGATTGCGTTCACGACAGGGCGCGGGAGTGCGATCGGATTTCCGACGGTGCCGGTGCTGAAGATCTCGACAAACACGGCCACCGGGCGGCGCATGAAAGACAATATGGATATCAACGCCGGCGTGATCGCGGACGGCGAATCGACGGTGGAGCGCGTGGGCAAAGAGATTTTCGACATGCTGCTGCGCGTGGCCTCGGGCGAGAAGACGAAGGCGGAGATTCTGGGGCATCGCGAATTCGTGCCGTGGCGCATCGGCCCGGTGATGTAACGGCAGACGCGGGGAGTTTTTTCATGCTGAAGAGATTGATGGCGGGACTCGCGGCGGTTGTTTTGTCGCTGGCTGCACAGACGGCCGCACCGTCACTGGATAAGGCCGGCCTTGAGGCGTATATCCGGCATCTGCTGATGTGGACGCCGAATGTCGAGGTGACGATCGGCGATCCGAAGCCAGCCCCGATGGCCGGTTTCTACCGGATCGATGTACACGGCAAGCTGGGCAATAATTCGCGGGACGAATCGTTTTACGTTTCGGCGGACAGCAAGACGATCATTCGCGGCGACATTCTGGACGTCACGAAGAATCCGTTTCAGGCGGATATCGATCTGCTGAAGACGGACGATCAGCCGTTTCTCGGCACGCCGGGCGCGCCGGTGACGATTGTGGAGTTCGCGGACTTCCAGTGTCCTTATTGCAGGCAGGAAGCGAGTGTGATCCGGAAGGATCTGATGGACGCGTTTCCGGGACAGATTCAGTTGTTCTTCATGGATTTTCCGCTGGCCCCGATGCATCCCTTCGCGCGCGGAGCGGCTGTGCTGGGGCGCTGCATTTATACGCAGAACAATGCCTCCTTCTGGGGATATCACGACTGGATGTTCGCGCATCAGCCGGAGATCACGCCGGACAACCTGAAGGACAAAGTGCTGGACTGGGCGAAGAGCGATCCGAATCTGGATACGGCGAAGCTGGCGGCGTGCGCGGTGGCGCCGGAACCGCGGACTGAGGTGGACCGCAGCGAGGCGATCGGCGATGCGCTGAAGATCTCGGCGACACCGACCTTTTTCATCAATGGACGGCGCATGGTGGGAACGATCGCACTGGACGATCTGAAGATGGTGGTGGCGCATGAAATCGCGTGGGCGAAGGCGCATGCGAAACCGGCGGACTGCTGCAGCGTGCAACTGGCGCTGCCGGGGATGGCTCCGGCGGGCGGGAAAGCGCAAACACAGTGAAGATCGGGCGCGGCGTTCTGCTCGGGACAATTGCGGTTCTTGCCCTGGCGACGGAGCCGCCCCAGTTCAATGCCGCGCGGTATCTGGATCACGTGAAGTATCTCTCGTCGCCCGAGATGCGAGGACGCGCGGATGGATCGCCGGGACTCGAGAAAGCGGCGAAATACATTGAAGAACAGTTGCGGGCGGACGGGCTGAAGCCGGTGGGCAGCAGCTATCTGCAGCCCTTCGAGATTACGGCGAGCGCGAAGCTGGGGCGGACAAACAATCTTGAAGCGGTGTGGAACGGCGATCTGGAATCGCTGCAGCCGGAGAAGGACTTCGTGCCGGCCAATTTCTCGGCGAGCGCGAAGGGGTCGGGACAGGTGGCATTTGCGGGGTACGGAATTACGGCTCCGGAATACAACTATGACGACTACGCCGGGATCGATGTGCGCGGCAAGTACGTGATCGTGCTGGCGCACGAGCCGCAGGAGTTCGACTCGAAGAGTGTTTTCGAAGGCAAAGTTTACACCGATCACTCCGAGATCTTCACGAAGGCGATGAATGCGCGGGAGCACGGCGCGCGCGGCGTGCTCCTGGTGCTCGACCGGGTGAATCACAAGAACGCTAAGGATGAGCTCGATTCGTTCGTGGGGGAGAGCGGTCCGGCGGACGCGGGGATTCCGTTCGTGCAGGTACGGGAAGGCGTGGTGAACGAATGGGTCCGGGAGACCGGGCACGATCTGCTGGCGACGGAACAGGAGATCGACAAGGATCTGAAGCCACGGTCATTTGTGCTGGCGGGCGTGGAGATTCGCGAGAACGTGGAAGTGGAGCACGTGGAGAAGACGGTGCACAACGTCGTTGCGTATCTGCCGGGCGAAACGCCGGAGTATGTGATTCTCGGGGCCCATTACGATCATCTGGGGCTCGGCGGCCAGTATTCGATGGCGCCCGCGATGACGGGAACGGTGCATCCGGGAGCGGACGATAACGCGTCGGGCACGGCGGGAGTGATCGAACTGGCTCAATATTTCTCAGCGGTATATCAGGGGCAGAAGCCGAAGAGAGGTTTACTGTTCATGGCGTACGCGGGGGAAGAGCTGGGGCTGCTGGGGTCGGGCTATTACGCGAATCATCCGCTGCTGCCGCTGAAGGATGCGGTGGCAATGCTGAACATGGACATGATCGGGCGGGTGCGCGACGGAAGACTGTACATTGGGGGCGCGACGACAGGGACGACGTTTCGGGCGGATCTGGACGATCTGGTGGCGAAGACGAATTTCCGGGTGGATTACTCCGAGAGCGGGTATGGGTCGAGCGATCACACTTCCTTTACGGCGCGGCAGATTCCGGTGCTTTTCTTCTTCTCCGGGCTGCATGGGGACTATCACCGGCCGAGTGATACGTGGGATAAGATCGACGCGCCCGATGCGGTGAATGTGCTGAAGCTGGTATCAGGGATGGTGGGGAAGCTGGAGCGGGAGAAGGATCGGCCGGTTTTTGTCCGTGTGAAACAGGACGAACGGGCGGGGCATACGGGGGCGATCGGCGGCGGATCCTGAGGATCAGGTGGATGTGGATATTCCCAAGGGGTGCCGAAAGGGTCTCGGATAAGGTTAAATTCTACAAACGGCGCTGAAAAATCCTTGAGTAGAATTTTTCGCCCGATAGCCGATAATGACTACATAACTGTGTCGAGCACACCCAAGACCACGGCGTCCCTCATTGCGCTACCGCATCTGATTCTGCATCCGTTTGGTGCGGCATCGGCCACCGACCAGTTGCTGGAGGGATCGCGCGCGGCGATGGATCTGCAGGAGGCAGCGCTTTCGAATCCTCGCTATTCGGAGATTCAGGAGCGCGTTTTGCTGGGACGGTACCAGGAAATCCGGATGCTGCTGTTCCTGGGGAAAGACGTTTTCCGGTGGATCGACCAGTGCCTGGACCAGTTGAAACGTTCGGGCGATATTGGCGTGAAGACGAATGCGCAGTTCTTTTCGGCGCTGATTGTGGATTCGCCGCCGGAGCCTGTGAAGAAGAAGCTGGAAGAATGGGGTGTTTCGGACCGGCGCGCGGTGTTTTCGCGGGCGATCGGGATCCGGTGCTTGTTTGAGGAGCCGCCGGATATCGGAATGCTCTCGCCGATGTTCCTGGAGAATTATCACCGGTTCGCGGACTATGCTTACGTTTGCTTCCAGCAGATGAAGCCGTATCAGCCGGTGGATGGGCCTGTGTTCGATTTCCGGATCTTTGCTTCAGAAGAATATTCGCGTATTCTTGCAGACCAGTGGCAGGAGCAGGAATCTTAGGCGGGGATTTGCGCCAGGCAAAGCCCGGAATGGCCCCCTCGCCAGTCGGGAAGCCTTGCAGCGCGCGCTATAATTCGTTGCGTGAAGCTTCCTCGCATGCTCCTGGTCGGTCAGAAGTTTGAAGACCGGCGACTCAAAGACGTTCCCGGTGAAGTGCTGCGCGAACTGAGCGCGGCGAATTTCGGCGCGGGCCTGGCGCCCGGTTCCACGGTCGCAATCGGCGTGGGAAGCCGCGGGATCAGCAACATCAGCATCATTGTCCGCGCGGTGGTGGATTACTGGAAATCGCGCGGCTTCGTTCCTTTCATTTTTCCCGCAATGGGCAGTCATGGCGCCGCGACGGCAGAGGGCCAGACCGATGTGCTGGCGCACTACGGGATCACGCCGGAGACGATGGGCTGCGAGTTACGCAGTTCGCTCGAGGTGATCAGTCTGGGAAAGACGCCCGAAGGCATCGAAGTTTTTCTGGATAAGTACGCTTCGGAGGCGGGCGGGGTGTTTCTGTGCGGCCGCGTGAAGCAGCACACGGATTTCGCGGGCAAAATTGAAAGCGGCCTCTACAAGATGATGGCGATCGGGCTCGG
>DASZVV010000211.1:0-8354 GCA_035546955.1 Bryobacteraceae bacterium
GACGAATCCGCAGACCAGGAGAGAGGTAGTGAAAACGATCTCCGCGATGGTGGCTTCCGTGCCTCCGATATAAGCGAGATTGACCGTGCAGCCGTTTTCGCATGGAGGATGGAGCACGATAAGACCCAGATTGTCCCGATCGACCGCGACGTTCGCGCCATTGACAGAAGCGCGCCAACCGGGATCCCACGTGATCTGGATGGAAAGCGCGTCATTGCTCTCAAGCCGCGTCTGAATCGCCGCGCGATCCGTGCCGTCCCATTTCGCGGTTACCGCCGGGCTGTGATCAATTGCGGCGGCGAACCGGTTGACTGCCGGCCAGTCGAGAGGACCAGATGTCACGAGGCTGGCGGCCGGAACAACATGCACCAGCGAGCCGTCACCGGGGATTTCGAAGATGGCGTCGTCACGATCGCGCCAGACTTCGGGAACAATCCCGGAGAATTTCGAGGGATCTGTAAAATCGTGGTACGCGTCGCGGCTGTCCTTGCCTCCCGCCGCGATGGCCCGCACTCCATACGCCTTCAGAAGAGCGACTGAATCCGCGCCATTGCCTTTGAGGTAAGGGACGGCGAAAACCACGTCCGCGACTGCACGGCTGGTACGGCCCTGATCGAAGCCACCGCCCAGTTGCGGATTATCGGCAAATGCATTCAGCCAGAACCGCGTGCTGCCGGTGACGAAGATGCGCTCTCCGGGAAAATGATTTTGCAGCCAGAGTGCCTGGGTGCGTTCCACGGTCCGGGTAATATCGAACGGCGGCAGCATATTGTGCACCTGATTTCGCCACTGCGGAATCTGAAACACCGCGAGCACCAGCAGAAGAATCGGTACTGCCATTCTGCGCCACGCCGGACCGGCGGAGAGCCGCCGGGATCCGAGCGCCAGACCGGCCACGATCGCGATCGCCGCGTCCATCTCGAGGTGGTAGCGGTCCGGCTGCGGCAGCGGATAAGCGTGGAACCATTCGTAACCGAGCGGCGGTACGGCCATGAAGAAGAGAAAAAGGAGGGCGAAACAGGTTCCTTCAGATAATTTCGTTTTCCGTAAGCCCAGACCGATCGCGGCCGCGGCGGCTATCCAGATAGCCAGGTACAGATACTGCGGCATTCCCATGGGAAAACCGCCTACAAGTTGCGCGTTCATCCGGACGGTGGCAAGATCGGAAGGAGGAATCCAGGGCATCGCCAGCCCGTAGGCGAGAGCGCCGATAAGGAGCAGTCTGCAGAGCCTGTTCTTTCTCACGGCGAGAAGCATGGCGGCGCCGGCCAGCGCCAGCGACATGGCGCCGAGCCAGTTTGTCAGCGCCACGAGCGCGGAGAGCACAATCGCCGTGACGGTCCACCAGCCCAGCTCATATTCAAGAGCGGCGTGGATCGCAGCCAGAGCGAAGAACAGAAGCGCCATGGACGTGACGTGCGGTCCTTCGCCATAGAGAATGAGTGCCTGAATTTTTCGAGCGCCCCATACGGAACCCAGATCGTGACGGATGGACGGAATGAGAAAAGCCGAAGGAGAAGCCAGACTGTAGAGCGCAGCGGCGATGAAACTCTTCCAGTGCGAGCGTGAGAGCCGAAGGGTGAGCAGAAAGAGGCCAACGGGCGCAGCGCAGTAGAACGCGGCCGAAACAAAGTGATGCGCGTGAGCTACCGTCATGCCGGTCAGCCACGACCACGCAGCAACCAGCCAGTGAAGAAGAGGCGGATAGGAATTCTGTGAAGGAATGCCGCCGTACCACAAAGGGAACCATCGCGCCCGCAAACCATGCGCGATCATCCAGCGGCTGATTCCGATATACGCGCCTTCGATGGAACCCATGAACGGCGTGTATTCCGTCTTGAAGAGGCGGGCCAGAATCCACGCGTTTACCGCGAGCAAGACGGTAATGCACAGAATGGTCTTCGATTTTCGGTTCACGCGGTCCAACGATCAGCGTAACAGCCGGGTGTCTCAGGGAGCTATCTTTCGCGGGAGAAAAGAGAAAATCTGAAATTGAGGCCTGCCGCGTGAATCCTCGATCATCCTGGACAGAGATCTCTCGTATCCTGCGTTTTCCGCAAGGGATTCCAGAGAGGCTGCATTCCCGCGGAAATATTCCGATTTCCCTGCACGGCTGATAAACAAGACATCTCGCCTGGAGACCATGTCAATCGCTGTTTCGCGTGATAGCGACGAGATCACTTCTTCCTGCGCGCGCAGTTTGCCCTGCGTCAGCAAGTTCAGGCTATCACGAATGCCGAGATCGAGAGTGCAGACTGTGCCGGCTTTGGCGCCATCCATATAAGTTGCGAGCGGATAGATTGCATCGGTAAACAGTCCTGTTGGCCCATCGAGGTCCAACTGAACCAGGTAGTGGCTCGTTACCAGTAGATTGGCGATGATGAGGAGTATGGCGACGGCGGTTGAGAGTCGCACAGGGCGGATTACAGCGACGGTTGATGCGACAAGCAGTTGCGGAAAGGGATAAAGCAGAACGATATGGTGGGCAGCGCCTGTATATCTGAGGCTGGCCATCAGCCCGAACGAGACCACGCAAACGACGATCGCGAACACCGCGACCGTTCTCGCTTTGGATCGTGGCAGAAACGGAGTCGACGCGATCGCGATCAGAAATGCGGCAAAAAACAGAGTGTGGTCGGGGAGCCAGCGGTGCGATCCGGGTGATACCACGACTCCAAAAAGATCGGAACCAGCGAGAGTTTCCCGAAATGAGATTAGCTTATTGCCGATATCCGCGAAGGATGCGTGGATATTGGCGCGCGAAGTCGCCATGGGTGAGTGGACGTTATATACAAGCAGCGGCAGTATTCCGATTCCAAAGCCCAGCGCCGCAAAACCGACACGGCGCTTGCCCGCCATCCACTCCCGGATGGCAGCCCACGACGTGATGAGGCTGGCGACAATCAGACCACTAAAAACCCACAAGAAGATTGCCTTGTCCCAGAATGCGAGGCCGAAGCAGAGGAAAGCGAGCGCACAACGTTGAGAAGCGATCAGGAGGCAGCCGGCCATGAGCAGCAGGTGCTGGAGCGCAACGGGACCCCAGTCGAAGGTGTTCGTCAGGATAAAGGATGGATCCGTCGCGAGCAGAAACCCGGCAATGCAGGCCGCCCGCAACCCGCTCAGCTTCTGCGTCCAGCGGACGAACAGCCAAACCGATACAGCGCCCGCAAGAACCACCGGCAACCGTATGGACCAGACGGCCGGTCGAAACACGGCAAATATCGGCCAATAAACGAGACTCTTGAGTGTTCCGGCATAAGGAACGATCATCAGTGGAATATGGATGTGAAAGAGGCGAATTTCATACGTACTGTCCAGCGTCAGGCCGAAAAGTGGTCTGGCGAATGCACCTTCATCGCCCTCAATTCCGGCGAGAGGGACAAAGATGCAGGAAAGCAGGAAAAAAATGGCAGCACAGGTATGCGGCAGCACCCTCGCGGCCGATCGTAAATGTGCGCTGTGGTGGAGAAGCTGCGGCTCATCGCGGCCGGCCGGTTGGAAGTCAGGACATCCGCGACTGAGGCTCAACACTCCTATATTGAATTCAAAACGGGCGGCGCCAAAGCAGAAAAAATGCGCTTCGGCCAAAAAAGTAATGGATATTACGGATCGGCAGCGATCAGCTTGTTCCAAGCCCTGGGCCGTCAAGGCCTGTCGTATCGAGATAGCCGTCCCGGACGTTGAAGATGCCAGGGTATCGCTTCTCCCAGCCTTTGCTGGCCGAAGGCACGTATTCACGGGCGTTGGCCTCGACCGCGGCCGTGCCGGGAATATGCGCGGCGATGCCGACGGAATGCACCAATGCGGCGCCGGGACAGGTCAGATCCTGCACGCAGCGGAACATCTTGTACTTCTGGGCAGCGGCGGCGAGGAGCAGGGTTTGGGATTGTCCCTTGCATGCTTTCAACGCCACGCCCGTGTACCCCATTTCGCGCGCGAGCAGCAGCGCGTTGAGGCCCGTGAGCGACTCGTCGATCACGACCGGCCGTAACTTCGCGGCTTCGAACATGGTGTTCTGGCGGTTCTTTGCCAGATCGCGTGCGGTTGGCTGCTCGACGTACTGGACGCGGCGGAATGCATCGGGCGCCTTCTCCCCCAGTTTGCGATCGAAATCGAGCAGGTACTGAACATTGGGGCAGCGTTCGTTGAAATCGAGCGAATAGATCCAGTCTTTGAAGCCGCGCTTCGCCTGGGCTGTCGTGGCGACCTGATGGATGGCGGCGACGCGGTCCACGTCCCACGCGAGATCGTTGCCATTGAGCTTGATCTTGATCGCGGTCACGCCGCTGTAGGGAATCCAGTCTTCGAGCGTCTCGGGGAGACCGTCGTTGATCGGCTTTGTGATTTCGGCTTTGGTGAGCGGATCGGACGCGCCCGCCGAATGATACATCCGGACCTTCTTCACCATCGCAGGCAGGATATAGGGATCGAGATATTCGCCGCGGAATTCGTCATTCAGGTAATAAGCGAGATCGCGCTGCACGAACGCCTTGCCCACCGCATGGAAGCTGTTCACGTTGTGGAGCTTGCCGAAAGCGTCATGGATGGCGGCGTCGACAGGGCTGCCTGTCACCAGCACGCAGAGCTTCGGAATCGGCAGCGGCAGCTTCAGCTCGCGCGAGACATCCGCCGCGGCTTTCAGATATTCGGGCGCGAGGTCATGATCCACGTCCAGCGGATGCGCATACGATCGATAGCTCGTCGTGATGGCCGCGATGCGCCCCGCCAGCACTTTCATGGCATTCAGCGACGTGTCATAAGGGAGGCCGGGGAAGGACCAGATGTTCCCCATCGACATGGATGCCGCGCCGCTGGCCGATTTCCCGTTCTTCAGACTCAGCGTGCATTTCACGTTGAGCATGGTGACTTTGTCGACTTCCTTGCCACCGAATTTATAAGGGGCGCGATAAGCGAAGTCGGCGAAGCCGATGGAGAGATCGTCAATGCGGGCATCGGTGGAGCGCGCCGCCAGAAGGAATGCGGGCATGGCGAGAAATTCGCGCCGTCCGATGCTCATAGATTCGCCTGCGCGAGATAGCCGCGCAACGTGGCGAGATCGCGTTTCATATAGGCTTTCGTCTGTTCCGGCGTTCCGAGATTGTATTCGAAGTGCATCTGGAGCGGCCCGTCGAATCCGGTGGCCGCGAGCATCGGGAAGAACTTCTGCAGGCGAACCATGCCTTCCCCGAGCGGCTTCCATTCCGGCTGCCAGTCACCCTTTGCGTTTTTGCCCCACAGGAAATCTTTGACAGCAACGCCGCGCAGACGGTCGGTGATCACGCGGAAATTGTTGATCCAGCCGCCGAGCCCGCCTTCCACGGTGGCGTGCCCGATGTCGAAATTGACGCCCACCGCGTTCGGGTCCATGCCATCCATCAGGATGTGGAGATCCCAGAAGGACGCACCCACCAGGTCAACCCCCGAGTGCGTGTGATACATCGCGCCCACCTGATACTTCTTATTGAGTTCGGCCAGTTTCGCTACGGCGGGCCGCAGCGCGTTCAACTGGGCGATGATCGGTTTGTCATCGACGTAGCGGAAATTATTCCAGCGGTAATGGCGGATGCCGAGATCCGCCATGGTGCGCAGGATGTCTTCCGTGTAAGGCGTGGTAGTGTCCACGATGTCGGTCGTGATCATCGGGACTTCGAGGCCGTGTTTGCGGATGGAAGCGACGACGCCGGGCAACTCCTGGCGCACGCGGTCGGGCTCCACATGGCCGCCTTTGCGCACCGTGATATCGATGGCGTCAAAGCCGATCTCGGCGGCGAGGCGGGGGAGTTCGTCGCCTTTGACGAATTGCAGGTGTTTCGAGAAAATCGCGACCTTCAGCTTGCCCGCCGGCGCAGCTGTGGACCGCGCCGCCGATGCCGCCAGCAGGCCCGCGCCCGCCAGCACTGCTCGTCTCGAAATTCCACCGGATTCTTCGTGCGCCATATTTCTCCTTTCGCCGGACCGCCTTCCAGTCTATTTCGGCGGTGTTGCCGGTGCGGGCGCGGGCGCAGGAGGCGTCGCAGGTTTCGCCGGTGCGGGCGCGGCTGGCTCAGCCCCGAAGAATTTCTCATCGAGGTGATACCCGCTCTTCGCCACCATTTCTTCCACGATTGCAGGCCCTGCCTGCTGACGAAGCCGGGTCAGAATATCTTCCTTCACATCCGCCAGAGGTTTCACCGTGCGCGACTCCACCTGAATGATGTGATAGCCGAACGGTGTCCGCACCGGCTCGCTGAGTTCGTCCGGTTTCAGCGCAAAGGCTGCAGTCTCGAACTGCGGGACTGTGCGGCCGCGTGCGATCTCGCCGAGCTCGCCGCCTTTATCGGCGGAGGAGTCATCCGATTCTTCCTTCGCCACTTTCGCGAAATCCTCTCCCGCGAGAATTCGTTGGCGAACGGCTTTTGCCTTCGCGATGGCATCCGCATCGGTGAGCTCCGGCTTGCCGGGCTTTGCGGGAGTGATGGAACCCTTCACGCGAATTAGAATATGGCGGGCGCGAATGGTCGTGTATTGCGCCTGATTGGCGTCGTAATACGCCTGGATCTGCGCGTCGGTGACCGGGATATCGCTATGAATTTTCTGGTACTCGTGAACCGAAAGTGTGGTGCGCCGCTGCAGGTCCAGCTGATCGCTGGTGGGCGGCTTCTGATCGAGCTTCTGCCTTTGCGCCTCGTCCGAGAGCACCAGCAACTCCACGATCTTCTGAGCATAGGCGCGTTTGGCAGGGCCCAGCGCGAGCGGCTGCATCTGCGCAGGCACAATGGACTTCACAATCTGCTCGTATTCCGCCGCCGTGATGTGGCGGTCTCCGATTGTCAGAACTACCGTGTTGGGATCGACTTTTGCCGCGGGAACAGTAGAAGGGGCAACCGGCGAAACCGGCTGCTGCGCGCCGAGCAGGGCCGCGCAGGCCAGTGTCGTCAAAAATAGCTTCACATCGATATTTTATCGCGTGCCCTAAAAAACGAACTTCAGCGCGAGCTGGATGCGGCGCGGCTCGCGGAAGGTCGTGATCTGGCCGAACAGGGTGCTGGTGTTGTTTGTGCTGCCGAAGCCGTTGGGATCGGCGTGATTGAGGATGTTCAGCGCCTCACCTCGCAGCTCGAACTGGTATTTCTCCCGAACCGGCAGGCTCTTCACAAGAGCAAAATCCCAGTTCGCGAAGCCGGGACCGCGAACTACGCCGCGTCCGGCATTGCCCGGGCGAACTGCCCCCTGCGGGGTGGGAACGAAACAGGATGTATTGAACCACTCCGCCGTGTTCCGCGGTGCGTTCGCGTTGGGATCGCAGATCATATCCGGGCGCGAGCTTGCGGCGCTGTTCCCCAGCAGCCCCAGACCGGCGGGATCGACGCTCGATGTGGTGACGGTGAAAGGCTCCCCGGTATAGAAGCTCAGAATTCCGTTCAACTGCCAATCCTTCAGGACGTAGGCGACCGGACCGCGCGATTTTGAGAAAGCCGGTATGGTGTATACGTAATCCGCCGAGACAACGAATTTCCGGTCAAGCGGAGAAGGTCCGTATTCGCCTTCATGCCAGTTGTAGCTATTCTGGGGCGCGTTGCCGCTGTCGGAACCGGAGTCGGTCAGGTATTTCGACCACGTGAAGGCGAACGAAACCTCTCCCGCGCTCCGGAACTGGCGGCGGACGTTTGTCTGCAGCGAGTGGTAATTCGAATCGAATGCGGACTCAATCGCGTTGATCGCGTTATAACCCAGGTAGGGGCGCACCGCGTTGATGCGTGGATCGTCCGTTGTCGTGAAGATCGTATTCGTTCCCGCGGCGTGCAGCCCTGCAGCCAGCGCCGCGCCCGGATACGCCTGATCGATGTCCACGATCCCAATGAGGTGCGTGCCCTTCGATCCGGAGTATGTTGCCTCCAGCACCACACCGAGCGGAAGCTGGCGCTGCAGGCTGAAGGTCCAGTCCTGCATGTAAGGGGTGCGATTCGGCAATTGGGTGGCGCGCGCGAAGACCGTCGAGACGGTACCGGGCGGCGTACCGCTCGTAATGTTATCGAATGGCGCGTTGCTGTAAGTCACGCTCTGAACGAAAGGCGGATTCCGGAAGATTGTGCTTTCGTAGAGTCCCATATTCGTCGCGTCATAGAAAATACCGTAGCCGACGCGTATGGAGGTCTTTCCGTCTCCAACCGGATCCCAGGCGATGCCCACGCGCGGCCCGAAGTTGTTCCAGTCGTCCGGCGCGATCTTCGATCCAAACGGGGAATTCTTCCCGGCGATGATGATGCCGTCCATGTAAGGCAGAGTTACTGAACTGGCGATGATGTTGCCGGATGCCGGATCGATCTTCGCGGCCGTAGAGGCGGAGTAGGCCGCCGGATCGAAATTCGAGA
>DASZVV010000212.1:0-5543 GCA_035546955.1 Bryobacteraceae bacterium
GCGGGTTTATCCGAAAGTGCACTGACAATAGCGGGCTCAGCGGCCAGAAGATAGAGCTTCTCCGTGACGAGGAGCGCATTGGGAGGTTCTGTGTCGGCCCGTTCGAGCATAAGCACGGTGGGTAGTTCCACAGGGCCGCCGATGAAGACCGGGTCCTCACGCTTGCGCACGGCCTTCAGATCGGGGATTTTGTTCAGATTGAGATCGCTCTTGTATTGCAGCATCAGACCAAGCGCGCCGGTATGGCTGAAGCGGGCGAGGAGGATCACGCTGTTGGCGAAGTGAGGATCGGGTGAATCGCGGGGCGACACGAGAATCTTCCCCTGTGCCAGATCCGAGGGCGACACGGACTGCGCCCGGCAGGGTCGCGGAGCCAGCAGCAGAAGGGCCGCAAGCCCGACGACGGCGGCACCGCGCAGGTCCATGCCCTTTATTCTCCACCCGGCAGGTACCCAGGCGCTAGATTAGAAATTGCGCTTTTTGTAAGAAACCGGGGACATGGGGGATTTGTCATTTGGATACGCCTGACGCCACGGAGCGCGGGTCGAATCTCAGGATTTACCTGATCGTGCTGCTGGTGGCGGCGGCGATCTACGCTGCCTGCATGGTTTCACCGCCCTCTTTGATGGACGATGTGGACGCGGTGCAGGCCCAGATCGCGCGCAACATGCTGAGCTCGGGCGATTGGGTGACGGCGCGCCTGGATGGTGTGATCTATCTGGAGAAGTCACCGCTGATCTACTGGATGATCGCCGGCTGCTACCGGCTGTTCGGGGCGACCGATGTAGTGGCGCGCATTCCCGTGGTGCTGGCCGCCCTGTTTCTCACGTGGCTCACGACGGCTTTCGCGATGTGGGCATTCGGCCGCCGCGCCGCACTCTATGCGGGCCTTTGTATTGCCACCTGTTTCGGACTCTGGCTCTTCACCCGGATTTTGATTCCGGACGTCATGCTGACGGGCAGCATCGCGCTCAGCATGTGGGCTTTTCTGCGCGCGATCGATACGGAGGAGCGCCACCCGCGATGGTGGGCCTTCCTCATGTGGGCAAGTATCGGGATCAGCCTGCTGCTGAAAAGTCTGATCGGGGTGGTGTTCCCGGTAGCAGCGGCGCTGATCTATCTCTGGATCACTCACCAGTTCCGGGACCGGCGCGTCTGGAAGTCGCTGCACGTCTGGAGCGGACTCGGTGTCGCGCTTTTGATTTCGGCGCCGTGGCATGTGCTCGCCACGCTGCGCAATCCGCCTTATTTCGAATTCACCATGCGAAGCGCTCCAGGGGAATACCACGGCTTCCTCTGGTTCTACTTCATCAACGAACAGTTGCTGCGGTTTCTGAACATGCGGTATCCGCGGGATTACGACACCGTACCGCGTCTTTACTTCTGGCTGTTTCACCTGCTGTGGCTGTTTCCGTGGAGCGTCTATCTTCCGGCGATCGTGAAGCTGAATTTCCGGCCCACGGACCGCGCCGGGAGAGCGCGCCTGCTCGCGTTGTGCTGGACCGGGTTCCTGCTGGTGTTCTTCACTTTCTCCACGACGCAGGAGTACTATTCGATGCCCTGCTATCCGGCGCTCGCCTTGCTGCTCGGCTCGGCGATGGCGGCGGGTGGCAAGGCAATTCGCTACGGAACACGCGTTCTCTGCGGCGTTTTTGTGGTGGCGGGCGCGGCGGTGATCACGCTTTGGGCGCTCTCACGCAATCTGCCGACTCCCGGCGATATCTCGCAGGCGCTGACGGCAAATCCGGGCGCATACAAGCTTTCACTCGGGCACATGGAGGATCTGACGATCGCATCGTTCGCCTATCTGCGGCTCCCGCTTCTGATGGCTGCCGCGGCGTTCATCGTGGGGGCGGCCGGCACGGTGCGCGCGACGGGGCGACGGGCGTTTTTTGCGATCGCCGTCATGTCGATTCTCTTTTTCCGGGCGGCACGCGTGGCGATGGCGGCGTTCAATCCGTACCTTTCTTCGCGGCCGCTGGCGGAGGCGCTCGAAAAGGCGCCGCCGGGGCGGCTCATCATCGATCATCACTACTACGAATTCTCGTCCGTTTTCTTCTACACAAATCGCAGTGCGCTGTTATTGAACGGACGCTTCAACAATCTTGTGTACGGCTCCTATGCGCCGGGCGCACCCAACGTTTTCATCGATGACGCTCAATGGAAAGCATTGTGGAACGCTCCGGAGCGCAGCTACCTTGTGATCAGCGCCGAAAGTGAAGAGCGGATACAGCCGCTTGTTGACCCGAAATCACTGATCATTGTCAAAAGCAGTGGCGGAAAACTGCTGCTGACGAACCATCCGCTGCTCGCGGGCGAGTGACAGACTCACCAGCCTCTGAGATTAAGATCACCTAATTATTCTGCGGAATATTCGGGTTCCTGAGTAAACAAGCGTAATTATAATTTACGTATTATTTATAGCAATTTATGAAAGCAATACGCTGGATGTACTAAACAGAACAATCACTCAAATCGTAACCGGACAAGGCATTTCCGCGTTCTTTAGACTGGGAAGATATGTTTTCAGGACGCGGGATATTTCTCGCAATTGCCGCGATTCCGTTCATCTACTATTTGATCGCGCTTTACAGTTCCTGGCGTTATTTTCGGCAGCCGGAAGCTCGCTCAGACCCTTCTTTCATTCCACCGATCAGCATCCTGAAACCAATTCGCGGCGTCGATCCCGATGCCTGGGAGAATCTCGTCAGCTTTTGCCGGCTCGATTATCCGAAGTACGAAATCCTGTTTTGTGTGGATGCGGACGATCGCTCAGTGCTTTCCCTTCTCGATCGGCTGATGTCCGCTTTTCCGGATCGCGATATTCGCGTGCTGCATGGTTCGGGGCGGGTCGCCACGAATGACAAAACGGCGAAGCTTTCGCGCCTGGTGAGCGAAGCGAAGTACGAGCACGTGGTGATCAGCGACAGCGACGTTCGGGTGCGGCCGGATTACCTCCGCGAAGTGATCGCCCCGCTGCGCAATCCGAAAGTCGGCGCAACCACCTGCATTTATGTTCCGACGGAAATTGCCACGTTCACGGATCGTATTCAGACGATCGGCATGATGTCCGATTTCTATGCGGGCTGTCTGGTGGACTGGCAACTCGAAGGAATCAAATTCGCCCTCGGGCCCACCATCGCGACCACTCGTGAGCGGCTGGCGGAATTTGGCGGTTACGCGGTTCTGGAAAATCGCCCGGCGGACGACCTGCTGGTGGGACGCTTCATCGCGGAAAAGGGTCATGAAGTGGTGCTGCTGCGTTACGCGATTGAAACCGTCTGCGACTACGGCTCCTTCAGCGATCTGCTGCACAAGCGGCTGCGCTGGATGGTGGTGATGCGCCACATGCGCGCCTGGGGACATTTCGGGCTCGCGTTCACGCAGGGGTTGCCGCTCGCGCTGCTGGCGCTGCTCATCAGTCCTTCGCTCGCGTTGGGTGCGGCTTTTATCGGTGTGTATCTGGCTTTGCGGCTCGGAATGGGATGGATGATTGGTATTCGAGGTCTGGGCCAGCAGAGGTTGTGGAAGGAACTGCCGCTGATTCCGATCTGGGATGCGGTCGCGTTTGGGATCTGGGTCGCGAGCTTCGGACGCAATACGATTCGCTGGCGCGGTGTGGATTATTTCATTCGCGAAGGCGGCAGCCTGGTTCCGGCGGAGCCCGTTGGAGTTCCGGTGGGCGCGGGCGATTAGCCGCCGACCAGCACAACTCCCACCAGCACAATCGCGGTTCCCGCGGCGCGGCGCGCGCTGATTTTTTCATGCAGGATGAATTTCGCAAGCAGCGTCTCCAGCACGAAGCTGGCGGAGGAGGCCGGCACCGCGAAGCTCAGCGGCTCGCGTTGCACGAGCGCCATGAAGCCGAAGAACGACACCGCGTTACACAGCACACCGAGGATGAGCAGTTTCCGCTGAGCGATAGTCTGCAGCAGCCGTGCCAGGCCTTTCGCGCTCACCGATTGCTCGCCGGCGCGTTTCATCTCGAAGCTTTGCAGAAGATCTGCGATCACCGTGGCGGACACGATGAGGAGGACCAGCAGCCATCTCATGCGGCGCTGTCCCCACCGTCTGTTGTATTACGCCTGGTGGTGCTCACCAGCACCGCGCCGAGAAAGATCAGGAGCGTCCCTGCCCATCGTTGGCCGCTGACGCTTTCCGAGAGAAAGACTTTCCCGATCAGAACCGCAAAGACATAGCCGATTGCGGTCACCGGCAGCACGAAACTCAGATCCGCAAGACTGAACAGCGCCATGCGGGTCAGGAGCGAGAGAGCGAGCGCGAAGACGCCGAGAGCGACAAACGGATTTGCCATCGCGTGGAGGTAAAGGGCGGGATTCACCGACACGCGCTCCGGCACGTGCTTCATTCCCCACGCCATAAACGAATTTCCACCGGCTTTGAGGCCGAGAAAGAGAAGCAGTACCCCCACCGTTTTGGCCGCGGTAGGCTGCTGCCGGGCTTTTGCTGGCGTCATCCGCCAGCCCGCTTGAGCAGTTTCTCCGCTTCCTGGCGGGAAGGATCGTCCGGCGTCAGGTCCGACTGGACGTAAGAGCGCAGCAGCGTGCGTGCGCGGTCCAGATTTCGGTGGTTGTCAATCGCCGCTTTGGCTTCCGCGAAATTCACGCCCGGCCGGTCCGGCTGCGCCTTACGCGCCCTTTCAAATAGTTCGTCGCTTTCCGTGAACCGGCCGTGTTTGGCGAGAAAGCGCGCAAGGTCCATGATACGGCCCGCGTCTCGCGGAGCGAGTTCCATGGCGCGGCGGAGGTGCTCTTCCGCGCTTTTCAGGTCGTTGCGCTTTTCCGCAATCTGGGCCTGTTCAAATTCGTGCTCCACCGGACGGTTCCCCGCAATCCCGCGGGCGAGTGCTTCCGCCTTGTCGACGCCTCCGCCAAGAAACGCCGGCGCGTTCAGGTAATAGTCGAAGAGATCATTCCTGGCCTCGTTGTTGTTAGGATCGAGCGCGACGGATTTTTCGAAGGCCTGGTGAGCCTTCTTCGCGTAGACGACCGCCATCAGTGAACTGTTCTCGGCGCGCCGTCCCCAGGAACGCCCCAGCCACAACTGCGCCTCGGAACTGTTGGCGTCGAGCGCCACACATTTTTCGAAAAGATCCGTGGCCTTTTTGAAATCGCCCAGCATGAAGTAATTCTTGCCGGTCAGCAGCCACGTCTCGAAATCCGGGGCGCGATCCTGCGAAAGGATCTTTAGTGAATTCTGATATTCAGTCCGATGGTAGAGTGCTTCGGCGCGATTCACTGCGTCCGGGGACGCAGACGCCAAGGCTGCCAAAACCAGCAAACAAATCGTAACCCTCATCCCTGCTACCAGTTTAGGCGAACGCGGAGGGTGATGGGTTTCGACGATTGTCAGGTGCGGACAGCGGAAGGTGCGCCTGTGCTCCGGGGATTCGGACCTGCGGGCGAGTGCGTTTTCATACGCTGCCATGCGGCAAGCGCTCTCATGAAGTCCTCGCTGGGCGCGGCGTGACGCTCCGGCAAGGCACTCAGCCGAGTATTTCGGACAGGTTGGTTTAGTTGTTT
>DASZVV010000213.1:0-12491 GCA_035546955.1 Bryobacteraceae bacterium
CAGATAGCCCGCCAGCGGAAACACCGCCGCAATCTGAAACGACAACGCGTATTCCGCGCGATCGAACATCCGCCCAAACAGCGGCATCATCAGCGCCACCACCGCACCCCAACTCCCAGCCCCCAGCCCCGCCAGTAATCCCGCCTGGCTCGATGCAAACACGCCCGTGACATACGCCACCGCCAGCACCACCAGCCCCGCGCACGAAAACATTTCCAGCCACATCGCGATCAGCACGGCCGCCCCGCTCGGCAGCGAATGCGCGAAGAACAGCGGCAGCCCCGTGGCCACCGCGGCCATCGTCAGCCCGCGATAACGTGGCCCGGTCCGATCCAGAATCGCGCCCCACGCGAAATACCCCACTTCCCACGCCGAAGGCGGTATCCACAAAACCTTCCCCAAAATCGCCTGGCTCCATCCGAATCGCGCATGCAGATATAACGGCGAATCATAAAGGATGAACGCCAGCGGCAGCGCGCCCACGCCATACAGCGCGATGTACGCCCACAATTGCGGACTCGCCCAAGGCAGCCGCTCCTTTGAAAACTCGACTCCCCGATCGACGCCGGCCCCGATCCTCCGCCAAAGCAGCAGCCATGTCGCCCCGAACGCGCCGGTCGCGAGGAATACGCCGTGCCAGCCCCACCAAAGCGCAATCGGCGTCACAATCAGCGGCGCAATCATCGCCCCCAGCGACCCGCCGCTGTAAGCCACCGCCAGTCCTTTGCCGCGCTTCGAAGGCGGCAGCGTCTGCGCCACCGTCCGCAAGCCGCCAGGGAACGTGGCGCCCTCCCCCGCCCCCAGCGCAAATCGCGCAATCGAAAAGCTCCAGAACCCCGTCGCCCATGCATGCGCCGCGGAGGCCACCGTCCATAGCCCCACCGCCAGATTCATCCCGCGCCGCACGCCCATGCGGTCGAGCAGCCACCCCCACACCGGATTCCCCAGCATGTAGGCGTACGAAAAGCACGCAATAATAATCCCGTATTGCTCGGCCGAAATGTGAGTTTCGCTGAGAATCGTCGGAGCGAGGATCGCAAGCGCATTGCGATCCACATAACTGAGCAGCGAGACCAGCAGCATCGAAAAAGCCGGCAACCAGCGGGCTTCCTGGGATGGGGCGGAAGTCGAAATAACTCACGATGATACACTGGCTTTGACCTCCTCCGTAACGTTTTTTCCAGACAATGCTGCTGCCCAGGGAATTCGTCACTTATCTCTCGCGTCAAATCGTACAGCGAATCAGCGGTACGTCCATCGAC
This sequence comes from Bryobacteraceae bacterium, assembly GCA_035546955.1. GTDB lineage: Bacteria > Acidobacteriota > Terriglobia > Bryobacterales > Bryobacteraceae > BOG-234. The sequence goes on from DASZVV010000213.1 coordinate 1,263, forward strand.
ACGCACCAGCCCGCGCGCGTCGCTGAAATTGTCGATAACCTCATCAACGACGAGATGGCTGCCGAAGACCGTCTCAACGACGAAGTGCGCGATCTGCTGGAAGACTACAGCGATTACATGCGCAAAGAGGGCATCAGCTATCAGGACATGTTCCGCAAGATCAAGAACACCCTGATTCAGAAAAAGAAAATCGTGCGCGCGTCGGGCCGTGACACTGGCGACAGCATGAAGCTTTCACGCGATAAGATCACCGATATTTCGCACAAGCTGGTGGCGCTGCTCCGCAAATCGCGCGACCTTCGACTGAAAAAGGATCAGAATGACGTCCGGCTTGATATCGTGAAGGCCTTCACCGAAATCCTGCAGGTGGAAGAAAAAGCCGACCGCGCCTCGCGCGACAAAGTTCGTTCCGTGAAGCGCGATATCCCCGAAGGCAGCGAAGAGTTCGACATCCTGCAGAAGAAGTATTACGCCGAAGAACTGAAGAAGTACGGCATCGAATTAGGCCGGTAACCGGGTACGCGTCTTCAGTCGCGTTAAGTGCCGTTCTCAGTTCCGATCCGGCCTGCTGATCGAATCGATCACGAGCATCTCGACCGGACCCTTAACCAACTCCAGCCTGATTCCCAGTTCCCGCATCGCCCCCGAGACAGTCGGCAATCCGGAAGGATCGGGATCAGTCGACACGCGGCCCCATATTTCATCGTTCGAGACCTTCACGTCAATATCAAATGTTCCCTTATATCCCGTCTCATCCAGAACTGGATGCCTCAATTGCCTCGTCAGAAACTCCGCCAGGGAGGACATCGGGATCTTTCCGCCGACAAATTCCGAGCCCGCCCCCCTGTCGATCATGTAGGCGATAAGTCTTCCGCAGGGAAGCGCAAATGTTGCTCCGCCCGCGGGCGGTGGCGAGGGAGTCCGTTCCGCCCATGACGCGCAGGGGCGTTCCCTGACCTTCAGCCCTCCGTTCGCCAACGAAAGTTTGTAGACCGGCATCTGCCGCTTTTCGCGATGCGTCTTCAGATGGAATCTGTTTTCGAGCAGCGTTTCCATCATGAGCCACATCTCGGAGGCGCCGGCAGGATGGTCGGCCTTCGCCGTAACGGCGTAATAGTCGGTGTGAATCCACTCCGGCCCGCCCGCCATCTGATCGTTCCTGACGCCAAATGATTCCTCGATCAGCGTGTAGGGAACGGCCTCCACGCTGACCCTCCCCTTCGAGAATTCGCGCATGACTACCGCACCGTTGTGAGCCTCAGACTGAACGGGCTTGATTGATGCCACCTCGAACTTTGGCCGCGCTTGCTGCGCGAGCAGGATGCCCGCCATCAGCACCAGGCAGACCCCAACCCCAAATCGCCGAGCGCGAAACATAGGCCCGAAGCATAACACGAAATTTGTCCGACGAATCGAGCCCAAACCATTCATCCGGAGCGCGGAAGTAAGCGATATTACCGAAAAACGTCGGTTCACTGCACCGCGATATTCACCTGGTCGTGGAATGCATCCGGCGTCAGAATCGCCAGCGGCAATTCCCCCGTCACCGTCAAATTCGCAGGCACCCGGAAGTTGATCTGATAGAGCCCCGGCAGGCTTGAAACACCCCAATACAGGACGTCCTGCGCCGCAACCTGCACGCCGCCGACATAAATCGAAATCGGCGTCGGGGCGAAATCCGCTGCCGTCGCGCCATGGCCGTCCGCAATCGGCGTGGTCAGCGCTCCAAGGCCGGTAAGGTAAATCTCTACTACCTCGCCCTTCGTCGCCGGATTCGCCGCGCTGATCACGCTGCTGTCGAGATGCAGCAACGCTCCGTCGCCCGTACCGGACGCATCTAACGAAAAAATTCCAGGCGACGTCTTCGCAAGCGGCACACTCACACTATTCGACAGCGTCCCGTTATTATTCACCACCACCGCCGCAGAGGAGCCGCTTACCCCATACGGAACCAGGCAGTCGATCTGCCCCGCGCTGACGAAATAGATCGGCGCCTGAATCCCCCCAATTGTGACGCTCACGTTCCCAACCGACATCGGATAAGGCGGCAGCGCGCTAGTCGTCGTTCCCGCCAGTCCCGAGCCATAGATCGCAACGAATTCGCCCGGCGAGATCGCATCCACGCCGGGAGCGGAACTCGCCGCGTTCACGACACCGCGGGGGTTGATGAAAACCGACGATCCCGACAGCACCGGGCTGGCCACCGAGAACGAAATCTGATAACCGGTCGGGTCTTCCGTGGCACTCCCACTCGCGCTCACCATCAGATTGCCGCCGCTCCCCACGCCGATCTTCGACGGCCCCCATGAACCGCTGCCGTCCGCCGCCTCCGTATAGCTGTTCGATTCCGTCGTATTCAGAATCGCGCCGGTTTCGTGAAGCCGCTCGGTCGCCGTGATGTACGTCGTGTTGATCGGCGCGGCCGCCCCGGCGAAATCTTCGGTCACGCCTCCCGAATCGAGCCGCAATCCCGCAGTCCAAAGCGCCGGCGCCAGAATCCCCGAAGCAGCCGCTTTCACCCCGATCAGGATGTCGTGCGCATTATGCGACGCCGCAACAAAAACGTTCCCGGAATCCGACACAGCCAGCACGCGCGGCGATCCCGTCACCAGCGTCAGGCCTGTCAGCGCAAGTGTGCCGCTTCCCGAAACACTGTAATTGCCGCCGGTTCCGGTCTCGCTATAAATGCTGGTGGAGTGCCCGGTTGCCGACACCGCCGTCACGCTCCCCGCACCGTTCATTGAAAGCGTCACCAGCGAATCGCTGAGCGGCGAAAGCTCGAAATCAGCCGCGTAGTACGTGCCGTTCAACGCCGCATTCGCTTGCGCCGCATTCGACGGAATTGCAACGAAAAGATCGAACGTATTGTCTGTGGACTCCGTGGAAGCCCCGATCACCGCTTCCGCGCCGTATCGCGCGTTGACCGAAAGTGCGCTGTTCTGCGGATTGCTCAGCGTAACCACGCCCGCCGCGTTCACCGAATACGTCCCACTCACCGTCAGCGGAGCCGCCGATCCGCTCCCAATGATCTGCTCGCCGATGAATCCATAAGAGCCGCTGCCGCTGAACGTGATCGCGCCCTGGATACTGCGCGAATCGCTCACTGTCCCGCTTGCGCTTCGCGTGATCTGCACGTGCCGGACAAAATACCGCCCCGTCAGCGATGCATTGCTCAGCGTTTGTGCGTTCAGTGTCGCGGCGATCAGCAGCAGCCCGGCGCTAACTCCAAAGCTCGTCAATCGGGCCATAGAGGTTTTCTTCGGAGAACGGCACATATTCGAATCCACGCATGAAGGGATCGTCGCAGCGAACCGTCGTCCAGTTAATTCCCATCGCGGAGTAAATCGTCGCCTCCACATCTTCCGGTTTCACGTAGCGCTGGCGGCTCCATCCGAAGTCCACTGTGTCGGATCCACTCGCGTTCGTCGCGCCAATAATTTTTCCGCCATGCACACCCGCGCCCGCGAAAATCACCGATTGCTGGATCAGGTGGTCGCGTCCGCCGGCCGGGGTCACCGGCCCTACACTGCGGCCGAATTCGCCCGCCATCACCACCAGCGTCTCATCGATCGGCCCGCTCGACTGCAGATCGTCGAGCAGAGCGCCCACTCCGTTATCCAGCGTCGGGCACAGCGTGAAAAGGTTCGTGCCCTTGGGGTTCGACGCTCCGTAAATATCCTGATGCATGTCCCAGCCGCCGAGCGTGATCTGGACAAACCGTGTACCCTGGTTCGCCGCGAGCGCCTGTTTCGCCACCAGACACGCATTGCCGAAGCTCGTATTCCCGTAGCGCTGGCTGTCCGCCGCCGTATAGCCGAACGCCGTCTGCACCGCCGAGTTGTACATCAGCTCATTCGCAGAGTTGTAAAACTCGTCGTAATCCTGAACCGGGGTACCGAGCGGCGAATTGATGCGCAGCGGATTATCCAGCGTGTGCATCCGGCTCCACAGATCGCCGTAGCGTGCCTGACCCAGCGAGTTCGTTGTATTCGGCAGTCCGCCCGAGGAAGGCACAATCCGGAACGGCGCATATGATGCGGGCAGATAGCCGTTGCCCACCGATGTGGCCGAATTCAGCGCCAGGAACGACGGAAACACCATCGAGCTTGTGCGCTGCGCCGCGGTTTCTATGGCCACAACGCTCCCGATATTGGGCGCAATATTCCCGAGCGCCGCCGCCGGATTCCGCCCAATCTGCGTCCATTCCTGCGCCAGGCTGTGCACCAGTGCCCAGGCGTTCATTGACCGCACAATCGCCATATCGCCCAGGTGCCCGCCGAGGCGCGGCAGAATCCCCGTCGGCCAGTTCGTGCCGTTCACCATCGTGGGCGTGAAAGCCGCCGGAGTGGTCCCGTTCAGCACCTTCAGATCGAACGTGTCCGTATGGCTCGGTGCGCCCGCCAGCAGGATGAAGATGACGTTCTTCGCCTTATTCTGCGTGGTCACGTTCTGCGACGTCTGAACCGTGCACCCCTTCGCCGTCTTCACCGTCAAAAACGAACCCGCCACGCCCGCGCCCACCAGTTCAAAGAATCCGCGTCGCGAGAGATGCGGACGATTGAAATACGTCTGGTGCGGATGAGGGTACTTCGTGACGAAGCGATTGAATTTTTCCTGTTCCGTCGTCATAGAGCCCTCAGTAATTGAAAACAAAATCCACTTTGTTATAGAGCGACCACAGCAGATTCTGCGCTTCGCTGTTCCGCGTCGACGCGTTCGCCAGATTCGCGAGCGCTATATTCATTTCCTGCTGCGTCGGATATCGCGAGAGCACCGCCAGAAACAGCGTGTTCACCAGTTGCGCATTCGTCAGTTTGAGACTGGTCGCGAGCAGCCCTGTCGCAGGCGAAGCCGGGCTCGTCCGGTTCACCACGAACGAATTGTTCATCAATCCCAGGGCCTGCAGAATCGAGCCCTCTTCGCTCCGCGGCTGATCGTCGCGATTGCCGCGCAGAAACGCATCGAGGAATCCCGTGATGTTCCCGCTCGCGCCATCCGGCAGCGAAAGCGGCTCGGGAAACTGCATCGCGTAATCGATTGTGCCGTAGGTCGTCAGATTGTAAGCCGGCACGTTATTGCTCGAAATCGCAATCGCGTCGTGGATCTCTTCGCCCCACAGCCGCCGCACCATCTTGCGCGCGTAGAGCGAATACCACGAATCGTTCCATGCGCCGTCGTAGCGCGAGGAAAGCTGATAAGCCTGCGAGTTCACGATCTCGCGCATCAGCCATTGCAGATCGTATTTATGATCGATAAAACTCTGGGTGAGCGCATTCAGCAGCCGCGGATTCGAAGGCTGCAGCGTCCACGGCGCCGGCGGCGGATTATCCGGATCGAGACGCAGCGGATCGAACGTGTCCGGCGGATCCACCAGCCCCACACCAAAAAAGTACGCCCACAGGTAATTGACCGCGGCGCGTGCAAACTGCGGATCGGCGGTAATCATCCGCGCGAACGCCGCCCGGTAATTCTCTCCGGCCTTCGGCGCCTCGCCGGTAAAGATATATGAAGGTGGAATGCTCGTCACCGTGCCGATCGGCTGGCGGGGCGGCCGGTTTCCCGTCGTCGTGTTCAGCCGGTAAACCCCATCCGCCTTCGGCGAGTTGTCAGTAACCGTCCAGTATTTCTGGTTCGCGCTCCCAACCGTGATCGCGGTCGACGATACATAGGTGTGCGAGAGAAACGCCGCCATGCCCCATCCGCCCACCCGCGTCTGTTGGCCGCCCCAGAGGCTCAGTGTCGTCAGATGCCCCGCGCCGTTATGGCAAAGCAGGCAATTCTGGTGAGCGATCCCGAGGAACGTATCGACTATGTTTGCAGTCTGCTGATCGAAAATATCCTGAATCGGGCCGCCGGTCACCACGCCGCCGACGTTGTAATTGATCTCCCCGGTTGTATAACTATTCGTTCCCGCAGCAGTAATCAGCTCGCGCGTCATCTGGTCGTACGGCTTATTCGCCGCAAGCGACGACTTGATGTACGTGTAGAACGCCTCCACGCCGTCCCGATAGCGCCGGATCTGCGAATTCGAGGAATTGTTCTTCAGCAGGTCGCCGAAGTACATCGTCCACTTATCCACCCATTCGGGACTCGCGATCAGCTCATCTACCAGCGCCGCGCGCTTGGCCGGATTCGTATCCGCCACAAAGCTGAGCACCCGCGCCGGCACCGGAATCCGGCCCGTCAGATCCAGCGTGGCGCGGCGGATGAACTCCCAATCGGTCGTTGTGGCGGCCGGCTGTACCCCCGCGTCCTGCATGGCGCTGAAAAGATACTGATCGATCATGCCGAGCTGGCCTTCGGAAATCGCGCCCCCGGTTCGCGTGCCGCCCGGCACGCCTGGCATATCGCTGGCAACCGCCGCCGTTAGCGCTGCCAGATGCACGGCGTTCGGGCTCCGGTGGGGAAGGCGGCGCATCGAAGGGTCGAGCACTGCTTCGTTCACCTCGAACTTAGCGTGATCGGCCCCGAAAAACGTGCAGATCGAGTCGACAACGCTCAACTCCTGATCGGCACTCCCCGAACTCTGAGCGCGCAGCAGCAGGCCGAACCCGGCAATTCCCACGACCGCGGCGGCGGGCAGAATCGCCTTACGAAACACTGACTTTCGGAGCAACGGGTCCCTCCACTACAGAATGCTTAACCCAGAGGCTCTTAGTATGTCTCGCTTCGACGCGAAAAAACAGATTAAACGAGGTTAACTGCTGTTCAGCGTTTATCGGAGAGTGGTTAGTGCCGGAAGTGTCTGACTCCGGTAAACACCATCGCCACGCCCAGTTTATCCGCCGCGGCTATAACGTCGCCGTCATTCACCGAACCGCCGGGCTGGATGAACGCGGTCGCCCCATGCTCCACGGCCTTTTCGAGCCCGTCCGGGAATGGGAAGAACGCGTCCGAACCGACCACGCTGCCCGTCAGCGGCAGATGCGCTTTGATCGCCGCAATGTTCACCGAATCCACGCGGCTCATCTGCCCCGCCCCCACAGCCACCGTCTGCCCCGCACGCGAGTAAACAATCGCGTTCGATTTCACGTGCTTCACCACCTTCCACGCAAACTCGAGCGCCTTCCATTCTTCCTCAGTCGGCTCACGCTTCGTTTTCACCACGCAGCTTGCGCGATCGAAACCAGGTGTGTCGTTCGTCTGCGCGAGAAATCCGCCCGAGATACTCTTCACCACCAGCGGATCCACCACCGGGGTCACCTTCACCAGCCGCAGATTCTTCTTCGCCTTGAGTATCGCGAGCGCTTTCCCGGAGAACGACGGAGCGGCAATCGCTTCCACGAACAGCTTGGCTACTTCGCCGGCCGTCTCTTCATCCACTTCGCGGTTCAGCCCGATCACCCCGCCGAACGCCGACACCGGATCGCACGCGAGCGCCTGCCGGTACGCCTCCGCCAGCGATTCGTTCTCACCGCAGCCCGCGGGATTCGTGTGCTTGATAATCGCCGCGGCCGGATTCGCAAACTCCATCACCAGTTGCCAGCACGCATCGAGATCCACCAGGTTGTTGTACGAGAGTTCCTTCCCATGAAGCTGCTCGCACCCCGCGATTCCCACCGTTCCATCCGAGTACAGCGCCGCCTGCTGATGCGGATTCTCCCCGTACCGCAGCGCCATGCGACGCGGCACCCGCAGATCGAGCGTCGCGGGCAGCAGCTCCGCTTCCTTCCCGATCGTCGAGAGCTTCGCCGCAATCGCGCGATCGTATGCCGCCGTCACGCGAAACGCATCCACCGCGAGCGCCCACTTCGTCTCGCGCGAAAGCTTCCCGAACTGCCGCAGCTCCTCCAGAATCGGCGTGTAGTCACTGGCGGAAGTCACAATCGCAACATCCTGCCAATTCTTCGCCGCAGACCGGATCATTGTCGGCCCGCCGATATCGATGTTCTCGATCAGTTCCTGCGTCGTCACGCCCTCGCGCTCCGCCACCTTCTCGAACTGATAAAGATTCACCACCACAATATCGATCGGTTCGATCCCGTGCTCTTTCAGCGCCGCCATGTGCCCGGCATTTTCCCGGATCGCGAGAATCGCGCCGGTGATCTTCGGGTGCATAGTCTTCACGCGCCCGTCCAGCATCTCGGGAAATCCCGTGACGTCTGAAACATCGCGAACCGGAATTCCGGATTCACGCAGAAGCTTCGAAGTGCCGCCGGTGGAAATGAGCTCGGCGCCGAGCGAATGAAGCCCGCGCGCGAACTCGGCAACACCGGTCTTGTCGGTGACGCTGAGGAGTACTCTCATAGGGGAAATTCCAGAGTATCAGGGTACCCCTGAGGCCCCTCAGTACATCTCAAACGCCCACAGTGTATCGCCCGTCGCCACCGTCACATACTGGTGCCCATCGAGCATAAACGTCGTCGCCGGATTCGTCACATTCCCCACCCGCGAATGCCACAGCGGATTCCCGGTCTTCGCGTCATGCGCCACAATGTTCCCATCGCCGTCCCCCGCGAATACCAGCCCGCCCGCGGTCGTCAGCATCCCGCCGCCGCCTCCGCCGCCCGTGGGGTAACGATGCCGCCATGCAACCTTCCCGGTCCTGTAATCGATCGCGGTCAGATAATTACCCGTCGTTCCCATCGCGACTTCATCATGTCCGCCCAGCCCCATCGACCCGCGCGGATCCAGATCCGTCAAATAGAAAATCGAATGGCCGTTGATTTCCGCCGTGTAGAAAAGTCCTGTCATCGGGTTGTACGCCGGCGGCTCCCAGTTGATCGTGCCATCGGAATTCGGCGACACCAGCGATCCGCCGACCGACGCATCCTCATCCGGATCCCGCTCCGGACCGCCGAACTTGTTCAGCCCCTTCGCCCAGTTCGTCTCCTCACCATACTTCAACGTCAGCAGATGTTCGCCCGTTACGCGGTCCACCACGAAGAAGAAACCATTGCGCGCCGCGGTCATCGCCATCTTGCGCATCTTGCCCTTGAACATGCCATCCACCAGCACCGGCGTCTGTGCCGAATCCCAGTCATGCATGTCATGCGGCGATGACTGGAAATACCACGCCATCTTTCCGGTGTCGACATTCACTGCAATCGTCGAAGACGTGAACAGATTGTCGCCGGTCCCGCGGCCCACCGTGTATGCCGGTGTCGGATTCCCCGTGCCGTAGATGTACAAATGCGTTTCCGGATCGTAAGCGCCGGGATTCCACGCCTGCGCCCCGCCATGCCGTGCCGCATCCAGGCTTGGCCACGTGTCGAGCCCCGGATCGCCCGGATTCATCGGCACATTGTAATGCTTCCACTGCAGATCGCCTGTCTCCGGATCGAACGATTCCAGAAATCCGGGCGAATCGATATCGTTCCCCGTCCCCGTCAGCACGTGATTTCCCACCACGATCGGCGCCGGTGTCGAAAAATACTGCTCCGCCAGATTCGCAATCTGTTTGTGCCAGCGCTCCTTGCCTGTCTTCGCTTCCAGACACACCAGATAATCGTCCGGCGTCTCCATATAAACGTAGTCGTGCCACATCGCCATCCCGCGATTCCCGATGTGCGTTGCGCCGCGCGTTTTCCAGAAGTAATGCCAGAGCTCCCGGCCGCTGCGTGCATCCACTGCCCATGCATTATCCGGCGATGAGATGTAGATCGTTCCATCCACCTCGAGCGGCGTGGCTTTGATCGTCGCATTGCCCGGCGGAAAATCCCCCGTGCCTTCGCCGCCCACGCTCGTCCGCATGCCGCCCCGTCCGCCGCCGGCGCCCGCGGTAAATCGCGCAAACCACGCCAGCGTCAGGTGCATGACGTTCGTCGTGTCCACCTGTTTGAGTGAGCTGAAACGCTTGCCCGTATAGTCGCCGTTGTATGTCGGCCACGAATCGCCGAGCGGCTTCAGAATGTCCGCCGGATCGAGCCCATGCCCCTGCCCCATCAGCAATCCCGGCAAAAGAAGAATGGGAACAGCCAGCCAGCGTCCGGTCATTTCAGGGTCTCCAGATAAGCGGTCACGTCATGCATATCTTTATTCTTCAGGGTGTCGAGCAGATTCTTATGCGCCTGCATCGGATCTTTCACTTCCACTTTCGGAACGTCGCCGTTGCGGCTGAACGTCCGGATCGTTCCGTCCGGCATCGTGAGGCTCACCAGAAAATCGTCCAGTTGCACGAGCGGCCCTTCCACTTTTTCGCCGGAGGGTTCGGTCACTGTCACCATCACGGTTCGCGCATCCGGCGCGGCGCCGGGGATGGTCCGCCCGCGCCCGCCTCCGCCGCCGGAAACCCAGCGGTTCTGCGCTTCCTTCGCATCCGGATATTTGTCGGCGAATCCCTGCAGATCGCCCGTCGGCGAATGGCAGGACGCGCAGTGCGCATCGAAGTAAATCTTGCCTGCGGCTGCGTTACCCACGAGCGCACTCGGCGCCGGTACACCGGGCGCGGGCGGTGAGCCCTGCGTCTTCTCCGTCGCCAGAACGCTGTGGATGTACTCCGCAACCGCTTTCACGTCATCCGGCGTCATATTGATTGCCGGCATGCCGGAAGCCTTCATCGAGCCTGCGATGACCGGCGCAATCAATTCACCGTGCTGATCGCTGAGCGCGATCCCGGAGCGCAGCAGGCTCGTGCCGCCCTCCAGATTGCCGCGCAGATCCGCGCCGTGGCATTTCTGGCAATCCACGTCATAGAGCGTCTTGCCGTGCGCAATCTCCACCGGATCGCCCGGCGCGCGCTGCTGCGCCGGAAACGTCGCAGTCGCGCGTCCGCCCCCGCCCCCGCGTCCCTGTGCGACGGCCGGAGCCGTCCCTGATCCCAGCATCGCCGCGCCGGAGATCACTGCGATCGCAAAACTCTGTAGTCGGTTGCGCATAAAAAGAAAGGCCGGGGTCCTCGACCCCAGCCCTAATTCTACAGACACCTGGGAACGCCGCACAGTTCCGAACTCTACGTCACCAGTTGTGCCGCTCCTCCCGCCACGGGTCCCCCCGCATGTGATATCCATTCCGTTCCCAGAACCCGGGCTGATCTTCATCCACCAGCTCGATGCCCGAAATCCATTTCGCGCTTTTCCACGCATACAACTGCGGCACAACCAGCCGCGCCGGACCGCCATGATCAGCTGAAAGCGGCTCACCATCGTGATGCGTGGCGATGAGCGCGTCGGCGGCGAGCAAATCCGCCAGCGGCAGATTCGTCGTGAATCCGTGATCGTGGCCGTGCACGATGGCAAATCCTGCCCGCTCCGCCGCGCCGCCAGCCCGCGCCAGCAGTTCGCGCGTTGA
>DASZVV010000214.1:0-3654 GCA_035546955.1 Bryobacteraceae bacterium
CGTGGGCATGGGGAAAACACATCTCATGCATGCCATCGGCCGGGCGTTGATTGCGCGCGGCAAAATGCGGATCATTTACACGACGAGTGAACGTTTCACTAACGAAGTCGTCAGTGGTATCAAGCTGGGGCGCATGTCACAACTCCGCGAACGGTATCGTACGGCAGACGTCCTGCTGATTGACGACATTCAGTCACTCGGTTCACGCGACCGGACACAGGAAGAGTTCTTCCACACGTTCAATGATCTGCACGATGCGCAGAAGCAGATCGTCATATCGAGCGATTGTCCTCCCAAAGAAATCGGCGGACTTGTAGAACGTCTCCGCTCCCGCTTCGAATGGGGACTCATGGCTGATATTCAGGCGCCCGATCTCGAGACACGCATGGCCATCCTGCAGAAGAAGGCGGAATTCGATGGCGTGCGTCTGCCGACCGACGTCTGCGCGTTCATCGCCGAAAAAACCAAATCGAACGTCCGCGAGCTCGAAGGTGCGCTCACCAAACTCATCGCCTACTCCTCGCTCACCCAGACTTCCATCTCGATCGTCATGGCGCGCCAGGTTCTGAAGCACCTGCTTGAAAAAAACGACCGCCGCATCACCATCGATTCCATCGTCAAAGCGGTTTCCGAAAAGTTCAGTGTGAAGCCGGCTCAGCTCAAGGAAAAGAGCAACCGCAAGGAAATCGTCGCTCCCCGTCAGGTCGCCATGTACATCGCAAAAGAGCTCACGCCGGCCTCTCTCCCGGAGATCGGGCGCGCCTTCGGCGGCAAACACCACACGACAGTGATCCACTCCATCGACAAGATTGCAAAAGACCGCCAGCAGAACCCTGAGCTCAACAAGCTTATCAACAGTGTAATTGATTCATTCCATTAGCTTTAAACAGATTTACACAGAGGGCTCCTGAGAAAACCTCTGGATCGCTGTGTAAATTGCGTCGCGCCCGCCGGTTCCCACCCTGGGCGCGTTCTCTTTTCACAAACGAAATTAGGCAGAACATCTTTTTATTTGTATAATTTAGAGAGGCTTCCACATTTCCACCGTTTCGACGAATACGATATAGATTCTGTATCTGTCTATATCCATTCGTAGAGAGCCCTGTGGGTTCGTTCATTCGGATCGAAAGGTAGGGGTGTCGGGCAAGAGAAGAGAGGAGTTGAACGACCCAAATGGAGTTCACTGTCAGTAAGGCCGATCTGGCCCGCGAATTAGGGCTGCTGCAGGGCGTTGTCGAAAAGAAAACCACGATTCCAATCCTCTCCAACGTTCTTCTGGAGGCTCGCGGAGATCGTCTCTATCTGACGGCTACCGATCTTGAGCTGGGCATGAGGACCTCCTGCCCGGCTAAGGTGAAAAAGGAAGGAACCGGCACTATCCCGGCGCGCAAGCTCCTCGATTACGTGCGCCTGCTGCCGGATGCCGATATCTCCGTGAAATTCGGCGAGAATCATTGGGCGTCACTGACCTGTGGCCGCTCGAAGACTCGTATCGCCGGAATGAGCCGGGAGAGCTTCCCGGAACTGCCGCCTATGCCGGAAAGCGTCGCACAGATTCCGGTGAAGCAACTGACGTCCATGATCAGCCGGACGATGTTCGCCATCTCAATGGAGGAGAGCCGCTTTACGCTGAACGGCGCGCTCCTTCTGCTTGGCGAAAAGGGCCTCACCATGGTCGCGACTGACGGCCATCGCCTCGCCTATACGCATACAGCCGCGGGCGCGCAGACAACTGCCCACCGCGCTCTTGTGCCGCGCAAGGCAATGTCCGAAATCATTCGCCTCTCCGACGGCGCAGCCGATGATACACGCGCCGGTTTCGCCGGGGACGACAATCATCTGTTTTTCGAATTTGGTCCTCGCCTGCTCATCACCCGCAAGCTGACAGGCAACTTTCCGGATTACGACCGGGTACTTCCGCAGGACAACACCAACATCGCGACAGTTGCTCGCGATGAGGCCAAATCCGCGATCGAGCGCGTTGCGCAGTTTGCCGACGAACGCTCTCGCGCCATCCGCGTCCAGTTCGGCGCGGGTGAACTCCGTATTTTTGCATCCGCCCTCGAAACCGGCGAATCGGAAGAATCGGTGACCGCCACGTACGACGGTCCGGAACTGGAAATCGGGTTCAACGCCCAATATCTGCTGGACTTCCTCCGCGTGGTTCCGCAAGAGCAGATTTCGTTTTCACTCAAAGATCAGAAGAGCGCCGGCGAGCTGCAGCCCGTCAGCGCTGAACAGCAGGACGAATACCGCTACGTCGTGATGCCCATGCGCATCTGACGTAGCACTGAAACGCATCAAATATGGCAAATGAATACGATTCATCCTCCATCAAAGTTCTGGAGGGTCTGGAAGCCGTTCGCAAGCGCCCGGCCATGTACATCGGCTCGACACGCGAGGCTGGCTTACACCATCTCGTCTATGAGGTTGTCGATAACTCGGTAGACGAAGCGCTGGCAGGTTTCTGTACAGAGATCAACGTCACGATTCATATCGACAACTCAATTACGGTCGTGGACAACGGCCGCGGAATTCCGGTCGATATCCACAAAGAAGAAGGCGTCTCGGCCGCCGAAGTAGTCATGACGAAGCTGCACGCGGGTGGCAAGTTCGACTCGAACAGCTACAAAGTTTCGGGCGGCCTGCACGGAGTTGGCGTGAGCTGCGTCAACGCGCTCTCGGATAAACTCGATCTCGAGATCTGGCGCGATGGATTTACCTGGGAGCAGGAATACTCACGCGGCGCACCCCTGAAGCATCTCGAAAAAACCGGCAAAGCGCCGCGCAATCGTACCGGCACCAAGGTCACCTTCCACCCCGATCCCACAGTAATGGAAGCGAGCGTTTTCAGCTATGACACGCTGGCCCAGCGCCTCCGCGAACTCGCCTTCCTGAACAAAGGCCTCAAGATCACGCTTACCGACGAACGCGTGGAGCCCGAAAAGACCAGCGAGTTTCTCTATAACGGCGGCATTGCGGAATTTATCAAGCATCTCAACCGCGGCAAGACCGTTCTCCACGATCAGCCGATCTACATGGAAGGCGAGCGTCCGGGGCCGAGCGGCACCGTAAACATCGAAATCGCGCTCCAGTATAACGACGGTTATGCGGAAACGCTCTTCAGCTTCGCCAACAACATCAACACTGTGGATGGCGGTACGCATCTGCAGGGCTTCCGAACAGCGCTGACCCGTACGATCAACCTGTTCGGCAAACAATCGGGGCTGATCAAGGACGAAAAAGAAAACCTGTCCGGCGATGACGTTCGCGAAGGTCTCACCGCGGTCGTAAGCGTCAAAGTGCCGCAGCCGCAGTTCGAAGGTCAGACCAAGGGCAAGCTCAACAGCGATATCGCGGGTTCCGTCCAGCAGCTTGTGAACGACAAGCTCGGCGAATATTTCGAAAAAAATTCGACCATCATGCGCCGCATCGTCTCCAAGGCGATTGACGCGGCGCGCGCGCGCGAAGCGGCCCGCAAGGCGCGGGATCTCACCCGCCGGAAGGGCGCGCTCGACTCGGGCGGTCTGCCGGGCAAACTGGCGGATTGCCAGGAGCGCGATCCGGAGCGCTGCGAGCTGTTTCTGGTAGAAGGCGAATCGGCAGGCGGCACGGCCAAACAGGGGCGTGATCGGCGCTTCCAGGCGATTCTCC
>DASZVV010000215.1:0-16693 GCA_035546955.1 Bryobacteraceae bacterium
TGTTCTGGCTCGATCCGGATCGCGGCCACGATGCCCAGATCATCCAGAAGGTGAAAACTTATCTGGCGGACCACGACCTCACCGGGCTGGACATCCGGATTATGAAACCAGTGGACGCGATGAAGTTCTCGCTTGAGCGCATTCGCCGCGGCGAGGATACCATTTCGGTCACGGGAAACGTGCTTCGCGACTACCTCACCGATCTGTTCCCGATTCTCGAACTGGGAACAAGCGCCCGCATGCTGTCGATCGTGCCGCTGCTGCAGGGCGGGCAATTGTTCGAAACCGGCGCCGGTGGCTCCGCGCCCAAACACGTGCAGCAGTTGCTGAAAGAGAATCATCTGCGCTGGGATTCGCTCGGCGAATACTGCGCGCTGGTGCCTTCGCTCGAGATGATGGCGACGAATGGCGGCAACAAGCGTGCGAGCCTGCTGGCGAAAACGCTGGATGAGGCTATCGGGCGGTATCTCGAGGATGCCCGCTATCCTTCGGCGAAGGTGAATGAGATCGACAACCGCGGCGCAACATATTATCTGGCGCTGGCATGGGCACAGGCGCTCGCCGCGCAGGATGAGGATGGGGATCTGAAGCGGCGCTTCACTCCGGTCGCCGCGGCGCTCGCGTCGGCTGAGAGCGCGATCACGCAGGAACTCCTGGGGGCACAGGGCAAACCGGTGGATATCGGCGGATATTATTTTCCCGACGACGCTCGGTGTGCGGCTGCGATGCGGCCCAGCGCTACACTGAACGCGATCATCGACGGGATGTAGGCAGCGCGCCGAGCGGAAACTCGGTTGCACGGCCAAAGCCTGCCCCAAATCAGAATCTATTTGGCTGACAAACTGGCGCGGGCGGCGCGAACGATTTGTTTCGCCAGAGTTCCCGACGCTGCTGTGGCAGTGAGGAAGCCGGAGCGGCTGCCGTTCAGGTGCAGCTTCACTTCGGGCATGGCGCTGGCGGCGGTCCAGTTGGGGCCGCCCGCGCTCCAGACTTCTTCCGTCAGGACCGCCATGGCAGCGGGGCGAAGTAAGTCCGTGCTGCCGAGCGGAAGGCCGCAAACGGCGCGGATGTGCTGTTCGTACTGGCTGGTCACGCAGGCAACGACGGTAACGTCTCCCGCGGGGTGCGGGCCGAGAGTGAACTCGTGGAGAGGGAGTTCGGAGTCGGCGGTCAGCGTGAAGCTGCCGCAGGCGACGCCGGTTACATGCAGCTCGTCCATTTTGCGGCGAAGGATTTCCGTCGCCTGGAGAGTGGGGCGAAGGCTGACCGCAGCGGGAGCGCGCGAGATGTCTACAGCGCCGTGCAGGCGATCGACGGCGATCGGATCGTAAAAAACGGTCGAGCCACTCTGGGCGCGTACGCCGATGATGACAAAATCGGCGGCGACAGGCTTCGCCGGGTCACGGTCGACGACGGCGTTTTTCGCCGCAGCCTCCACGAGAGCCGCTGACGACTGGCCGGTCGCCTCAAGGGCAGACGCGGGTACATCCTCCGACGCGACGATGATGACATCGACGGCAGCGGCGAATTCGCGGAGGCGGTCCGCGTCGTCCCAGGCAGCAGTAATCGAAACGTCGCCCCACGCGTCTGCGGGGGAGAAGGCGTGCACCCGGTAACCCATGCGATAGGCCGCAAGGGCGAGCATACGGGCGTTTTCCCCTCCGCCCAGCACTCCGACGATGGAGCCGGGCAAAACACTCTTCACGGCAAGGTTTCTTCGGCCAGCTTTCGTTTCATCTTCGCGCGATATTCCCGAAGTTTTTCGCGGAAGCGAGCTCTCTTCGTACCCATGATGGCGATCGCGAACAATGCAGCGTTCTTTGCACCTGCACTTCCAATTGCAAGCGTGCCGACGGGAATGCCACCGGGCATCTGGACGGTGGAGAGCAGTGAGTCCAGTCCGTTGAGCTTGCTTTCGATCGGAACACCAAGCACGGGAAGCACGGTGTGGGCAGCGGTGACGCCGGCGAGGTGAGCCGCGCCGCCCGCACCCGCGATGATCACTTCGATGCCCCGTTCCTCCGCGGTCGCCGTGAACTCCATCAGAAGTTCGGGCGTGCGGTGCGCCGAAATCACGCGGCATTCGTGGGGAATGCCGAATTCTTTAAAAATGTCGCTCGCCGCCTTCATGGTGTCCCAATCGGACTTGCTGCCCATGATGATGCCCACGAGGGGCGCGGTTACCGTATCTTTGCCAGTTTTACTGGCCTTGCGCGAGCGTGAAACCTGGTTTGCCATCAAATGTCCTCAATGATTCAGTCTTGACTACGTCGTAACCCGCGGCGGTGAGCCGCTGGTAGATGCCTGCAACCTGAGCGTGCGTCACCGGCGCACCGGCGGCTTCGAAGCGGCAACGGAAGCTGTCGGTGAGAAACGTTTCGGCCATACCGCCCGGATAAACAATCGTGCCGCGGTTATCGATCATCTTCAGAGTAAGGCCTTCATATCCAATCTGTGTAATCGCATCGCCGAGCGCCTGGGCGCTCACACCGGAGGAGCCGATGTAAAGATCCACTCCAATCATCCGAATGTCACTCCTCCGCTCGGTGCGGGTCCACTCTTTGCGGACACCCTGCGCGCCGGCATAGGAGACGGCCTGGAGCTTTTCCGGCTTTTTCCCCATGCGGGCAATCACAGCCTGCGCGAATTCCCGGGTACCGACTTTCTGCTGACTGACGCCCTCTTCGAAGATATCGTACGTGTGGATGCCTTCCTCAATCGTGCGAAGCCAGGCATTGTGAACACGCTCGGCGGCTTCCCCCTGGCCAATGTACACGAGCATCATGACGCCGCCAAGGAGCAGGCCGGAGGGATTCGCCATGTTCTGGCCGGCGCGGCGGGGAGCGGAGCCGTGAATCGCTTCAAACATCGAGGCGTGGGTGCCGACGTTTGCGGAACCTGCGAGTCCCACGGAGCCGGCGATCTGCGCTGCGACGTCGGAAAGGATATCACCGTAGAGATTCGGCATCACGATGACGTCGAACGCCTCAGGCGTATCGGCAAGTTTCGCGGCGCCGATATCGACGATCCAGTGTTCCTTTTCGAGGTCCGGATATTCCGCGCCAATTTCATCGAAGACCGCATGGAAGAGACCATCGGTCATCTTCATGATGTTGTCTTTGGTAAAGCAGGTGACCTTCCTGCGGTTGTTCTGCTTCGCGTATTCGAAAGCGAAGCGCACAATCTTTTCGCAGCCGGGGCGTGAAATCAGTTTCAGGCATTCCATCACCTCGGGAGACAGCCGGTACTCCATACCCGCGTAGAGATCTTCCTCGTTCTCGCGGACGATCACCACGTTCATTTTCGGGTGCTTGGTATCAATGTACGGGTGATAAGAAACGCAGGGGCGGATGTTGGCGTAGAGACCCAGGCGTTTTCGAGCCGTAACATTGAGGCTCTTGAATCCCCCGCCCTGCGGCGTGGTGATGGGCGCTTTGTAGAAGACTTTTGTGCGGCGAAGAGACTCCCAGGACTGGGCTTCTATCCCTGAGCTATTGCCGCGGAGATAGACCTTTTCACCGATCTCGATGGTTTCAATTTCGAGCTCAGCGCCGGCATCCTGGATGATCCGCAGCGAAGCATCCATGATTTCGGGGCCGATGCCATCGCCGCGGGCCACGGTGATCGGAGTCTTTTTACTCATCAGGGATGAAGGCTTAGGATATCATCTGCCTCCCTGCCCTGACGATGGCAATCCGAGCGCAATTAATGCCTTGCGCCGGGTATTAGTGGCAGTGCGATTCCACCCATTTCGGCGCGGCTGTGTAGGGAAAGCGCGTTTGAAGTACTTAGAATTCTCTTGCCAGTGGCACATGGCTTGCTCCGCTCCCGGCGAGGACCAAAACTGAATGATCCATCGCACACTTGTGCTCGCAGGGGTATTCGCCGCGCTGTGTTTCGCGAACCCGGAAACGATCGTTTTCACCGGAACGGCTGACGGCGATCTGGCAGGACAGACATTTTCAGGAAAGAAAGTTACCTTTACATTCCTGACGGATACGGCGGCGATCGCTCCGGGCACTTACTGCTGCACGGATAACATCACGACCCCCGCCGGCACGCAGGGTACGGTCACGGTGGATGGCGTGGGCACCGGGACAATGACTTACACGCAGGGCGTTTTCGTGAACGAATCGGAAGGCCAGATGGGCATCTGGTTTTATGATGAACGGGATTACTTCGATATTTTGTGGCCGGTGGGAAGTTACGACCTCAAGAGCAATTACGGCCCGGTAACCGGGACAACGTTCGTTTTCTCGGCCGGTCCGATGCCGACAACCGCGGGTGTGCTGCACCTGCAGACGATGACGAACGCCAGCGCGACAGTGACGGTCTCGCCGACACCGGAGCCAAAGCCGGTCATCACGTCGGTGACGGCGGCTTACGGCGGGACGACGATTTCGCAGAATACGTGGATCGCGATTCAGGGCACCAATCTCGTTTCCAGCCAGACGCAGGCGCCCGGGCTTAGCTGGGTGGGACCGCAGCCGTACCTTGGTGGGTACATGGAAGCGTCGCTGAATGGAGTTCAGGTTTCGGTAAACGGAAAGCCTGCGGTGGTGTCGTACTACTGCAGTGCGGCTCCCACAGGATCGCCGTGCACGGCCGGCAAGGACCAGATCAACGCTTTGGTGGCGCTCGACAGCACCACCGGTCCGGTCAATGTCGTCGTAACGAATGGCGGCGTGGCGAGCGATCCTTTTCAGGTGACGATGGGAACGGTGTCGCCTGCTTTCCTGCTGTTGAAAGATAATCAGCACATCACGGCGACGCATGCGGACTACAGCATTATCGGTCCAACGAGCCTCTATCCCGGAGCTTCGACGCCGGCGAGCGTCGGCGAAACGATTGTGCTTTGGGCGGTAGGGTTCGGGCTGCCGAGCACGACTCTAGTTGCAAACGCGGACACCCAGAGCGGCGCTTTGCCGACCTTGCCGGTTTGCTCGATTAACGGCGCGGCAGCGACTGTTGCTTATGCCGGTGTAGTGAGCCCCGGGCTTTATCAGATCAACCTGGTGGTGCCGAACGGGGCGACGAATGGCGATAACAAACTTTCGTGCACTTACGGCGGGGCAAGCACGCAATCGAACGTCGTCATCGCCGTTTCCAGATGAGCGCGGCGTGGGTGATGGAGCCAGGCGCAGTCCCGCAGGATGAGGTCAATCGCTCCGTTTATTTTTCGCCGGGCGTGTACCTCTACTATCTTTCGAAATCGATCGCTCCGGTGGAGGAGGCGTGCTTTCGGAAATACAGGGAGCACATTGAAGGACGGGATGTGCTGGATGTGGGGGTGGGGGCGGGCCGGACGGCCCGCCATCTCGCCCCGCTCGCGCGGCGGTATGAGGCCATCGATTATTCGCCGGTGATGGTGCGGTACTTCCGCAGGAAGCTGCCGGGGATCAGTATCCAGCAGGCGGATTTCCGTGATCTGAGGGCATTCGGAGACGCGTCATTCGATTTCGTCCTTGCGACGGCGAACGTGATCGATGCCCTGCCGCATGAGGGGCGGATCAGCGCGCTGGCGGAGGCCAGCCGTGTTCTTCGGCCGGGCGGGGTGCTCGGATTCTCGTGCCACAACGTGAATTACGAGGATGCGTTTTCGGGGCCGAAGATGAGGTGGTCGTGGAATCCGGTACGGCTGGCATCGAGCGCGGTGCAGCTTGCGATCGGGCTGTGGAATCACCGGCGGGTGGGGCCGATGCGCACAGTGGGGTCGGAATACGCACTGCTGAACGATACAGGACACTTCTATTCCTGCCTGCACTATTACGCATCGCGCAGGACCGTCGCGGCGCAGCTGGCCGAAGCGGGCTTCGGGCTGGCGGATACGTTTGACCGGTCCGGCCGCGAGCTCGCGGAGGGCGCGGATGACAGCGCGGACCCGTGGTTGTTCTATGCCGGTATTAAGCGGCCTGCTGCTTCGTGCTGACGGTATCGCGAGGAAGAAGCAGAATTGAAATCGCGCCGATAGCCGCGAGGCCGAGAACGGCATTCATCGGCATGGCGTAGCTGCCGAAGTGCTCGCGCAGGAAGGAAACGCCGAGCGGCACCCAGGTTTGGCCGATGGTATTCACCGGAAGAATCACGGCCATGGCGCGGGCGAGCGAATTCACGCCGAACTGCTTGGCGGCCATGAGGGGAATCAGCATGTAGTCCGCGCCCATGGCGAAGCCGAAGACGAGCGCGAAGGAATAGGTGCCGCTCGACGGGCTGACGGAGAGCAGGAGCGGGATGCTGGCGGCGACAATGAAATACGTCGCGGTCATCACCCACTTCATGGAGAGTTTATCGGCGCACCAGCCGATGAGCAGACGGCCGCCGATGCTCGACCAGAGAATCCAGCTCTGAGCTGTTCCCCATTCGGCGTTCAGCTGCGACTGCTTCGTGAATCCCTGCTCGGAAAAAACCAGCTTCATGTGCTGATTGATGGCGCCGATGGCTCCAATGGAGCAGAGGCTGCCGATCAGGAGAAGCCAGAAAGACCACTGGCCCAGCAGATAGCCGAAGGTGTGGGACTGCTGATGGACATCGGGCGGCGGCTGCGTATCGCCGTCAGCGAACTGACCGATATCGGATGGTTTGTCTTTGAGAACAAACCAGGCGATCGGCCAGGCGAGCACCATGACGAAGCCGACGATCAGGAGCGTGGTGCGAAACGACGTGGCGTTCGTCATCGGAGGAACGAGATACTTCGACGTCAAGGCGCCGACGAGACCCACCCCGACGTACACGATCCCCATGGCCGATCCGCGGTTTCGCTTGAACCAGTGGGAAACCATAATCTGGTGCGGGATGGGTCCGGAAAGAATGTAGCCGAAGGTGTAAAGGAACCAGAGGAAATAGTAGATATTGATGTCGCCGGACATGCGGCTGAAGCCGACGAATGACAGCAATGTGAGGCCGGTTCCGGCGATGATGAGTTTGCGCGGGCTGAAGCGCGGGACGAGGAGGGGACCCACCCAAAGAGTCAGAAGCGCGGCGAGGGGAAAGCCGAGAGTGATGTCGTGCAGTTGCCAGTGGAAGGTATTTTTGTAGTAGTCATAGAAAAACGGCATGTTGTAGTACGGCAGCCCGACGGAAATTCCGAACGTCAGACAGCACGCGACCACGATCCACTTGCCATAGAAATTTTTCGACATGTCACAGACAATTTATCATCCGCTCTGCGCGGGAACGATTCGCGCAACCGCCGGAGAACGTGCTGCGTATACAATTTGACAATGGGGCGAAGCGGCGCATTCACGCCGTTCCCATTCATCAACAACCGGTGAGGAGCAATTTGAGTATTCGTTCACTCTCTATTCGTGCGTGTGTCCCGGCGACCTGCTTTCTGGCTGCCCTGACGGTGACGGTCTCGCCGTCTTTTGCGCAGCAGCCATCGGGCGACGTGCAGCGGGTGCAGACTCCGGTGAGCGCACCGCCCAGCGCGGCGAAGGAGCCGGATTACCCAGATCCACGCAGCTTCTTCCTGGGGGTCAGCGGGCTGGCGGTCACGCAGTACAGCGGACCTGACATCCGGGGCGGAGTGCCGGCAGAACAGTCCCAGATTTACGAATCGCTGTACAACATCGGCAAGCCTTCGCGTTATGTGTTCGAGGCCGAAGGCGGTATTCCAATTACGCGGACCGGCATGCTCTATGCGGAGTTCGAGCGTTTTCATGGCGACAGCACGCAGATTCTGACGAGATCGCCGTACATCGATTCGATCCAGTTCAACACCGGCGACGTGATGCGGTCGAGCTTTCAGTTCACCACCGGGCGCATTTATCTGGACGATCTGCTGTTCCCGCACAAGTTTCCGGTGGCGCGCCTGCGGTTCAAGTCGATCTGGGGAATCCGCTACATCAGCGCCCAGAACACGGTGATCTCGCCGACGGAAGACGATGTTTCCGGCGTTCCAGGGAGCAGCTTCGGAGTAGGAACCGAATATATCCTTTATCCGGAATTTGGGCTGGGGATGGAATACGCGCTGACAAAGCATTCCCTGTTTCATGTGGATTCCGAGGGATTTGCGTTTCCGCACCGTGCGGTAATGGGCGAAGGCAATGCGACGTACTCCTGGCGCCATCAGAATCTGGAACTCCTGATGGGCGTGAAATTCCTCCACTTCAAGACGAGCCCGCAGAAGGAAGAATACATGCTGGGCACGTGGACGACGCCATTCGTCGGCGTCCGCTGGTATTTCTAGAAGTATTGTGCGGATTCTGGATGTCGGCTGCGGCGTCAACAAGTATCCTGGCGCGATCGGCATCGACATCAATGCCGCGACCGCGGCGGACGTGATCTGCGATCTCGACCGGTTCCCTTATCCATTTGCGGATGCGTCATTCGACAGCATTCGCGTGATTCACGTGATCGAGCATCTGACGGACGTGATCCGGGCGATGGAGGAGTTCCACCGGCTGGCGCGAACGGGTGGGCGGGTGCGCATCGAGACGCCGCACTACACCGATTTCAGCTCGTTTTGCGATCCCACACATAAACATCACCTCAATAGTTTTTCGTTCCGGTATTTCGGAGGCAATGACGCGGGATTCGGCTATTACACGAAAGCAAAATTTCGTGAGATTTCCGTGCGGGTGCGGCTACTATCCGTTTGGCGATGGCTTGGATTCGAAGCTCTGGTGAATACGTTTCCGCGGTTCCGGCGGTTTTGGGAGCACTATTTGTGCTATGTGGTGCGGGGAAAATCGATGGAGTTCGAATTTGAGCCCACTCGAACCGCTGTACCGGCTGGCGGACCGGCTTCGATTCCGGCGTCACGGTAACGCCGGACGGCACGGGGAAGATCTGGCGCATCGCTACCTGCGCTCGCAGGGCATGCTGGTGGTGGCGCGGAACTGGCGCCCGCCGCAGGGTGGCGGGGAGATCGATCTGATTGCGTGTGATGGCGAGATGCTGGTGTTTGTGGAAGTAAAGTGGCGGGCGTCCGGGGAGTGGAGTGCGCCCGAACGGAATGTGGATGCGGATAAGCGGATGGCGCTGAGGCGGGCGGCGCGGGACTATGTGCGGCGGGCGCAGGCGGATCCGGGGCTCGTGCGGTTCGATGTGGTGGCGATTGTGGGGATGGACATCCAGCACTATCGGGGAGCGTTCGGGGCGCTGGCGGCCGGGTAGACTTCAACTCGCTTTGCTCAGGACGTCCTCCACTGCCTCAGGGTGTTTTGCGATCACGGCCAATAGTACGCGTGTCGGAGCATCCGGGCGTGACCGGCCCTGCTCCCAGTTGCGCAGGGTGGCGGGGGGGAACCGAATTTCGCCGCAAACTGGGCCTGACTAAGCCCCATGTTTGTGGGCACCTCATGGACATCCACGTCCGGTGGACGCAACTGCGTGACACGAAACCCGTCGTTCTCACCACGTGTCCACACGATCGATTCCTCCAGTCCGCGGACTTTTGCAGATCTGAATTGCAGAGCGCCGGGTAATAGGACACTGAGGAATCCGAGCGAGACAATTGTCTCCGGGAAGACTCGGCGTGGAAGCTTTTCCGGTATTCACGATCGGTCACTCTACTCGCACGATTGCGGAGTTTGTAGAGTTGCTGCAGGCGGGTGAAGTGCGGCTCGTGGTGGATATTCGCCGAATGCCACGGTCGCGGACGAATCCTCAATACAATCTCGACGTTCTGCCGGTTGAACTGGAGCCGTTTGGGATCGCCTATATGAGGATTGGGGAGTTGGGCGGGCTACGTGTCGAGTCTGCGAATATCCCAGCGGAGGTGAATGGATTCTGGAGCAATCGCAGCTTTCACAATTATGCGGATTATGCGCTTTCGGGCGAGTTCCGGTCGGGGTTTTCGCAATTGCTCGACGCGTCGGCTGCGCAGCGTACCGCGATTATGTGCGCGGAAGCGGTGTGGTGGCGTTGCCATCGGCGAATCGTCGCGGATTATCTGATCGACGCGGGGCGCAGCGTCTATCACCTGATGGGAACGAACGAGGTGATTCCGGCGGCGCTGACGAAAGCGGCGGTTCCGGCGGGGAACGGCTTACACTATCCGGCCGAAGAGGCGAAAGCCTGGCCGCCGAGCCCGAAGCTCGGCAGCAAGTAAAAAGCCCCGGCGGTGAGGCCGGGGCTTTCGTTCGACTGGAATTGCGTTCGACTTAGAACTGATTCCAGAGGTACTGGTTGTAGACTTCGTGGTGGAACTGGACTTCCGGCACCTTCACGACGGTGCCGAGGAGACGGGCGCAGCGATCGGCCGAAGCGAGCTTCAGGTCGATGTAGCGGTTCTTCACGTCTTCGCCGAAGAGTTCCGTGGTCCACTTCGACTTGCGGAAGTTGTCGATCGCGTCGTAGATGTTGTCCGGCAGGTAGCGCTTCGCCGAGCGCAGGTTCTTCACTTCGGCGATGGAGCCTTCGAGACCGGTCTTGAAGATCGAAAGGAGCGCCATGTAGGGGTTGGCGTCCGGACCGACCGAGCGGACTTCGACGCGCGAGCTCTTCTCGTTGCCGAGCGGGATGCGGACCATCGATCCGCGGTCAACCGCCGAGGCGATGATCTGGTTGGGCGCTTCAAAGTGCGGATCGAGGCGGCGATACGCGTTCACGCTGGCGTTCAGCGCGAGGCAGATGTCGTTGCCCGCGGTGAGGATGCGATCGACGAAGCCCCAGGCGAACTGGCTGAGCTTCTCTTCCCCGCTCGGATCCCACATCTGATTCTTGCCACCCTTGGACACGGACACGTTAGTGTGCATGCCGCTGCCATTGACGCCGACAACCGGCTTCGGCAGGAAACTGGCGGTCATACCCATGTTGCGGGCCACCTGGCGGCAAAGGAACTTGTAGAGCTGGATCTGATCGGTCGCCGAAACGACGTCGCCATAGCCGTAGTTGATTTCGAACTGCGAGGGGGCGACTTCGGGGTGATCCTTTTCGTTCTGGAAGCCCATGGCGCGCTGCACTTCAGCGGCACGGTCAATGAAGAGGCGGAGATCGTCGCCGGGCAGCGAGTGGTAGTAGCCGCCGGTGTTGACGTATTCGAACTTGTGGGTGTCGTGGTAGTGCCGCTCGGCGTCCACACCCTTGAAGAGGAAGCCTTCGATTTCGTTGGCGGCGTTCAGGGTGTAGCCGTTCGTATCGAACTGCTTCTTCGCGAAGGCCTTGAGCATGCCGCGCATGTCGGCGCCGTACGGCGTGCCGTCTTTGTCGATGACTTCGCCGAACACCAGCACCTTACCGGGCCCGAAGTAGTCCGCCGGGGTCCAGTAGAAGGCGTGCCAATCCATATGGAGGCGGAGATCGCTTTCCTTCTGCGCCGTAAAGCCGCGGATCGAAGAACCGTCGAAGGTGAGATTGTCGAAGCTCTTGAGGAGGAACTTCTTGTCATAGTCGAGCATGTGCAGACGGCCTTCGAGGTCGCTGAACAGCACGGTCACGGCTTTAATCCGCTTTTCGTCGCTCAGGTACTTGATACGCTCTTCCTGCACCTTACCGGCGTCGACACGGCCTAACCGCTGCTCCTTCGCCTTCAGGTTCAGGTCTTCGAGTTCGCCGTAACTCAGGCTGAGAAAGTCCGTAAGATTTGACATGCTACTCCGTGTTCGGTTGGATTGGGGGCCAAAATGAGGCATCCGGACGTGTTTGGTCCGCCGCTTTCACTCTGTCCGGTGAATTCCGATTATGGCCGATTGGCGACTCATCCGGCAATCGTTTTTTTGAATGGGGCCTATCGCCGGAATTGATGGAAAATGGGGTCCGGAGGGTCAATTTCGACCGCAGAAACCCGGATTTGAGCACATTCCGGCCGGGCAACCGCCCATTTCCGGGCCCGAAGAGGCATTTCCGGCTCTCGGGGCGAAAGTCGAATATTCCCGTTTGAGGTCCAGTTTTCCACAGGACGGGCAGCCGGCGGCGAGGACCGACTGCTCATCGCTGCGGCGGACGAGCTTCTCGGATTTCGACCCGCAGGATTGGCAGAGATATTCGTAGATCGGCATGCTCCCTCTATTATGCACGGGTCTGCCACGACACCTGCCTGGGTCCCGCACTCGTCCATTTCGGATTATTCTCTATCGACCCGAACCACGCCAACGATCCCCTGTGTTGGACGGGACATTTGTCTTCTGCAGGATCCGTTTCGAATCGTGAGAGCGCGATTCCAGGCAAGTTATTCCGCTTTGCCGCCACCCGCACTTTAGAACCGTACTCTGCGTCCGCGTGTCCGCATCAGGATCGGTTGCGCGATTCGCCCATTGACAAGCCCTATTCCGTTCCCATTTCTCGACCAGCCGCCAGCGAATTCTGGACGGATTGGCAGGTCAGGTCAAGGATCGCAACAGACTCTTTCAAGGCCCACCGGAAATCTCCTTGCAAAACCCCCATTTGGGGGAGGACAAAATCCGAACGTATATCACACCATAGTGAGCGAAACCTTTCAAATTCTTTGCGGGGGACTTCGCAGAAATCCAGGTTCTCGCGTGGTCCCCGATTCGGAGTGAACGCGTGAAAAAACTTCAGTTGACCGCCTTAGTTTTGATGGCGACAATCCCCACGCTTACTCGAGCACAATATTCAGCGCAAGCACAAAGTGGGGTCAATTTGGGTGCGGTCCAACTGACTTGCACGATGGCCCGTCGTAACAGCTTCCCAGATCCCACAGATCTCACTGTGCATGCGTTTAATCACACCGGGATACCGATTGCGCTCCGCTTTGACGTTCAGATGACTGCAGCCAATTCAGCGTCAACTCACTATGACAATCAGGGGAAGTCACGCATCAATGCCGGGTCATATGCGGATTTCTCTTTCGCACCCTTTCAGGATCAGCAAAGCGTCGATGAGCCACCCGTGTTCGCAGCGAGTTGCGCCATCAGAACCATTGAGGTTTGTCCGGCTATGCCTCCCGTCGGCTTTCCCGCCAGTGCTGACTACAGGCCCTTCCTCGACGGCCGCTGCACAAAACTGGAGGATGTCGGGCCGATCACATTTAAGACGAGTTCGACCGGGACCGTCAATGCGCGCGTGACCTATAACGGGAGGTCACCAAGCGGTGTTCGGGCCTGCGATCGCTGCGAACCCCTGGAAACCAATATATCCCTATTTACGGACGCTCAATTTGCGGAGTGGAAAGTCAAGTATCAGGGATATGTCGAGGGGCACTCATATTGGGATCTGATGAACCTCGCGACACAGGCGTCCCGGCCGACTGCCAGAGCGGGCGGGGAAAGCGGAATCTTCATTCTGAAAGACGTGCCCTTCGGGCACTATCACGTTTTGGTTACTGCGGCAGCGCCTGGACAACCCTTTCTCGCCGTAAATGCTAAGGAGAGCGGATACGTTCAGGAAATGGATGTCACGGGAGATTCGGACTGGGCTTTCGATGTGAAAACCGGTCAGCATCCGTAGGTTTTCGTGCTTTACCGCTATAACTGCGCGTGCATTCGCTGTATGAGTTCACCAATAAGAGGGACAATGATGCAATTCCGCCAAACCTTTGGTTTCACACAGACTGCAAGCTATATTCTCCTGCTGCTCGCCGCGAGCGTGTCTTTGAAGGGTCAGAATGCGACTTCCGTTCTGGGCGCCGATCTGATCAGGAGCGCGTCCGGGGATCCCGAATTAAAATTCACCGGCCCCGCGGATGATTCGTCCGCAGACTTGATTACCGTCGCGTTCCAAATGTACGAGGGCCAGCCAGCCTTCTTTATTCCGGTATCACACCGGTGGGGCGGCTGGGCGTCGAAGTTCACGAGCGGCTATCTCGTGATTGCGCGAAATCGCGTGGCTTACGAGGTCACTGGCGGGTCTGCGCGCCTGGAGGATAGCATAGATAGGGCGGATCGCATCGAAATTCGCCAGGCAGGACACTGGCAGGATAAGGCGAGATCATCCTGGTACGAGATTAACGTGCAGCTGCGCACGCCAACGCGAAAGCTGGAGTTAACTCCTCTTGCCAGAAACCCTGCAGGCGGGCAGGTGGGCTACGCCGATGACAAGCACCATGGCCTCGACAATCTCCTTGCGGAACTGATGAAGAACTTTGATGGCGCTCTATCGTCATTTGAACGAGCCGCCGGTATTACGGACCCGGACCGGCAACTGAGCGTGGAAGCGCATTTTCATCGATTGAGCTCGTCAGAATTGACCGCCAGGATCGCCGAGGAGGACCGGCTTGCAAAAGAGAACGAGCGGATTGAAAAAGAGAAAGAAAAGGCTCAAAAGAAAGGCGGCGGTGGTTGGGGACTGCTGGGCGCGATCGCCCTGGGTGCGGCGGAAGGCGTATCTGGAGGAGGCGCGGACAGCCCCATCCTGCAAGCCGGCGCCGCGCAAGCCGCTGCCATTCGGGCCATCGGTAATCGCAATGCGGGTGCCCAAAGCGTTCCAGCCGGCAATTCCGCCAGTAGCGCCGCGGCAGGGCAATCAATACAAATGCAGACGCAGCAGGACTCCCCGTCGTCCGCAGTGGTTAAAGTTCCTCCGGCGTACGCCCCCGCGCCAATAAATATCCATTTTCAAAATACGCCCAACTTTACCCTTGGGCATGCGCACGTGACCTCTACGCCCTCGGGGATCGACTGCCCCGGCGTGTGTTCCTATAGCTTCGGCAGAGGGGGAAATGTGTCGCTCCAGGCCGTGGCCGATCAGAACTCGATCGTCCGGTCCATGAGTTGTGATATGAGCGGCTCAAGCGCGCCGTTCAGGCCCGGCAATAGCGATACGTGCGCATACCCTTTTGCTGACGGAGGGGGTACCGTCGTTGTTTATGTGGACGCTGTGAACTCCGCCCCGCAATCCGGCGGAAATACTTCTATCACGTCTAACGGGAGTGGAAAGCAAGGAACCGCGGGACACCCCGGGGTCGGATTAACATCTCGCGGACCGATGGCCGCCCCCAACGAGACCCAGTCTTGCACGGACATGAGCAAGTTTGTCACGGCGACGGTGAAGACCGGGAGCGATGACATCGTATACGGGTACGTAACCAATCACTCCGATCAGACGCTCTCGATCTCAGTGACGTTTGCGACGGGCGGGAAGCCGAATAAGGACCAGGCGGCAATGGTCACCGTTGGGCCTGGCAAGACTCTCGGGGGCTCGGGCGGAGGTATCTGGGCCACAACAAGCGCTGTCGACCACAATCCTCCGGAGATTTTCTGGTATGCCGTGCCGCAGTCCGAAGTCAATCGTCTCTGTGTCGAACCTTTCTGAGTGGCGAAAGGACTGTCACGCGTAAGACGAGAAAAGGAACTTCAGCCGAAATCGACTGTTCGCCGAATAGTTTATGTCCATATTACGCCTTTTACATAGATCAGCACTCCCGGTATTTCGTCTGCTCACCCCCGCATTCGCAGCCCTGATTAGCGCTATGCCAGGCCACGCGTCCATACTGTACGATGTGACGCAGATTGTTGGCTTTGATCCGGCGCGCGATGACTCTGCCTTGAACGATAGCGGCCAGGTCGCCGGAACTACGTCGACCGGTATGGCAGGTACGTGGAGCAACGGTGTTGTCGTAAGTGTTGCCATTCCGGGCGCATCTTCCAGCGAAGCTCTGGGCATCAATAACTCGGGTGACATCGCGGGGGAATTTTGCCCCTCCGGCGGTGGTGTTTGTCCTGCATTTCTGTACAGTAACAGTCTTCTCACAAACCTCGGCACGCTCGGCGGAATTGATGCGGTGGCGACCGGAATTAACGAGTATGGACAAGCAGCCGGGTACTTACTCACTTCCGCCGGACCGTCGCACGCGTTTCTCTACGAGAACGGCAACATGACCGACATCGGCACGCTGGGTGGCAGTTCAAGTATTGCCTATGGCATCAACAATTCCGGCGAAGTTACTGGAAATTCCGCTATTGCCTCGGGAGACGGCCATGCGTTTCTCTATAGCGCTGGCACCATGACAGATCTCGGCACCCTGGGTGGGACTTTCAGCAGCGGGGTCGCTATTAACAACTCCGGGCAAACAGTCGGAGTGTCATATATGCCGGGCAACGGCGCCTGGCACGCATTCCTTGACAACGGCGGCAAGATGACCGATCTCGGTACGTTGGGAGGAACTGTAAGCGAAGCGGACGGCGTGAACGATTCCGGGCAGGTGGTCGGGTTCGCCTTCACGGCTGGCGGAGTTTCGCACGCCTTCCTCTATAGCGCCGGCACCATGATTGATCTGAATTCAGTTATCGACCCGTCACTGAATATCACGTTGCAGCAGGCGTACGCAATCAACAACGCAGACCAAATACTGGCTATCGGCAATCACGGCTGGGAACTGCTGACACCCGTGGCTGCCGCGCCTGAGCCGTCAGCATGGCTCCTGTTTTCGGGCGGATTTCTGGGGTTTGCAATGTTTCGGCGGCGGAACCGGTTTGCGAATGACAACCCAAAGCCGATCAAACGGCGGTATCCGGAGGTCGCCTATCGGCTTACGGGCAAGTCCAGCACCAATCGAATGAGATGGGATTGACGGCCTGTCCCGGTTTTGCGGAAAACTATCTTCAAATGAGATCGCGCAGTCTGAACGGTTATACCCATCAGGTCAGCGGCGGCGGCTATTGCATGACCGTTGACAAGGTAATCCGTCAGCCGGCACTCCGTGGGAGTCAGGCCGTACAGCGCGCGCAGCACGGAGGCGCGGGAAACCGGCTTCGCGTCGGGATCGCTGATGAACACCAAAGCCGCGGGGCGTTCATCCAGCAAAATTTCGCTCGAACAGAACGGCGTGACCACAACCTGAAGGGGCCGCTTC
>DASZVV010000216.1:0-6984 GCA_035546955.1 Bryobacteraceae bacterium
GGATGGGGATTTACATCCCCGCCTGATCGCGCTTCAGTCCGGACTCCATTTCCTGCTTCATATCCGCTACCACTTCCTTACGGCGGTCGGGATCGGCGAGGTCTCGTTCCAGCCGCTTCAACGCGACGCCGGTGACGTCACGGTGATGCAGCCCGGAGCTGAATTCCTTCTGCGAAAGCCGCAGCCAGAGGGAATGCAGGCGGTCCAGATCTTCCGGCCACAGGCGCGGCGGATGCGGTCCCAGGTTCACGAAGAGCGTCTTGCCTTCGGGTGGAATCACTTCGAGCGAAAACGGCGGGCGCGGTTCCGGCAGCGCCTCCCACGCGAGGCCGACGCGCTGCGCGAGATCCTGCGCTTCCATGCGGCGCGATGCGCCCAGCACCACGCGCGACGCCTGGAGCTTCGCCGCGGTCTGCACAATCGCCTCGAATGGATCGCGCCCCGGCACCACCAGCAGCTCGACCGTCTTGCCCTCCTTCTCCGCCGTCGTGACGACGTTTGAGAACAGCTCGCGTTCGTAGTCGCTGAATACCTGGTTCTGCGCGAGCTGATACTCTCCCGCTCCGGTTGAAATCTGCCGTACAGTCATCACGACAATATCGTGCCGCCGCAGATTGGTTTTCTGCAGAACGGAATGCAGATGCGTGAGGCTGTGGGAATCGCGAACCGCCACCAGAATCGAGCCCGGCCGGGCCCGCAGGCTGGTCGCGGCAACCTCGGGATGGACGTCCAGATTGAACTCTTCGAGCCCATGCTTCGCGTGCTCGCCCTTCTTACGGTTGATGTGTTCGGATACCGTGAAGAGCACGAAAAGAATGATCGTGAACAGCACGCCGTAGATCGTGGCGTACTTCTTTGAGAAGAGATTCGCGATGGCGGTCATGCCGAGCGCGATCGTGGTGGCGCCGAGACCGACCGGAATTTCCACGCCCGCAATCCGGAAGTTGAGGGGGAACTTGTATTCCTGATCGTGGCGATGATAGCGGAGCACCAGCACCCCGAGCGATTTCAGGAAAAAGCTCCACACCACGCCGAACGCATAGGCTTCGCCGAGCGCGTACATATTGCCGCCGCTCAGCACGATCGTGAGAATCTGGAGCAGCGCAATCAGGTTGATGATGCGGAACGTGGTGCCGTATTTTTTGTGCGGCTTGCGGAACCAATCGACCAGCACGCCGTCTTCGGCTACGCGATTCATCACACCATTCGCGCCGATGATGGACGTATTCACGGCACCCGCGAGGATCAGAATTCCCACCAGCACGACGAAGACCTGAAAAACCAGCCGCAGGATCTGCGGACCCGCCAGATACATGGCGAGGCCGCCGAGGAGATTATCGACGTATTGGGGGCGAACCGAATCCGGAATGATCATCGCGGCAAACAGCGTGATGATGCCGGTGCCGATGATGGCGTAGATGCAGACGATGTTACCGGTGATGATCAGGTTCTTGAGCTTGGGATAGGCGATCTCGCGGTACACCTGCGCCAGCGTCTCAAAGCCGCTCATCGAGAGCAGCGAATGGCCGAACGCGATCACCACGGCGACGAATGAGATGGATGGAAAGATGGTTCCCTCAAACCAGCCGAGCGATTCGTGATTGAACTGCAGGTTGTGCGCCACGGGCGCGGGTGGAATCTGCGCGGGCCCGTGCAGGATCAGCGTCAGCGGACACCAGACGAGGAAGATGACGACCATCACCGTCGTGATCTGCATGATGCGCAGCGCCTTGCCGCTCGATTCATGCATCCCCTTGACGTTCAGCCACCAGAAGTACATGGTGACGAGGACCGCGAAACCTGCCGAAAACCAATCCGGGGAAACTTTCAGATTCGAATGCGTCAGGGCCGCCACCTGATTGGTGAGCCCCGCGAGATACTGGCCCGCGCTGACCACGCTGATGGGTCCGGTGAGGATGTAATCGAACAGCAGCGAGGAAACCGAGATGCGCGCAATAAACGGACCCATGGCGTCGCGCACCACGACATAGACACCACCGCGGACAAACATCGAGGAACTTTCTATGTAGACCGACCGCACGGCGAAGCTAAACAGCATCACGGCGAGGACAAACCACGGGGCGCTGCGTCCCACGGCTTTTTCGGCGATACCGCCCGCGTAGAATGCGGACGACGCCAGATCGCTCAGAACGATGGATGCTGCCCGCAGGAAGGAAATGAACGCCAGTGCAACGGTGGTGGCCACCACGACCCGCGGAACGTTGCGAGTCTCAGACTGTGACAAGGGAATCTCCTGATTCCGCTGCCCTTTCGGGCAACCCTCTCAAATTTGGCCTGCGGGGTTAGCTGACGGGCTGGAGCTTGAAAGTACTCCGTCCGGTTCCTCCGGACTTCGCCCCGATGGTGCTGGGTCCCCCGCTTGCACTGCGAAGAGTCTCGCAATGAATTCGGCTGACTTCAGATTAGCATGAGAATGTACCAAACCAGACGGAATGACGAACGAAGAGCTGGGTAGATCCATAGTTGAACGTTTGCGCGCGCAGGGCCAATCCGCCTGGCTGGTGGGCGGCTGTGTGCGCGATCTTCTGCTTGGCCGCGAGCCGAAGGATTTCGATGTCGCGACATCCGCCCGTCCGGAGGAGTTGCTGCGTTTGTTTCCCCGCTCAGGCCAGGTGGGCGCGCACTTCGGAGTGGTTCTGGTGCATGAGGGCGACGCGCATGTGGAGGTAGCCACATTTCGCAGTGATCTCGATTATGCAGACGGGCGCAGGCCTGTGGCCGTGCATTTCGAAACGAGCCCGGAGCAGGATGTTCTGCGCCGCGATTTCACGATCAACGCGCTGCTGCTCGATCCGGCGACGAACGAAGTACTGGACTACAGCGGAGGACGCGCCGATCTCGAGGCCGGTGTGATCCGGGCGATCGGCGATCCCGAGCGCCGCTTTCGCGAAGATCACCTCCGTCTGCTGCGGGCCGTGCGTTTCGCCGCGCGCCTGAATTTCACGATCGAGCCCGCGACCTTCGCTGCCATGAAGGAACTCGCGCCCGCGATCCACGGAATCTCCGCCGAGCGAATTCGCGACGAGATCTCGCGGATTCTCACCGAAGGCGGCGCGCGGCGCGGTTTCGAGCTGCTGGATTCCTCGGGGCTGCTGCGGGAGGTGCTGCCCGAGGTTGCGGCGCTTCAGGGCGTGGAGCAGCCGCCCGCGTTTCATCCCGAAGGCGACGTCTGGACCCACACGCTGATCATGCTGGACGGGCTGCGAAATCCGCCGCTCGAGCTCGCCCTGGGCGTGCTGCTGCACGACATTGGCAAGCCGGCAACATTCCGCATTGCGGACCGGATCCGGTTCGACGGCCACGTGGAAAAGGGCGTGGAGATCGCGCATGCGGTACTCAACCGGCTCCGGTATCCGGGCGCCGTCATCGAACAGGTGGAAGCGCTGATCGCGAACCACATGAAGTTCAAAGACGTGCCCGCCATGCGGGAAAGCCGTCTCAAACGCTTCCTGCGGATGCCGAAATTCGACGAGCATCTCGAACTGCATCGGCTCGACTGCCTTTCGAGCCACGGCAGCCTCGAAAACTACGAGTTTGCCATCCAAAAACTAAACGAAGCTCCGCCGGAGCAGCTTCGTCCGAAGCCGCTCATCACCGGCCGCGATCTTATTGCGGCTGGCTTCGCGCCGGGACCGCACTTTGGTACTGCACTTCACGAAGCTGAAGATGCACAACTGGAAGGGCGGGCCAGAACGCGGGAGGAAGCGCTGGCAATTGCCATTGATTCCATTAACGATAGATAACTTATATAGTAATAAAAAGCACTAAAATACTGCCGGAAAAGCCCGGTAAAATGTCCGGCTTTGTCCTACAAGCAGTATAAAAACCATTAACTTGCGTGAATATCCCACGGTGGTAAGGCGAATGTGCCATTTCACCAGGGAACTTTCCGATGAGTGATAAATCAGCCGCTGCCATAGGCTGAAAGTAGCTCGCGGAAAACTGTAACAGAATCACGCAAGTTGTGATTCGGATGGTGCGAAATATCTCACTAAAGTAGTAAGCGGGGCAAGAGTGCCCAGCTTACCAGTGTGAGGTGATCGAGACCCTCCACGGCACCGCGAGTATCGCCAAAAACGAACTCGAGGTACCGGAAGTGAAAAGCAGTTTCTTAGGACGGGGAATTTTGCTGGCGGCTCTGTGCTTGCCCGTGGGGGCTTGGGCGCAGCCGGTGGTGTGGACGACGCCCTCGCTCGTGCGTACGGGCAAAACCGACGCAGCCGGAACGGGGACGCAGGCCATGATTTCGGCCGGGCGCGGGGAATACGAATCTTTTCAGATCGCAATCCAGGCGCCAGCCGGCGGACTGACCAACGTCAACATCACGGTTTCCGCGCTTAGTGGACCGGGCGGCGCCACCATTCCGCAATCCAGCTTTTCGCTCTTCCGTGAACAGTATGTATACGTCAGCAAGTCCAGCCCGGACTGGGAGGGCTCTAACCGTCCTCTGGGTGTCGGCTGGTATCCGGACGGCCTGATTCCGTTCAACGATCCCGCCACCGGCAAGCCGATTACGGGCGCGGCGATCGAAGCTGTTCCCTTCAATCTGAGCGCGGCGAATAATCAGCCGATCTGGGTGGATGTCCTTGTCCCGCGCAATGCCACCCCGGGTCAGTATGCCGGCACGTGGACCGTCACGAGCGATCAGGGTAACGCGAGCGGCACGGTTGCGCTGACGGTCTGGAATTTCACACTGCCGCTTGCGCCGAGCATGAAGTCGGCGTTTCTGTTCTGGAACGCATCGAGCCTCGCATCCGATCAGGAACTGCTGCGGAACAGGATTGCGCCGCTTCATACCGATACTTCCATTCAGAGCAGCCTGATGGCGAATTACGGACTCAGCACCGTGGGGCTCTCCTACTGGAGCGGCGCCGACTACAGCATATGTACGATGTCCGCCGCGCCGTCCGTGGCGGATCTGAAAGCGGCCGCGGCCGCCCAGCAGCCCGGCCTGACGCAGCTTATCTACAGCGCCGATGAAATCAGCTCCTGCCCATCGCTCAATGCGCCTCTCAAGCAGTGGGCTCAGAACATGCACCAGGCCGGCATCAAAAACCTGGTGACGATGGCGCCCGATCCGTTGCTGTTTGACGATGGCTCGGGCAGCGGCCAGTCCGCTGTCGATATCTGGACCGTGCTGCCGGTGGCGTGGGACGGGGCGGCGAGCAATATCGCGGCCGCAATCGCGAAGGGCGATTCCATCTGGTCGTATAACGCGCTCGTGCAGGATTCTTACTCGCCGAAATGGCAGATCGACTTCGACCCGATCAACTTTCGCATCCAGCCAGGCTTCATCAGCAACAGCCTCGGAATTACCGGACTGCTGTACTGGAAGGTCGATGGCTGGTCATCCGATCCCTGGAATCAGGTGAACAATACGGGCACGTTTTCGGCGGGCAACTATCCGGGTGAAGGGATGCTGGTTTATCCCGGCGATCAGGTGGGGATTCAGGGCGTGGCGCCTTCGATGCGGCTCAAGTGGCTGCGCGACGGCGTGGAGGATTACGAATACCTCCAGTTGCTCAAGGCGCAGGGATATCAACCGATTGCGCAGGAGAAGTCGGCGGAGGTGGGTGCGAACTGGTCGACCTGGACGAAAGATGCGAACGTTTTGCTGAGTGTGCGCGACGAAATCGGCAGCCAGCTGGATCGGCTCAATACGCCGGTGGCGACGACTACTTATAGTTCCGGGACGACATCGGGCGACAGCGGATCGCAGGGTACCTCCGATCCGACGACAACAACAACGACGACAACAACCTCGAATCAGCCGGCATCGGATCCGCCAGCGACGACGACAACTTCGGCTCCGCCAGCCTCAACGCCTCCGCCGGTTGCCGCTGCGCCGCCGCCCACCTCGGCCCCGCCGCTGCCGCCGGCATGCATAGCCAGCACTCTTTCGCTCACGGTGTCGCAACCCACTGCAAGCGCGACTGTGGAATCCGGCTCCCCGCAGTCGATTCGCCTCCAGATCGTGAACAACTGCGGCGATGCTTTCACAGGCGGCAATGTGCTCGTCTCCTTCAGTAGCGGCGACACGGCCGTTTCGCTCACCGATCAGGACGACGGCGGCTGGACCGGCAATTGGACTCCCGTTCAGGTGGCTTCACCGGTGACGCTCTCCTTCGCGGCGAATGGCGGCAACGCCAGCGGCGCGGCGCAGGTCTCCGTCACAGTGCAGCCGAATTCTCACAGCACGAATGCCGCGCTCGTTGTGAACTCTGCGTCGGGAAGCAATGCTGCGCCGCAGGTGGTCGCACCCGGCAGTTACGTGACGATCTGGGGAACGAATCTCGCGGGCCAATCGCAGGCGGCGGCAACTTCCGTTCCGCTGCCCACAACGCTGAACGGAACGCAGGTTTTCGTGGGATCGCAGCCGGTCTCACTGATCTACGCGGGCGCGAATCAGATCAACGCCATTATTCCGCGCGGGCTCCAGCCGAATACCTCTTATCCGCTCATTGTCGCGAACGGACTTTCGCGCTCAGGCACGGTGATGCTGTCCGTCGCGGCGGAGCAGCCCGCTATCTTCACCGCCGATGCTTCCGGCAGCGGCCAGGGTGTAGTGGCGATTGTGGGTGACAATGTCCTCGCCGCGACCACCAACGGTCACCCGGCGCAGGCGGGCGACTATCTCACGATCTACTGCAACGGGCTGGGGCCGGTGGCCGCGGTTAATGGCGCTGCCGCTCCGCAGGACGGCACGCCCACGCCGATTGACAACATCTTCCGCACTGTTGGTTCTGTTACGGTTTCCTTCGAGGGCGACGATCAGCCCGCGCAGTTTGCCGGACTCGCGCCATCAATGGTGGATGTGTATCAGGTCAATGTGCGGGTTCCCACCGGCCACTCCGGCAATTCGGTGCCGCTCGTGATTAAGGTCACGGATCAACAGACCGGAAAGATTTACCAATCGAACACCGTGACTGTGGCGCTGCAGTAAGCAGCCTCACAGTCACGCCC
>DASZVV010000217.1:0-2268 GCA_035546955.1 Bryobacteraceae bacterium
TTTCCAGCGCTTCGACAGGCGCGCCAAAATTCGCCCTTACCAGACCCTGCACGCGTTCGCCGAAACCATCGGCTTTCCCGCCGGGCAACTGAATGCCTTCTGGAATTCCGGCATATTCATGACGACCCCGTTCGCGCGGTCGCGGTCGATCGCATGAGGATCGGTCTGCGCCTGTAACTGCTCCACTTCCGGCGTCGCATTGTTGCACCACGCCTGGCCGAAAGCCAGGAAAAAGCGCTGATCGGTCGTGAATCCTTCCTGCGGCGGCAGCGTTCGGCCCGCCAGCGCATTCATCAGTGCCATGTATGCCAGCCGGACTCCTCCGTTATCCGCCGTGTTTTCACCCAGCGTCAGCTTGCCGTTCAGGTGAACGCCATTGCCCACCACGAAATTCGAATACTCTTTCACCAGGCAATCGGCCTTTGCCTCAAAGGCCTTGGCGTCCGCCTCGGTCCACCAGTCTTCCAGATTCCCTTTGGCGTCGAACTGCCGGCCTTCGTCATCGAACCCGTGCGTCAGCTCGTGGCCGATAATCGCACCGATCGACCCCAGATTTTCCGCGTCGTCCGCCTTCTTATCGAAGAATGGGGGCTGCAGAATCCCAGCCGGAAAATTGATGTTATTCATCTGCGGATCGTAGTAGGCGTTAATCGTAGGCGGCGTCATCTGCCACTCCAGCCGATCCACCGGCTTCCCGATCTTCTGCAGTTGCCGGTTGATCTCGAACTCGTTCGCGCGCAGCGAATTCCCCAGCGCGTCGCCGCGCACAATCGTGAGCGCCGAATAGTCGCGCCACTTGTCGGGATATCCGATCTTATTCGTAATCGCCGCCAGCTTTTCTTCCGCCTTCTTCTTCGTCTCCGGGGTCATCCAGGTGAGCTGCTTCAGGTCCTGTGACATCGCGGCTTCAATCTTTTTCACCATTTCGAGCGTCCGGGCTTTGCCGTCTGCCCCGAACGTCTTCTCCACGTATGCCTTACCGAGCGCTTCACCCAGATCGGCGTCGGTCGCGCGGACACAACGCTTCCATCGCGCCTTTTGCTCCTTCATGCCGGTCAGGAAGGTCCCCTCGAACGCAAACACTTCCTTATCGAACGCTTCCGGCAGCACCTGCGATTGCGCGCTCACCAGATGCAGCTTCAGATAGGTCTTCCACGCAGCCAGCGGCTCGCTCTTGATCAGCTCTTCCTGCGCCTTGAAGAAATCCGGTTCCACCACGTTGATCTTTTCCATCTTCGGAGCCTTCAGCACCGCCCAATACTGAGTCCACGCGAACGAATCGGAAAGCGCCTGGAGCTGCGCCATCGTCATCATGTGGTAGAGCGAAGCGGGATCGCGCCGCGACGTTACATCCGCCGACGCCTTCGCCATTGCCGTCTCCAGCTTCATCACAGCCGCGGCCTGTTCATCGGCCTGCGCCTCAGAGACTCCCATCAGCTTCAGCAGCCGCGTCAGATGCGCCACATATTCCTTGCGGGTCGCCTCCGTGCGCGCGTCATCGCGGAAATAGAAATCGCGCTCCGGCAGCCCGAGGCCGCCCTGATCCGCGTTCCCAATCTCCGCGGTCGAATCCTTGAAATCCTGGCCCGACGAAAGATTGAACAGCACGTTCACGCCGAGCCGATGCAGATGCGCCAGCACCGGCGCCAGATCGCGCGGCGACTTCATCGCGTCGATCGCGTCCAGCTCCTTCTTCAGCGGTGTCAGCCCGCGCGAGTCAATCGCCTTCTGATCGAGGCACGACTCGTAATAGTCTCCGATCTTCTGCGTGTCCGCATCGCGATTCTTCGCGGCAGCCGCGGCTTCCAGAATGTCGCGCAGAATCACGCGATTCCGCTCATTCAGCTCGCTGAACCGGCCCCAGCTCGCCTGATCTGCCGGAATCGGATTGTTCTTCAGCCATGCCCCGCAGGCGTACTGATAAAAGTCCGTGCAGGGATCCGCGGTGCGATCGACCGCGGCAGGATCGAAAACCTGAACGTCTTTCTGGACCGGGTCGGCGGGTGCGGCTGCCGTCTGCGCGAAGGCGGCGGCGGAAAGTGCTGCGCCGGTAAGTGCCAGTCGGAAGATCTTCATATACGGTCATTCTGCCACGGATCTACCGGGAAAATGTTCCTGTAGGTGGCCAACAAGACGATGGGCGTGGCCAAACCGCCGCTTTTTGCGCGCGCCCCGGCCCCCATCTCTCGTATAATTCAGGCGATGCGTACACTTCCGGCTGTCCTCCTCGCGAGCCTCTGCGCCGCCTCCTGCTCGCATCGCACCTCC
>DASZVV010000218.1:0-1853 GCA_035546955.1 Bryobacteraceae bacterium
CGCTCTTCGAGCGAGAGGGCGACGCGTGGACCATCGTCGATTTGGGAAGCAAGAACGGAACGACACTCAACGGACAACCTCTGACCGCAAAAACCGCCCTCAAGAGCGGCGACCGGATCATGGCGGGTCACATGATCGTGATCGTGGATGGCATGACAGCGCGGGCTCCCAGTCCGGTGGTCATTTTCGATTCCAGCGATCTTGAGGAATCCACGGCAGCCGGCGCCACCGTCATTACCAGCCTTGAGAGCATCATGAAGGCTGACGAGAAGGCGAAGCCGAACGCGCACGGTGAATCTTCGGGGCTGGCATCGACGCAGGTGGCCGCGCTCATCCGCGCGGGCAACGAGCTTTCCGGCAACCGGCCGTTGCCGGAACTTTTTCGCTTCATTCTGGATCTGGCAATCGACGCCGTTAAGGGGGCGCGCGGCATTCTGCTGACGCTTGAAGAGGGTCAGCTTGTGCCGCGAGCGAATCGCGGCGAGGGGTTCCGGATCTCGAGCGCGGTGCGGAGCCGGGTTCTTGAAACGGGTGCGTCGGTTCTGGTCTGCGATACGTCAGTGGACGAGGGGCTGCGCGAGCGGCGCAGCATCGTGGAGCAGGATGTGCGCAGCCTGATCGCTGTACCGCTGCAGACCGGGAAAGAAATCATCGGCATTATCTACGTGGATTCGCCGTCGATCCTCCGGCCTTTCACGCGTGACGACCTCAATCTGCTCACCGTGATGGCGAATGTGGCGGCGGTTCGGATCGAGCATACGCGCCTGGCGGAAATGGAGCGGGCGCGGCAGATCATGGCCCGGGATCTGGATCAGGCGGCGGAAATCCAGCAGGGCTATCTGCCTTCGGTTGCGCCGAAGGTGACGGGACTCGATCTGGCGGGGCACAACGCTCCCTGCCGCACGGTGGGCGGCGATTACTACGACTTTTTCCCCTATGAGGGTGGGCGCGTCGCGATGGTTCTCGGCGATGTGTCGGGCAAAGGGATGCCGGCGTCTCTGCTCATGATGGGTTTGCAGGCGCGCGTGCAGGCGCTCGCCGAAGAGCCATCCGATCTTGCCTCCGTGATGACGCGCCTGAACCGTCTCACGTGTTCGAACTGCCCGGCAAACCGGTTCATCACGCTGTTTTTCTGCGTGCTCGACGGCGAGACCGGAGAGCTGACCTGGTGTAATGCGGGCCACAATCCTCCGGTCCTGATGCGCGCCGACGGCAAACGTGAGTTGCTGCGCGGCGGCGGGCCGGTGATCGGGATCATCCCCGAAATGGAATACAGCGAATATCGGAACAAGCTGGAGCCCGGCGATACGCTGGTGATTTACAGCGACGGGGTGACGGAAGCCGCCAATCCGCAAAACGACGAGTTCGAAACGGAACGGCTCGCGGAAACGATCCGGCTGAGCCGGCACCTCACTGCTTCGCAGATCGTGGAACGAATCCGGATGGCCGTTGCGGCGCACGCAGCCGGGGGGCCGCAATCGGATGACATCACGATCATTGCGGCGAAGCGGGTTGCCAATTAGGCGAAGCGGAGCTTCATAAATAACAATGCTCAACATCGCAGTTGTCGGTCTTGGATTCATGGGCGTGACGCACCTGAAAGGGTGGCGCACCGTTCCCGGTGTCCGGCTTTACGCCGTGGTAGATGCCGATGAGCGCCGTTTGACAGGGGATCTCACCTCGGTGGGCGGCAATTTCGCCAACACGGGTGAGAAATTCGATTTTTCCGACGTGCGGGGATACAAGACGCTGGCGGAGGCGCTGGCGGATCCCGCGATCGAGGCCGTAGATATTTGCCTGCCCACGGATCAGCACGTGCCGGCGGCCACCGCGTCACTTCGCGCGGGGAAGCA
>DASZVV010000219.1:0-20501 GCA_035546955.1 Bryobacteraceae bacterium
GAACTGCTCCATGAGGTCGAAGAGCTTTTCGGCCTTCTTCGGGTTGTGGCCGCGCTCGACGGCTCCCTTCATGAAGGTCTCGCGCTGCTTGACCATTTCCTCAAGCTTCTTTTTGCCCATGGCGCGGCGCAGCATGTCCGCTCCGCCGAGGGAATAGCCGGCGATGCGCGAGGAAATCTGCATCACCTGCTCCTGATAGAGGATGACGCCGTAGGTTTCCTCGAGGATCTCTTTTGTGTCGGCGAGTTCGTACTGAATCGGCTTGCGGCCGTGTTTGCGCTCAATGAAGTCATCGAGCATGCCGCCCTGGATGGGGCCAGGGCGATAGAGGGCGTTGAGCGCGGTGAGGTCTTCGATGCGGCCCGGCTGGTAGCGGCGGAGAATATCGCGCATGCCGGGCGATTCGAACTGGAAGACGCCGCTCGTGAGGCCCTTGCAGAAAATTTCGTAAGCCTTCGGATCGGTGACGGGCAGGTCTTCGAGAACGAGCTTCACGCCGTGGCGCTGCTCGATCATCTTCAGGGCCTCATCGATCAGGGTG
The DNA here is from genome assembly GCA_035546955.1 of Bryobacteraceae bacterium. GTDB lineage: Bacteria > Acidobacteriota > Terriglobia > Bryobacterales > Bryobacteraceae > BOG-234. The sequence goes on from DASZVV010000219.1 coordinate 542, forward strand.
AGGGTAGTGAGGCCGAGGAAGTCCATCTTGAGGAGCTGGAGCTTATCCAGCCCGTTCATGTCGTACTGGGTGACGATTTCCTCTTTGGCCGTCTTCGCCAGGGGAACGAGATTTTTCAGCGGCTCGGGCGAGATGACGACACCGGCCGCGTGCACCGATGAGTTGCGCGCGAAGCCTTCGAGGCGGACGGCGACATCGAGCACTTCCTTGACTTTGGGCTCTTTGCGCCTGAGGTCTTCGAAGCCGGGCTCCATCTCAAACGCCTGCTTGAGTTCGATGTTGAGGACGTTCGGGACCAGCTTGGTGACGCGATCGACTTCGCCGAAGGTCATATCGAGCACGCGGCCGACGTCTTTGATGGCAGCGCGGGCGCCGAGGGTGTTGAAGGTGATGATCTGGGCGACCTGCTCGCGTCCGTACTTTTCGGTGACGTACTGGATGACTTCGCCGCGGCGGTGCATGCAGAAATCGATATCGATATCGGGCATGCTGATGCGCTCGGGGTTGAGGAAGCGCTCGAAGAGCAGGCCGTACTGCAGGGGGTCGATATCGGTGATCGCCATGGTGTAGCTGACGAGGCTGCCGGCGGCGGAACCGCGGCCGGGGCCGACGGGAATGCCTTTCGATTTGGCGTAGCGGATGAAGTCCCAGACGATGAGGAAGTAGCCGGAGAACTTCATCTGCTGGATCATGCCGATCTCGCGCTCGAGGCGTTCGATGTAGGCGGGGATATCAAAGCGGAGCAGGCCCTGGGCTTTCATGGCTTCGAGGCGCGGGCGGCGCTTTTCGAAACCTTCGCGGGCGACGTGGGCGAAGTAAGAATCCGTAGTGTGGGTTTCAGGGATATCGAAACGCGGGAACGGATCTTTGACCTTATCGAGCTTGATGTGGCAGCGCTGCGCGATCTCGAACGGGCGGTTGACGGCATCTTCGAGCTCGCCGAAGAGGGCCATCATTTCGTCGCGCGACTTCAGGTAGAACTCGGGGTGATCCCAGTGCATGCGGTTCGGGTCCGACATGGTTTTGCCGGTGGATATGCACATGAGGATTTCGTGGGCGCGGGCGTCGTCTTTGCGCAGGTAGTGGGAATCGTTGGTGACAACGAGCGGGATGCCGGATTCGATGGAGAGGCGGTTGATCTGCGGGGTGAGGCGCTTATCCTGCTCGAGGCCGTGATCCTGAATTTCGAGGAAGTAGTTTTCTTTGCCGAACATTTCGCGGTATTCATACGCGAAGCGGCGGGCGTCTTCGTACTGATCGTTCAGGACGGTTTCGTTGACGTCTCCGCGGAGGCAGGCGGAGAGGCAGATGAGGCCTTTGGAGTGACGGGAAAGGAGGTCCTTATCGATGCGCGGCTTGTAATAGAAGCCTTCGAGATAAGCGGTGGAGACGAGATTGATGAGGTTGCGGTAGCCCTCCTGGTTTTCGCAGAGGAGGACGAGGTGATGGTAGCGGTCGGTATCGGAGCGGGTCTTCATGCCATCGCGCGAGACGTAGACTTCGCAGCCGATGACGGGGTGAATGTCTTTCTTTTTGGCGGCGTTGTAGAACTTGACGGCGCCGAAGAGATTGCCGTGATCGGTCATTCCGACGGCGGGCATTTTCATGGCGGAGACGACGTCCATGAGCTGATCGATTTCGCAGGCTCCGTCAAGGAGGGAGTAGTCGGTGTGGTTGTGGAGGTGGACGAATGGATTCGCGGCCATGGAGCAGTTCTTCGTATTGACCGGGGGAGGTGTCTTCATTTTAGCGGATTCCGATATGGGCCACAGATGGACACAGATTCACGCAGATAAAGGCTCCGGTTGCGTGGGTTCGATCGGTTCCGGGGTGGGTTCGATGGCCTGGATGGTGGGTTCGCCAGGGGAAATGGTGGGTTCGTCTGTTGTGGCCGGGGCTTTGGAATCAGGGAGATCGGTGGGTTCGTTGGTGTTTTTTCGATATCGCGTGAGGGCGTTGTGTACGGGGGTGGGATATCTCAGGCGGAAGTCTGCAATAACAAACGGTCGAGCGGAGGTTAAGCCGGGCGGAAGGCGGGCGGATTCCCGAAGCGGTGTCGGTTCTGGTTGCAGCCAGTGCAACGGCCAAGACATCGGAGATACACTCGGGACCGATGAAGCCCTACTTTCGCGCAGGTGGAATCCAAATATTCAACGCGGCCGCCCAAGACGTTTTGCCTTCGCTTCCGACACAAAGCGTCGATCTTCTGTTGACCGACCCTCCTTACGGGATCAGATACCGGAGCAGCGCCAAATCCGGCGCCATCCCAGACCGCGTCCACAATGACGACAATCTGAACGCTCTCCGCGGCGCGCTACCGCTCATCGATGCCGCCCTCAAGCCCGACCGCCACGCATATGTCTTCGCCGCGCCGTCGAAAATCGGCGAAGCCACTGCGGCGATTGAGCAATACTGGCGCATCAAGAATGTCATCGTCTGGGATAAAGGGAATGCCGGATCGAAGGGCGACCTCGAAGCCGGTTACGCCATGAATTGGGAAGCCCTCGTCTATGCCAATAAAGGCCGCCGCGCATTGGCCGGCCCGCGGCCGCGCGCGATCTTCCGATATGACTGGCAGGGCTCGCGGGACCCGGTTCACCCGACGATCAAACCTGTCGAGATCTTCCGCGGCATCATCGCTCGCTCTTCCCAAGCCAGCGAGATGCTGCTGGACCCGTTTTGCGGGACCGGCCCGGCTCTCATTGCCGCCGCCGAGTTGGGGCGCCGCGCTGTTGGCATCGAACTGGAAGAACGGTACTGCGAGATAGCCGCGAAGCGGGTCGAGATCACCCTCAGACGAACGGCAATCGCCGCCTGAACATGTCGGCTACAATGAGGCTGCCATGGAACCCTGCGCCTATTGCGGCCAGCCCACCGAGCTGTTTCTGAGCAGCCGCCCGGTCTGCCTTGAATGCGTCGCTTTGATCGAATCAGGGAAGCCGCCGAATCGCAAGCAGCCAGCCGAAGATAAAAAGGCGGGAGCGGGTTAGTCTGCCCGATCGTCATCGGGCCCCTTGAGAGGGACGATCGACTGGAGCCGGGGGCCGTCAGTTCTCTCCGGTGGCCCGCTCCTCGCTTTGGCGCACCAAAGAAAACTATACAGTCCCCCCGTCTATATATCGGGAATTGCTGATAATATTGACGTAATGAAAATCACGTCCGCGATTTTGCTCTCCGTTTTCCTGACTGCAGCCCAAGACGCGCCTCGTCCCGATCAGTGGCACGGTCTCGCGCTCAACACGTCCTCACCATCAGACGCCTCAGGGCTCGGCGCGCCGACAAGTGACAAGCCAGAGCGGCTCATTATTCCGCAGGTGGGTAAATGGTTCGAGCAGGACGTTTCTAGAAAGCCTATACTGCGCAGGATGGAGTTCAAAGAAATCGAAGGTTTCAAAAACGTCGATCTCTTCTTCAGCGGCGATCATTTGGTCGCTATCCGCCTGTTTTTCGCCAAGCCCCTGAACACCGAGGCTCTGAAGAATATCTACGGCCTCGATTTCAAACCATACACCGGCCGCGCCGAGGCTGGTATCGACGAATTCAGCCGACTCGCCAATCCGGCCCCTCAGGGTTATCCGGTTCTCTATTCCCTGGTTGCTGCGGCCGAAAAAAGCGTGGTGATTGCCTCCGTAGACAACGGAGGAGTCGGCGATTCGCTTAAAGCTCACCTAGGCCTTGACTTGGGCGGCGGATACCCAGGCAAGGTGACGGCCGTGACGCTTGTCAGCCGCAGCCTCGAAGATCATAAAGGCGCAGATCTGCTGAAATAGCTACTTCCTTCGCCTTTCGCTAAGCCGCCTCTCCAGCGCGGCAATTGCTTCCATGAAGTCCATCTCGGCGTCGCGATCCGCCCGATGACGCCGCCACAATTTCAAAACCTCAAGCAGCCAGAGGGGCACGTATTTCTGTCCGATCGCGTCGACCATTAGATCGCGCAGATTTTCTCGGGTCGCGATACTTGTTCCTTGTTCTCGAATGACATCGTTTAGCTTAAGCTCCGTGGCTCTAGCCAAGGCGACGAAAGCCTCTTCTTTAGCAATGTCACGAGGCAACTCTCCGATGGATTCCCGAAGAGCCTCTTTCTCAGCCGCCGTTTCCGCCATTGTGAGCAGGTGAAGCAAAACAGTTCGGCTAGGGGCGAGTTTGTCCGCCTCATATCGACTGATTGCTGACTGACGCACCCCGAGCTTCGCAGCGAACTCAACCATCGTTTCGCAACGCCGCTTCCTGATTTCCCGGATTACCAAACCCAGCTTTTGCACACAGCTCCCGCCAAACTGTAATATCCTTGACGAATATTTATCCGTCACGTATACTTCACTATCAGGAATGCTTACCGCGAACTTGCAGCCTAACACGCTGATTGAATTTAAAATTGCGCTTCTTCGGCGCGGCCTTAACCAGACGGAACTAGCCAGGCTTCTCGGCGTTTCCGTTCGTTATGTCCGATACATGATCGCTGGCAAAGAACCCGCCTATCGCACATGGAAGCGCCTCCGCGATGAGTTTGGTTTTCCGCCTGAGTCGATCCCACAGATCGATTCTCCTCGCCCCCGGGGTTCCCGGTCCATTAAAGAATCCAGAAGAGTTTCGAAGGCGTCGCATGCGTGACCTTAAAACAGACCTCTACCTGACCGTTCATTCATCCAAAAAAACGGTCGAGCAAATCGCCGACGAGATCGGCGTGTCTGCCTCGTATCTCTACCGCGCCTGTCTCGAAGGCGAATCCGGTTGCCGGTTCCCGCTCGATCTGCTCCTGCCTCTGATGCAGGCGACCGGCGATTATCGCCTCCTCGACCACCTCAACGCGCGCGCCGAACGGATCACGGTCAAACTGCCGCGCGTATCGAAGCTCAAGAAACAAGATCCGAAGGTAGTCAACGAAATCACCCAGCATTTCCACGAAGCGATGGCCGACGTTCTGCGGTTCTTTGAGAATCCGGATCGAGATGCCGTCGCCTCACTCAAAGAGAAGCTGCACCGGCATCTCTGCGAGGTCGCCAGCCTGGGCCATACGGTGAACAACTTTCACCAAAAGGAGCTCTTCTGATGCAGGCCGTTTCCCGTGCATTCTTTGCCATCGATAAGACGCGGCAAGTGGGCCGCATGACAGTCGCGCTCCTGGCTCAGGCTCCCGGCTGGGATAAGAGCAGCGCCTCACGGTATCTGAAGTTCCTCGCGAATCAGGGCTGGTTGGAGAACGTGAAGGACGGACCCGTCCCGGTCTATGTGCTCGGCCAAAAGCTTCTCGACATGGTTCCAGATCTGAAGTTTTGACGGTACAGGGCTGTACCGGACGCAGGCAGTTAAGTCTTTTGTTTGCAATCAAACGATATTCAGGAAAGTACAGGGTCTGTACCGATGAAAAAAACTACAAACGCACTAGAAATCGCCGGGAATCACATCGCGGAAGCCGATACGCCAATGCTGAATCTTGGCATCAGCATTGGCATCGCTCAGGCCCTTCACGTCGTCCGGGCTATCACCGAGGTCGGCCAAGCGCGCGAGATTAAAAAGCTCAAAGAGAGTGGCGCATACAAACGAACTGGCCTCGACTGGAAGAAATTTTGCGCGATCCAGCTCGGCATGTCGCATACGACGGCCGACGCCGCAATTGCCAACCTAAACACACTTGGCGAAAACTATTTCGCCGTTAACAAATTCGTCCCCATCTCCCCTGGGACGTTTGGCCTGATCGAAGGCAAAATCGATTCCGAAGGAATGGAGATCGACGGCGAGAAGGTCGCATTCACCACAGCCAACGCCCCGCGTATCAAACGCGCAATCGAAACTCTCCGCAAGCAGGCGCGCGACGCCAAAGCCGAAGCCGACGACGCCGAGAACAAGGCGAAGATCGCCACCGCCGAACGCGACAACGCAAAGAAGGGCGCTGCCGAAGCGCGCCGCAAACTCGCCGAGGCTATGAATCCCACAGCCTTCGCCGACGCCGACGAAGACCACAAGACGATGCTGAATGTCCAGTCCCGCGTCGACGCTGCCCTCGTGATGCTCGGCCGGCTGAAGGGCCGCACGGTCTCGGATGACAATCAACGTCGCTACGTCGGCCTCGTGAAGTATCTCCACTGCGAGCTGCTCCGCGCAATCGACGAAGCGATGGTTCCTTATGCGACGCTCTTCGACCCGCACGATCCGAGCGGCGCGCTCTGGCTCGACAGCCAGGCGGATCAGGGCACCAACCTGGTGGAGGAGCATGTCATCACCGGGGGCCGCAAGTGACGGCACCCGGCCCAGCCAAACACAAGTGCGCCGTGCCCTCCTGCCAGAAGCAGATTCTCGATCGCTTCCTGATGTGCCCGCTGCACTGGTTCAAGGTTCCGGCGGGGCTCCAAACCGACATTTACCGCGAGTACTTCAGCGGGCTTCGCAAGGGCGTTCACCCAACCCGCGAATACGCCGCGCTTGTCCAGCAGGCCCTGCAGCACATCGCATCTCTGAAGAAAGGGGGGCAACTTCGCCTTGTCTGAACTCCCGGCCGCCGAAGTCCGCAACCTTGCCGCGCGCCTTGCAACCCTGCAGGGCCGCGAGCAATCTGCCGCTCGGCGTGAATTCATCCAGCTCTATAACTGCTCGCCCAGCACCCTCAGTCGCGAGCTCCACAAAATCGGCCACCGCCAGCGCACGCGCTGCGATCGCGGCACGCGCCGCACCGGCCACACCGACGAACAGCTCTCGCAGATCGCGGCCATCCAGGCCAGCTCCATTTCTCTGCGCAAAGGTATCGTGATGCCCGCCGCCACCGCGATCGAGATCGCGGAGAAGAACGGCATCGCCAGCGGCGTTTCTCCCAACACGTATAACGCGTGGCTGCGTTCGCAATCCGGCTCTCGCCGCGATCAGGCCGCAGCCACGCCGCACGTGGAGCTGCGGAGTCTCGGTCCGAACCACGTCCACCAGGTGGATTTTTCGCTCGCCATCAACTGGAAGGTCTCAAACAATAAACCCATCTACGAGCACCTCGTGTACAAGAACAAACTCCCCGCCGAAGGCGTGCCGCGCATCTGGCGTCTCATCGTCGTCGATCACGCGACGGGCGCATTCCACGCGCACTATTCCGTCTCGGCGGGCGAAACCGTGCAGGCGCTCCTCGAAGGCCTCTATCATGCATGGTCCGAGAAGAAGATCAGCGGCGAATCCATCGCGCGCCGGCATCCTTTCCGCGGCGTGCCGAAGATCCTCATGGCGGATCGCGGCAGCACCACGAAATCCGGCATCACCGTTGCGCTGCTGAACCGCCTCGGCGTCGAGCTGAACATCTGCGAGGGCGCGCGCAGCAAAGGCGCCGTCGAAGTGGCCCACCGCATCTGGGAAGAACACTTCGAGACGCGGATGCGCCTCCAGCCGCCGCAATCAATCGAGCAGCTCAATGAATGGGCTGTCCAGTTCGCCGCCTGGTACTGTGCGACGGAGCGTCATTCGCGTCACGGATCGGAACGCTCCACCCTCTGGGCATGGCACATCAATCGGCGCCCCGAATCTCAGCTCAGGGAGCTGCGTTGTAGTTTCGACACATTCAAGTCGATCGCTCTTACCGACCCGCAAAAATGCAAGGTCGGCGGCGCGCGCATCATTCGCTTCAAGACGATGAAGTACCGCGTGCCAGAGTGCATCCTGCCGAACACATATGTGGACGTTCAATACTCGCCGTTCGAGTTCCCGCAGATTCAGGTGCGAGCGCACGGGGAAATCGCGGGCGAGGCGTGGCTGTGTTCACCGGTGGAAGTCGATGAGTTTGGGTTTGCCGCGCATGCGGCCACCATCGGCGAACAGTACAAAGCGCCGAAGACTATGGATGGCGCGAAGTTCGCGAAAGCCGCGCAGCAGACAGCCAAAGAAATGGTCGAAGGGAGGGCCATCCAGACATTCGGCTATCACCTCGAACGCACGCCGGAAATCGGTGTGCCGTCGCAGGGCGTGGAACTGCCGGTGGAGGAGGCGAAGCCCATGGTCCACACGCGGATCGCGGCGCGCGGCATCGTTATCGAGACGCTCGGCAGGCCTCTGTCGAAGGCCGAAGCGGATCACGTCAACAGAGTTTTTGGTGAAGCGGTCACCGAGGCACACATCGCGGCCGTGGTGAGCGAGATCCAGCGCGGGATCGGCGCGCGGGTCCTGGCATTTGCGTCCGGTCAGAAGTAGTTGGAAAAGGGGGAAGTGATTTGAACAATCCGCTATTGATCTTTTGCGCGATCGGGTGGCTGGTAGCCATCCCGCTCGTTCTGGCCGCGTGGTTCAGCCCGCGCTGCCTTCTCTGGCTGAAGCGCCGGCTCGTGGCGCGCGCTGACGGCCTCGTTGCGGCCAGCGCCGCCTATCGCGTCGCTCACGGCGCGGCGATGGAAGGCGAGGAATATCGCATGGAGTTGCGGCGTAGGTTGCCCGCGATCTGCGCGGATCACGTCGAGGAGACGGTTTCTCTGGAGGGCGGTCGATGACAGAGAAGGCTGCCCCCCGCATGACCCTGCAGGACGCCATCAAGAACACCGGAGTATCTCAGAACCAATTCGCGAGGATCGTCCACATCCATAAGTCGGCGATCGTCCGCCTCGCGGCCCACGGGGTCTGGCCCGTCCGCATCCCGCGTGGCCAGATCAAGGGCCGCATTGCGGAATACCTCGCATCGCAGGGAATCGACCCCTGTAACGTCATCTGGCCCGGCGAAGAGGACCACAAACCCATCAATCCAATGAAAGAGGGAATCGAACTTATGTCGCTTGACACACACGTCCTGCAGCATTTCGGTCTGAAGCAAAACCCTTTCAGTAACGATGTCGAGGCCGAGGAAGACGTCATGCGGTTCCGCGGCTACGAGAACGTCGAAGCCGCCATCCGCGAAACCATTGACCAGCGTGGTTTCCTCGCCGTCATCGCCGAATCGGGCTCAGGCAAGACCACGATCTGGGACGGCATCGAAGCCGAGTATGCCGGCAAGGGTGACGTTCAGATCAGTAAGCCCCAGATGAAGGGCAAAGATCACATGACGCCCGAACACATCGCGCGCGCTCTGATCCACGATCTGAGCGGCGGCGAGCGCGTTCGGCCGAACGCTGAGGATCGCGGCCGCCAGCTCTCGCAGCTCCTCCGTGGCGCCCGCGGCGGCGCTCAGGATCGCAAAGTGGTGCTCTATATCGATGATGCCCACTTCGTGACGCAATCCGTGCTCCGCCAGTTGAAGACCTTCTTCGAAGAGAAGATCGGCCGCTTCCGGCTCATGTCGATCATCCTCGTGGGTCTCCCGATGCTCAAGAACAAGCTGTCCGAATTTCCGGAGATCGGCAACCGCGTACGGCTCGTCGAAGTTCCTCCCGTCCCGGTGAAGGAGTATCTCGATTTCAAGCTGTGCCGCGTCGGCGCGCTGACTGACCGGGTGTTCTCGGAGGACGGTCTCCACGCGTTCCTCGATCGCTTCCGCAACAACACGCGGCGGCCGCCGCTCGGCCGGCCGCTCGTCATCAACGCGATGTGTATCCGCGCTATGGTGCGCCTCGTGAACAATGGCGCGGCCGCAGGCGAACGCATCACGCGCGAGATCGTCGACCAGATCCCCGGCGAGGGTCCAGGGAGGATTGCGGCGTGAGTCTCTACGCTCATCTCGAAATCCACACCGGAATGCAGATGGCTCCGATCAGCGAAGAGTTGACGGTCTACGGCTGGCTCACCCTAATTTTCCGGAAGGCCGGCTGCGAGATCGAAGCCCTGAACGGCGTGCTCGGCGAACAGGCAGCTCCTGTCCTTCAGGATGCCGTCGTCAATATTGACCGTCTGGAACTGATTGTTATCCAGGACTTCTCGCGGGAGGTGTTCGACGCGGCGAAAACGTTCCTCAGCAGGCTTCTCGCCGACTGCAAGGCTCATCCGAAGGCGGTGCTCAGTGTCCAGAACTGAATGCAAGCCGCCCGTGCTTACCATCTTGACGAAGCCGACGCAACGTCAGCTCATCAACCGCCTCAACTTCCATCTGCGCCTTATTCGCCACACCATTGCTCTGAGCGAAGGCGATAGCGACCCTCGCCGTCAGGCTTTCGTCCGCGAATCGCTCGCCCTGGAAGCGGCAATTACGCGCCGCCTCATCCGGAAGCTGGGCGGTCGAGCCGAGGAGAAAACAGCTCATGCATAAACCCACCGTCATCGAAAATCTCCAGCAGTTCGACAACGCCCTCCGCGAGATCGCGAAGCTCGACGCGCGCATCGGCGTCTTCGAGTTCCAGCGCAGGGAAGCCATTATCGCTGCCGAGAGCAAGTTCAAAACCGAAGTCTCGACCATGGCCGCGAATCGCCAACTCCTCGTCGAGCAGCTTGAAACCTACTACCGGGACAATCGCGCGGCACTCGAAAAGAAGGGCAAGAAATTCATCGCCCTTCAGTTCGGGAAGGCGGGGATCAAGCGCGGCGCGCCGTCGATCAGGCTTCTGAAATCCTGGAAAATCGACGCCGTAATCCAGGCGATCAAGGACGCCGGCCGTGCCGCGTTCATCCGCCAGCGGGAGGAACTGGACAAGCCCGCCGTGAAGAAAGCCAACCTCAACACGGAGGAGCTCGCCGAGCTGGGCCTCCGCATCCGCCAGCGCGATGAGTTCTGGTTCGAGACCTTCCCACAGGCCACCGCGGTAACCGTTGCGGAAAGTGAGGCTCGGGGATGATGGACAGCCCCAACACGCCACAGCCGAAACCGAAACCGGGCCGAGGGCCGGCGATTCCTGAGCTGGTCGTCGCTGATATCCGTGAGCGCGACGCGGCGGGATTCGTGAAGTACGGCCAGCATCTGCAGGCGCACGATGGCCGTGATCATCTGATCGACGCGTATCAGGAGGCTCTCGACCTCGCGATGTACCTGCGGCAGGAAATCGAGGAGCGCCGATCCGCGGATGGGAGTACGCATGGACGCGACTGATCGGCTGCTCCAATACGTCGGCGATGACGGAGTGATGGCGCACCGGGCCGGAATACTGCTCTCAGCGAATCCATTCGCGAAAGAACCGCTCCTCGGCTGGGCATGGGAGACGGGCTGGAAGGAGGCCGCGTTTGTTTCACAGAGCGCTCAAGCTGGCCCGCGGTAACTATCTCACAGCCGACGATTACAGCCCGCTGCGGAGGAAGCCCGCGCGGCGTGAAGCAGAGTCGCAGCCGGCGCGGCTGGATGATCCCACGTCGCTCGGCGTGGATTACATCGTGCGCGCGTGCGAGCTCCGGCGGCAGCGGAAGATTGGCGTCGTCCTGGTCGAGGCCGGTCAGTACTGGATCGGTTGCGAAGCCGATCCTTGGGGAACGAAGGAACCGATCTCATGTGAGGCGCTCCGGGCGCTGATCGATGAGATCGATGTGAAGGAGAACGTCGCGTGAGTGAAGAACAGCAAACTCATCTTTTCCGGCCCGGCTGCGAGATCGACTACATGGCGCATACGCGCTGTGGGCGCACCGTAAAGACGCTGCGTATCGCCAACGGACGTCCCACCTGTGAAGATTGCTATTCGATCTACTTCCGCGAACTGATGGCGATGCATCAGGCGGCAATTGCGTCGGGAGTTGTCCGTGCCCCGCGCTAGCAGGCTCGACCAGCCTGTCGACGTCTCGCTGCTGCGGGCGATCCACGCCTGCGCACGCGAGAATGGCTGCGACAACGAAGGGCTGCATGAGGCGATCGAGAGTGGTTTCGGAAAAACGTCGCTGAAGGATCTCACGCGCGCCGAGGCGTACGCACTGCTGGACGGGCTGCGCGCCGGGAAGCCAAGCGAGCACTACAAGCCGAATCCGCGGCGCCGTCACGCGCAGGGCAATCACGGCCGCCGCGCTTATGACGCCAGCTCCGACGCAATCTATCCCGTCCGGGATGCCGAGCGGCAGCTCCTCCGCGATGCCGCGGCGCTCCGGAACTGGGACGAAGCCCAGCTCAGCCGATTCATCGAGCGCCAGATTGGGAAGCTGGACGTGACGACGATGGCCGACTTCAATAAAGTCTTCTGGCCGCTGAAGTCGATGAACCGCCGCGACGGGAGACATCGATGAGCAACACGATCACGGTCAGCAAAAGGCTGCTCGTCTCCTGTGACCGTGCGGATTATCTGGTTCTCCTGCGGGAGTTTTCTCACCGTGACGGCAATGGCTACGCGATTCGAGCGACACCGCGCGTCTGCCGAATAATCTCTGCTGCAAACCAAACGGGGGCGGATCGCGCGGATACTGGAGCGAGTTGCCCGAAAGCCGCCCCCGCCAGCAGAGGAGGCGAGCATGACTAACACCGGCCGCACCTACGAAGAGCTGGAGCGCGAAGCGATCCAGATCGACGGCCGCTTCACCATGGCCGAGCGCGAGAAGATCGAGGCGCAGCAGTGGGCGGCGGGCCGACGCCGTCAGCAGGGCGTTCTGGCGCACAGTTCGCCGCTGGCGGCCGAGCGCGCGCGGAAAGAAAAACAAAGCAGTCCGGAGGGCGGGGTTCTATGAGTCCTGAAAGCAGCGATTTACGGGAAAATGATTACGATTCGACGGAATTCGAGCGGATCGTATGGTATCGTCGCCAAATTAACACGCTTCACGCCACCATTTGGGTACTCGCGGGGTGCTGGATGGTGAGCAGCGGGTTTTTCATCGCATGGATCATCGCCCTCAGCCGGAACAGCTGAAGCTGAACCTCGTCCTTCCACTGGACGATACGATTGACACCTTCCACGCGGCGCGCATCGCCAAGGTTACCGAGCCGACGATGCGCCGCTGGTGCGAAGGAGGGCGTGTGCGTGCGTGGAAACCCGGTGGCCGCTGGCGCGTCTGCCGGAAATCGCTGTATGCTTTGATCGAGGCGAGCCGGAACATCGCGGTCGCCGAAGCCGTTTAACTCTCCCTCAAAATAATTTCGCGCGAAACGCGCACAACGCGCATCGCGGCATCGCCTAATTTTTCGAATTCCGCCACGATAGTCCTGTTCAAATCTGCGCTACCCCCGCAGGTGGAGAAGACCGGCATCGCGCTTTCGCCATGTTCTCGCGAGGCCGGCCTTCCGACAAAACGAAAGGACACCGTGACCGCGAAGGAACTCACCCTCGGCCTGCAGGCTTTCCGGGACAAAATCACCGCGAAACCCGAAGACGATCGCACCAAACGCGAAGACCTGATCGTCCAGATCTCGCTTGCACTGGAGGAGCAGCTCCGGCTCTACGAGATCCACGGCCCGGCGTCCGAAACCCGGCCTGCGGATGACTCGGTAACGGGCATCATGCGCGCCTACAACGAAGTGAATCGCGAACGCGATCTGGCTGATGTGGACATCAGCATGGCCGCCGCGATCCGGAACGGGGGGAGGCGTGGGATTCGATGAACTCGACTCACTCAGCAAAAGTTATGGCTTCGCCAACGCGCTCCTCATCTTCGCCGTTCTCGGGCTCGCCTATGCCATCCGAGTTCTCTACCGGGAAAACCGGTCCCTTCACGAGCGCCTTGAGCAGCTCTCCTACGAACGCGTCAAGGCGCTGGAGACCGTTCTCGACGATCAGGCTCCTCATCCGCGAATGGATGCTGGCCCGGCGCTGCCAGCGGGTGCGCCGCGCGCTGGTGCTTGAGGCCACGCAGATCGAGATAGAGCGGCTCCGCCGCATCCGCACCGCCTGATCCTCTCCATGGCTTACGATTCCAAAGCGCAGGAATTCGCTTACAGCTTTTACGCCCGCGGACTCTCGCGGGAGAAGGCCGTGCGCGAGATCCGCAAGGTCTATGCCGGCTTCTCCGGTTCCACCTGGGACGAATGGGAGTCGAAGCTCGGCTGGAAGCAGCGTCGCGCCCTGGCCGACGCCAAACTTCGCGAGTTTGAGGATTCTTGTCGCGATCTCAACAAGACGCTGCTGCTGGAGTTGGGAGAAATTCGCGCGGGCCTGTACAAGACGATCGTTGACGGCAAGGCTGACGCGCAGACCTATTACGCCTATCTCCGGCTGGCAAAACAGACCCATGAGATCAGCGCCGCCCATTTCGCCGGCCGGGATAACGACCGCGTCGCGGTGAAGGTGCTGGATGACGCCGTCCAGCTCCTGCTGCTGGAACTGCGCGGCATCCCCGGTCTGATGCGGCCGCTCGAAGAGAACGCCGCCGCGGTGGGCGCGGCCGTCGCGGAAGTCGTGGAGAAATTCGGACAGGAATGAGCAAGACGCCCAAATCGATCCGTCGAACGCAGCTCACGCCGGAGCAGGTTGCACAGCGCGCCGAGCGGCTTGTTTCGGGCGGCGTGAAGCTCACAAAGGCCGAGCGCGTCAAACGCGCGAAGACTGACTTCCAGTTTTTCTGCAGCTACTATCTGGCTCCGTACTTCGGCGCCGAGCCTGCCAGCTTCCATCGCGAAGTCATCGAAATGATGATGATGCACGATCGGGGCGCATTCGCCGCACCTCGCGAACACGCAAAGTCCACCAACGTCAGCTTCGCGTTTCCGCTCCACCAGATCTGCATCGGCGCGCGCCACTTTATCGTCATCTTCCGCGAGTCGGACGGGATCGCTCAGCAGAACGTCGATGACATCCGTCAGGAGCTGGAGGAAAACGAGCTCATCCGGGAGGACTTCAGCGACCTGGTCGGGAGCCGGAAGTGGGCGGGCGCCGAGTTCGTCACGTCGAACAAGGTGAAGGTCCTCGGCCGCGGGCGCGGGTCTGCTGCTCGCGGCCTCCGCTATAAGCAGTGGCGTCCGGATCTCGTGATTCTCGACGATATCGAGGATGACGAGCTTGTCGAATCGAAGGAGCGCCGCGACAAGCTGGAGCGCTGGCTGAAGCGCGTCGTCTCCAACATCGTCGCCCCGAACGGCAAGCTCTTCGTCATCGGCACGATCCTGCATCACGATTCAGTTCTCACCCGCCTGCTGAAGATAACGGACGTCTACTTCACGCGAATCTGGCGAGCGATCCTCGAAGACGGCAAGCCGCTCTGGCCGGCACGGTGGCCTCTCGCGCGCCTCGAAGCCAAGAAAAAGGAAATCGGAACTCGGGATTTCAATACCGAGTTCATGAACAATCCCGCGAACGAAGACGATCAGATTTTCCCGCCGAGCGGCTGGAAGTTCTTCCGCGATGAGGACGTCGCGGGCAAGATCGACGTTGCCGGCGCGATCGACCCCGCGATTGGCCAGAAGGCGAAGAACGATGACACGGGGATCGGCGTGGTGGGCAGCCGCGGCGGGAATTACTACATCCTGAGCGTCCTGCTGAAGAAGCTCAAGATCCAGCAGCAGGTGGAAGCCGTTATCACGACGTGCAGGCAGTGGCCGGGCATGTTCCGGTTTGCGGTGGAGACCGTCGCCTATCAGTCTGCGCTGAAGCAGCTCCTCGACGAAGCCAGTCAGCGGGATCACCTCCAGCTTCCGATCGTCGCAGCCGAGGATCTCAGCTCAGACAAGCTGAAGCGGATCTCGACACTCGCGCCGCTGGTTGAGCAGGGGCTCGTCTACTGGCCTTCCGCCAGTTCGTCGTACTGGACACCCGACATCCAGAAGTGCATGGAGCAGTTCGAGGCGCTGGGCTGCTCGACCGATTCCCATGATGACGGCCCGGACTGCATCGAGCGCGCGATCCGCCTCTTCCGCGGCCGAAGCGGCCGGAAAGGAAAGGTGAGCCTGCTGTGAGCGGCAACCCCGGCAAGGTCTTTGTTCTCGAATCGAGCTCCGGCGCGATCTGTCGCGTCAACGGCTATTTGCTTTCGGAGGGAATGGGCGCGTCGTCCGAGTATTTCGAGATCGCGAAGGCCGCCAACGACCCCAAGCAGAGCCAGAGCACCGGCAGCAAGCGCCTCCGCGAGAAGTATGGGATCACGATCGACGGCGTGAAGTGCGCGGCGCGCCCCTTCGATTTCGCGCTGTTCGCCTATGCGGTCAGTCTGAACACTTATCACTGCCGATGTGTCACTCAGAAGGCCAAAGATATCGCGGGCGCGCCGTGGAAGATCACGGGGGACGGACAGGATGCGGCTCGCCAGGAAGTGTCCAGCTTCGTTGACCAGATGTTCGAGGGACTCGATTTCAGCGAGGGCGCTCAGAATGTCTGGACCGACTATGAAGCTCTGGCGAACGCCTACCTGGAAGTCATCCCCGATCTGAAGGGTGCGCCCGCTGAGGTGTCGCATATCGTGTCCACCGAAATGTGGATACGGCTGGATGACCTCGGTTTCGTCCAGGTGAAGAACGGACAGTTCGCGCACTTCCGTAGATACGGCCTCGACAAGGAGGCGTTTGCCGAACTCAACTCCAAAGATCCTCTCGCGGCCGGCAAGGACGTTACGTCGGTTTGGCACTTCGCGCAGTACTTTCCGTGGTCGCCGTATTACGGCATCCCCTCGATCATGCCCGCGTGGAACCGCATGGCTCTGGCCGTTCTGGAGACGGAGTACAATCTCGCGTTCTTCAACAACAACGCGATCCCCGATTACGCCGTGATCCTCGAAGGCTCCTGGGAAGACGACGCCGAGGACAAGATTCGTGAGTACTTCAAGCGCCACCTGAAGGGCAAAGCCCACAAGACGATGGCGATGCGCACGCCGGATGGCGGCAAGATCACCTTCGAGAAGCTGACCGGTGACAACGCAAAGGAGGGCTCATTCCGCCTCCTGCGCATCGATTGCCGCGATGAAGTTCTGCATGCCCACGGCATGCCCCCGCAGAAGGTGGGTATTGTTCAGCCGGGACGTCTCGGGAACGGCAGTGATGAACAGAATCAGCAGTACAAAGATTCGATCGTCACGCCGGGGCGCAAAAAACTCCTCTCGCCGATCAACCGCATCATCGGGGAGCGGTTCCCCGGAACGAAGTTCCGCCTGGAGTTCGAGCCTTATGACACCGACGACATCGCGCAGAACGCCGAGGTCGATCAGATCTACCTGCAAACGCAGGTTCTGACGCCGGGTCAGGTTCAGCAGAAACGTTTCCCCGACCTGCCATTCCGGCCGGGTAGCGATCAGGTTCTGCCGCGCGCGGGCGCCGGAGTCCAGCCTTCGACCGACGAGTTGGGCAGCCTGCAGAAAAGAGTGCGCCGGGCGCTCAGGGAGGCCAAAGCCTGATGAGCATCGTTCTCAGAGGCAAACGCGCCATGGAATTCTTTAACGCGGCCTATAACGACCTCGGCCGGGCGATACGCAAAGGCAACGCGCCGCGCCGCTTCGATCGCGCCGTCGCCATGCAGCCGCTGCTGGACGAGATGGTGACTTACTGGGGCGATGGCGTGGACTCGCTCTTTTCCTATCTCTGGAAGCACGAGGGATGGGCGAAGATCCAGCGCCACGTGCAGCTTGATCTGGCGTCGCGGCCCGTGCAGAAAGCGCTCAACCCCGAAGACAAACAATTCTTCGCCAACCTGCTGGCGAATTTCAGCTACTTCGACAACGTCGATAAGGAAGCCCAGACGATCATTCAGGGCACCTCCGTCGACACCTTTGAGGACGCGGCGAAGTTCGCGCTCGGACAAATTGGCGTCGCTTCTCCGGACTTCGAGCTGAAGAACGATGCGATCCGCGAAAAGCTGTTCAGCCGTACGGATGCCGCGATCTTCGCGACGCGGAATCACATCGATTCCGTTTTCGGCACGATTATCGATCAGTTCTACGAGCTGGGTCAGCATCCCTACAGCAAGGATTTCGTCGACCAACTCCGGAGCGATCTCGGCGTCAAAACCGAATTTGAAGCGAAGCGGTTCTCGCTCACCGAGACCGGCATCGCCTCCGAACTGGCTCAGGTGGAGACCTATCGCCGCAACGGCGTGCAGGAAAAGCGCTGGAACATCACCGGCATCAACACGCGGCCATCGCACGCCGAGCTGTCCGGCGAGGAGATCGACATCGCTGACAAATTCGACGTGGGCGGCTCGGCCGCCGATCATCCGCTCGACCCCACGCTGCCGGCCGAGGAATTGGTGAATTGTCACTGCTGGGTCTCGCCTGTCGTCGGCGATGATTTTCAGCTCGATCCGACCAATATCTGGGAGGGCGCGTGACGTCAATCCGCGTCGTGCTGTGTTGCAACGATCGCGACGGAAGCTTCGAGGGCTGTGTTTCCGCTGTGAAGGTCGGAACATGCCTCGATCTCGATGCGATCTCGCTTGACCGGCCGCCGCGTATGGGCTTTGTCCAGTTCGCCGGTTTGACTCGCATAGTGCGGATCTCTGGCCGCGCGTTCCCGATTGCGGGCTACTCGCGTTGCCAGCCCGCGCCGACCGCAGACACGGTTTGGATGGAACCCGCGATCGTCGCGGAGCTCCTGAACTTTCTGAAGTCGAAGGGCACGTTCTCCGCCGATGGCGGCGAGGCATGGGCAGGCGAAATCTGGGATCGCGAGGGCGGCGCATTCACCGCCTGCGAATTGGAAGGAAAAGCATGACAAACACCCAACTCATTACTTTTCTGGCGGCGGGAGATTTTACCGACGAGCAGGCTTTTAACCTTCTCACCGCGGATATCTTCGATTCAACGTCGCCAGGCCAGCTTGTACGGTCGCAGGAGACGATCAGCTACTTCGAGTGCAGGCTCCGCGGGATCTTCTTTGTTCTGCTGCGGCCAGGCAGCGACGTGCACGTCGCCTTCATCGCCCCCGGCTTCACGGACGACGATGCGTATCGCGAACTCACAAGAGATCTGGCGGATTGCCTGTCACCGGGCACGATCGCTGCTCAGGCAGGGACGATCCACTACTTCGAAATGAAGCTCCGGGAGGTGATCTTCCCGGCGATCCGGGTGGCAAAATTTGGCGAAACACTTCGCGCCCCAAACGTTTCGCAAACAAACGCCCCTGAAAACGTTTCCGGCGCTCCCGCGCCCGATGACAGGCCGCAGGTGGTCCAAAACGGTTTGGACCAGCCCTCCGGCGCGAAAGCGGGCGAATAAATGGCCGGTCTCAAGCGGCAGGCGGTCCTGAAAGTCCAGATCACCAAATTCTCTGAGGAGATGGGAATCATCTGGGGCTGGGCTTCGGTCGCCGACATCTTCGATCTGGAAGGCGACGTGGTCCCGCAGAACGAACTGGTGAAAGCGATGTATCAGTTCATGCAGGATTATTATGCCGGCGCGGCCACTCTCAAGGAAAACCACTCCGAAGAGATTCCCGCCGTGCTCGTGGAGTCGACGCTCCAGTTCATCGCCGGGTGCGTTTGCTGGTGGGTTGGCGTGAAGCTGCTCACCGATGATCTCCGCGAGGCCGCGCGAACCGGCCAGATCAGCGGATTCTCGATCGGCGGCTACGCCGAGATGGAGGAAGCGTGAGCGTAATCCGGAATCTTGTGCTCGAAGAGTTTTCGATTGTTCGGGGCGACGACGTTCAACCGGCGAACCCCGGCGCAGTGGCCTTGGTCTACAAGGCGCATCCCAAACCAAAGGAGAAGGAAGCAGTGGCTAAACCAGCAGCAGGGACGGCTGCGCCGGTCAACAAGAAGACCCCGGCCGCAGTGATCATGAAAGCCGTGAAGGAGGCAATCGCCAAGGCGAAGACCACCTACACCAGCAATTCAACCTCGACGTATGAATCAAGCTCGACGGTCGAGGAAGAGCCCGATAACCCCACCGGCGCCGACGATCAACCGATCGTCATCGTCGTACAGGATTCCGTCGAGAAGACGGAGCCCGCACCGGCCGCAGCGCCGCCCGCAAACGATGGCGCCGAGGTCATCTCGAAGGCGGTTCAGGCCGCTCTCGCACCCTTCGTTGAGCAGGTGACGAAGATGGGCGATCGTCTCGCGACGATCGAAAAGCAGTCCACCGGCAGTCGGCAGATCACCAAGTACGTCCCGAACGCTCCAGGAGGCGAGAACGTGGAAACGAAATTCGGCGAATTCACGGAGTTCCTCCGTTCGAAGTCCGGCCTGACCGCGGGGCAGAAGCTGACCAAGACGACGCTCAGCAGCTCCGGCTGGACCTACGGTCTCAGCTACGTGGAGGCGGGCACATTCATCGACTACATAGTCGATCAGTCTGTCGTCCTCAAGCAGTGCCGCACAATCAA
>DASZVV010000220.1:0-4313 GCA_035546955.1 Bryobacteraceae bacterium
CAGATAGAACGTCAGGGCGAGCGCGGCAGCAATTAGCCCCAGCTCTCCCGCCACAATCCACAGCAACTGCGCGTTCCACACCGCCACGTTGCCTTTCGCGAGGTCCATCATTCCCGGCGTGCGCGCGATCATGAACCACACGAGCCAGTACGACGAATTGCAGGCCACGGTCGCCGCAATCGCCCAGCCTTCCGTCTCCCCCACCAGCGCGCAGCCGGTAATCAGCGCAAATCCGACGAACGGCAGCAGCAGCACAATCACCGCGAACGGAATCGAGCCTTTCGGCAGAAATCCGCGCACTTCGATCAGGGCCACTGTGGCGGCGGCCAGCGTCACCCACGGCGTGAGAAACATGCCGGCTGACGACAACAGCTTCGCCGCCGTGTACTCCCGCACCGAAATCGGCAGGCTCATGACGAAGGCCAGATTGTGCTTCTTCCGATCGTTAACGATCGCCGACATTGGCAGCATGCAGCCAATAATCACCAGCGCGGTGAAAATCCAGACGGCGCCGATGACCCCCGAGACCTCGCCACCCTTCAGACAAAACCCGAGTGCGACTATGCCGGCGAGCGTGCTGATCGCGATGTGATCGCGGTAGAGCCTCCAGTCTTTCTTCACCAGATGCCATGTCACCGTGCTCATGCTTCCACCTCCGCACCGCAATCCACCCTGCTGTATTCCACATTGGCCACGAAAATTTCTTCGAGCGTCATGTTCTCGATCGCCTGCACGCGCGCCCCGCGGCTTTCGTATTCATTCGCGAGCGCCGGCTCGAATGCATTCGCCGTCACGATTGCGAGCCGCCCTTCCTGCCGCACACCGATAATTCCAGGCAGCGCCGGCAGCCGTTCGCCCGATGGAACTTCGAGACGCAGCCGCCGCCAGCGGTCGAGATACACCTCCTTATCCATCGAATCGATAATCCGGCCGCGATCGATAAACGTGATCGTGTCGGAAATCTGCTCCACATCCTGCGTGTTGTGCGAGGAGAAGAGGATGGTGCGCCCTTCGTCGCGCATCACGGCCGTCAGTTCCCGCAGCACTTCGTGGCGCGCTACGGGATCGAGTCCCGTCGTCGGCTCGTCGAGCACCAGCAGCTTTGGCTTTCGCGCCAGAACGAGCAGGAGCACGGTCTTTACGCGCTGCCCATGTGAAAGGCCTTTCACCGTCTGCTCCGCACGGAGTCCGAAACGCTTCAGCAGCACCTGCGCATACGAGCGATCCCAACCGGGATACATCGACTCGATGAACCGCAGGTGCCAGCCGACTGTCATCGCGTCATACAGCCGCATGTCTTCCGACGCAAACCCGATATCCCACTTCGCCGCGATCTGCTCCTCCGGCATGCGGCGCCCCAGTACGATGGCCTCGCCGCAGTCCTGGTGCACCAGACCCATCAGGATGCGGATCGTCGTTGATTTCCCCGCGCCATTCGGTCCGATCAGCCCCATGATCTGGCCCTCCGGCACCTGCAGATGGATTCGATCGAGCGAGAAAAATTTGTATGTTTTCCCGACGCCCCTCAGATCGATTGCCAGCCCGTTCATACCCGCTCCTTTTCCGCCGCCCGTTCGCTTGCTTCCCGCAGTTTCGCCGCCAGTTCCCGCGGCGGAATGCCGAGCAGCGCCGCGATGCGCGTGGCCTGTTCGAGATGCTGCGCGAGTTCCTGCTCATGCAGCTTCGCCCCCAGCCCCGGTGTCGACGCCACATGCGACCCCCGCCCCTGCTGCGTCACGATGACACCCTCGCGCTCCAGTTCGAGATAGGCGCGTTTGACCGTGATGACGCTGACTTCGAGATCAACGGCAAGCTGCCGGATGGAAGGAATCGCCTGCCCCTCCTCCCAGTCGCCGACCGCGATTTTGCGCTTGATCTGCTCCATAATCTGGAGGTACATGGGCCGCTTGTCGGACTGAGAGATTTCGAAAACGCCGCCCATGCAGTGTGTATACTCAGTATACACAGAGTGAGGCGTGAGTCAAGACTTTTTGATATGAGAGCGGTCGAGGTCCCTGACGGTCGGTGGCTTAAGCGTTTCAGGAAGTTCACCTTGCAGGCGAAGGCGAAATGCCGAAAACTTTCCTCACTTCGAAGATGATTCCGCGCGGCAAGGAAGTCTTCTAGGCAGGCTTCTTTTTCCGGGCCAGGAACCCTTTAAACACTCTTTCGGTGAACAACCCGAACGGCTGATCCGTCGTCACGTACGTCCACGTCGCTCCGCGCTCCAGCCGCTCCGGATTTTCGAACTCGATCACTCCCTCGCCCACTCGCGCCTCCGCGAACGCCGCCGCCACTCCCTCATCCACACACCGCAGAAAATCTTCATAAATATCCCGCTCCACAGTCAGATACTTCAGCAGCGGATCGCCGCTCGACCAGGACGTCCACAGCAAACTGCTCCGCAAATCCGTTTCATTCGCCAGATAATCCGCCCAGATCTCATCGATCACCGCAAGCGTAATCCGCCGCCCTTCGCGCTCCACAACCTCCTCGCCCGCTGTCGCAATCAACTCCGCGAACTGCTCATCCGGCAGCACCGACGCCACACTCCACTCCGGCGACACGAGCACCTTCCGCCGCATCTGATACGCCTCGCGCCGATGGAACTCCGTGGCGCAATCGTACTTCCACAGCATCTGCCGGATCTCCAGATTCTGGCTCTCCGCCGTCCGTTGTACGCTTTCGATATCCGGATTCCGGTCGATCCCGAATTTGACCAGCAGGTCGTCCTGCAGGCTGATGAAGAACCGCGAAGATCCCGGATCGCCCTGCCGGCCCGCTCGTCCGCGCAGTTGAAAGTCGATGCGCCGAGCTTCGTGCCGCGTCGTCCCGATCACGTACAGCCCGCCGAGCGCCACTACCTTCTCGCGATCCTGCGGCGGATCTCCGCCCAGCAGGATGTCCGTTCCACGTCCTGCCATGTTCGTTGAAACCGTGACCGCGCCCAGCATCCCTGCCTGCCGCACAATCTCCGCTTCCGCTTCGTCATTGCGCGCATTCAGGACCGAATGCGGAATCCCCTTCACCTGCAGCATCCAGCTCAGCGCTTCGGATTCCTCCACGCTCGCCGTCCCCACCAAGATCGGACGTCCCGTCGCATGCACCCGCAGAATCTCTTCCATCAGGCCCACTTGCCGGGCTCCTTTCGTCGTGAAAACCGCATCCGGCATGTCTTCGCGAATCACCGGACGATTCGTCGGAATCACGCGCACCGGCAGCTTGTACACCTTCCAGAATTCGTCCGACTGCGTCACCGCCGTGCCCGTCATCCCGCAGATCTTTCCGTACAGGGCCGCCAGACTCTGCACCGTGACCGATCCCAGCACGCGACCCTGTGTCTTCAGCTGTACCTTCTCCTTCGCCTCCACTGCCGAATGCAGGCCGGCGGGCCAGCGGCGGTTCTCCGCGATGCGTCCTTTGAACTCATCCACCATTTCGATGGCGCCGTTTTTCACCACGTAATCCACATCGCGCCGCAGCAGCGCGTGCGCGTGCAGCGCATCCTGCGCCGCGGTCAGGATGGCGAGATTTTCCGGATCGAACAGACTTCCGCATTCGAGTGCTCCTTCCACGCGCTCGATGCCGCGATCCGTCAGCCGTACATTGCGTCCGAATTCGTCGAACGTGTAGTGCGTGTGCCGCCGCAGTCCGGCCACAATGGCGTCCACGCGATACGCCAGCGCGGAATCCTCCGGCAGTCCGCCCGCAATCACCAGCGGAATGCGCGCTTCATCGAGCAAAATCGAATCTGCTTCGTCGATCACCGCGAAGGCGAATGGCCGCTGCACCAGTTCTTCGGGATCGCGCGCCAGGCCGTCGCGCAGGTGATCGAAGCCCACCTCATTCGCCGTGGCGTAAGTGATGTCGCAGTGGTACGCGGCGCGCCGTTCCGCGATGCTGAGGCCCTGCGAAATCGTGCCCACGCTCAGTCCGAACCACTCGTAGATGGGACTCATCCATGCCGCATCGCGCCGGGCCAGGTAATCGTTCGCGGTGAGCACGTGGACGCCGCGTTTTTCCAGTGCGAACCAGACGATCGACGGCACCGCGGCAAGCGTTTTGCCTTCGCCGGTCTGCATCTCGGCAATCTCGCCGCGCGCGAGTGATATCGCGCCGAGGATCTGGACATCGAACATCCGCAAACCGAGCAGACGCTCAGCCACCACGGCCGTCAGCGCAAATACCTCTGCCTTGCCCGATCGCGGCTGCGCACGCAGTTCCGCGTCCGTAAGACCCGCGAGCGCATCGCGCCGCGAGTTGATTTCACGAAGCAAATCGATGGCTTCCCGGTCGCCCAGACCGAGCCAGCC
>DASZVV010000221.1:0-18473 GCA_035546955.1 Bryobacteraceae bacterium
CGATTTCGCGCGTAGTGGTGCCGGCGAAGCCTTTTTTGGAGAAGAGGTCGATCGCAACGTCAATAAGCTGGGCCCGGCGGTCCGTGGCGGACATGCGGGTGTTTGGTGATGCCATGGGTCCTCCCTATTGTAAGTAAGTGCTTACTTGTTTGCAAGAGTGCTGTGCGTTCGTGGTGGAGCCGAAATCGGATTTGCCGGGGGTTCGTGGTGAGTTCCTGGTGGGTTCGCAGGTGGGATAGTGGGTTCGTTTGCGGAGGGATATTGATTGTTTTGTTGAAGATCGGTGGCTTCGTTGCAGATTTTTCTCGGTGCGGCGATTGGTTCGGGGATGGCGGGCTTGGGCGCGGAGGAGTCGGCATGGCGACATTATGCCTTATCACCCACGGCAAAGTGAGTTAAATGTTGATTCTATTTAGATAAATTGCTGTCACTCACTTCCGTGCGCCGCCAGCCTTTCCGGATACCGGCAAAATGCCATGCAATAAGGGCCTGGAGGAGGAAGCAGTATCGCCGATCAAACGGGCCGCTGAGATGCAGTCGGCGAAGCGGACTGTTTTCGTGGTCACCGCGGCGCGGCATGAAGCTTGCCGGACGATTGAGGCTCCGGACTGTTGGCAGATGCGCTGCGCCGGACTGTGCCCTCGCCGGGCACGGCGTTCGCCCTGTTCGCGGATGCGAAAGATAGCGATGCGGTGGCTTTCTACCAGCATCACGGATTCCGGCCCGTGTTCGGCCGCGAACGAATGCTGTTCCTGTCCATCGAGGCGGCAGAGAAAACGCTGACATCGGAAAAAGAGTGTCAAACCGAGAGTAAGGACGGATATTCCACTGATACAGCTACCGGGCCGCCGATTCGCGATTTTCTTCCTGATCGCGGCAGGATTTTTCCGCGGCGCGGCTGACGCTGCATGTTTCAAAGGCGACGCCACTGTCGATCCAACCTCTACCGGGCCGGTAGTTTCCTGCGACAGGGAGTTCCGGCAGTCGGCACTGGTGGTTGTTGGAAAGGTAGTTTCCGAGCAGATCCTTCCCGATCCCAAAGAGCCGGATTTCCGGCTCGGCACGGTTTACAAGGTGAGCGTGGAGGCGCGGCTCAAGGGATCGCCGGGTGAGTTCGTGGAAGTCTTCAGTCCGAACGATAGCGGCCGCATGATTCTTTCTCGCGGCCCGCGTTACCTCTTGTTTCTTCGGACAGAAAACGGACGGCTGGTTGCAGATCCATGCGGGAATTCCGCCAGACTCGTTTATCCATTTTGAGTTGCACCGATCCGGCGAAGCGGACGCAAGTAATTGATGCTTCTCTCTGTCATCGGCGATCGTGCCAACGCTCCATCCGATCGGCCGAACAGGCTGGCCAACTAACAATCCAGCAATAAAATACCCAGCGTAGGGTCGACTCATGAAACGAAGTTCCACCCTCTTTCTTCAGACGCTTATCGCTCTGCGGACCATGAAGATTGCGCAATCGGCATTATCGGTTTTTTCGCAGTATCCCTGAGACAGGCATGGCGATCATCATTAATATTGACGTCGTGCTGGTTGACGTCGTGCTGGCGAAGCGCAAGATGAGCGTCACTGAGCTCGCCGAGAGAGTCGGCATCACGATCGCCAACATTTCCGTGCTGAAAAACGGCAAGGCCAAAGCGATCCGGCTATCCACTCTGGAAGCGATTTGCGAAGCGCCGGTGTGCCAGCCGGGAGATATTTTGGAATATAGCGACGGCACACCTCTGCCCCAAAAATCCGGCCTGTAGGACCGACGGGCACGCGACGGGGTCAAGGCCGGGAGGGGCGGTACACTCGGGTTGGAGAGCGCATGCCCGACGAGAAGATCAAAGAGAACATCGCAGCTGCTGCTGTGAGCGGGGCTGGCGCCACGGTAGGCACTGCCGGTGGTGCAACCGTTGGAATCCTGGAGTTGGCGGCACGAGGCACTGTCACAGAACTCTCCGCGGGAGTCGTGATCGGTGCAGGCGCGGTGGCCGGCGCAGGGCTGGCATACGGAATTTTCCGATTGATCCGCGGCCGCAGGAAAAGCAGGACTTCCAACAAACCGCCAACGTCAAACCCGCAATCAGACGCCTCGCGATGACGCCGGTGCCGTCCGGCACCATCTCCCTCTTTCAGGTCTCGCTTTCAATAAGTGCGGCCGCAAAACGCGATAGGATATCGAAAAGGCGCCCCGCGATTCCCGGCCGACTGCGGCGAGCGAACGGACGCCTGCGGGAGCCGATCGTGACGAGATCTTTGACTGGTTTGGCTGTGCTCGCCGCATTCTCCGGCGGGATGCTGCTCGGGCAGGAGCACGATATCACGTCGTCATGAAGATCTCGAAGGCCGGTACCGGCGGCTTTCAGGCGGCGATCTTCAGCATCGATCAGAGCGGCGTGGGAACACCCGCCAGCATCACCGTTCAGGGCGTCACGGTGAAGATCGGAGTCCCCGCCATGGGCGGGAGCTACGAAGGAAAGCTGGCCAACCCGGATGGGACGGCCATCACCGGAATCTGGAGCCAGGGACCAAACGCCCGGCCTCTGGATCTTGTGCTCGCCAACGAGAAAACTGCCTGGGTCATTCCTGAACCTCCTCCCCCGCCGAAGCTCACTCCGGCGAATGCAAACCCGGCGTTCGAAGTAGCCACCATCAAGCCGACGCAGGAGGGAACCAGATTTTCCATTCATCCGACGAACAGCGGCAATCTCGTCGCGACCGACACTTCTCTCGCCTACCTCATCAAATTTGCCTATCAGGTGCATCCTCGCCAGATCATCGGTGCTCCCGCGTGAATCGATTCGGATAAGTATGATCTCAACGCCAAGCCAGATATGGAGGGCCAACCCAGCCTTCCTCAAATGAGAGTGATGGTTCAGAAGCTGCTGGCCGACCGGTTTCAGCTCAGGTTCCATCGCGAGAAGAAGGAGCTTTCTGCCTATGCAATCACGGTGGCAAAAGGCGGCGTAAAAATGACGAAGGATGAAAGCAATCGGAACGGGAATCCCGGCTACGGCGGAGGACCCGCGGGCATGCGGGTAATGAATTCCACGATCCAGGAATTCATCGGCTTTGTCCTGAACGACTCTCTGGGATTGCCGGTTGTCGACCAGACGGGACTCGGATCGGCCCGATATGATTTCGTCATGAAGTGGACGCCCGACCCTTTGCAGTCTGAACGAGGCGGTCAGGAAGGCGCGCCGAAGGGCGACGCACCGCCGGATATTTTCGCGGCGATGCAGCAGCAACTCGGATTGAAACTCGAAGCGACAAAGACTCTCGTCGATGTGCTGGTCATTGACAAGGTGGAAAAGCCTTCTGAAAATTAACGGCGACTGACCACGTCATCTTCCCGCGCCGCACAAATATGCTGCGAGGATCTGCTGAAGCAGCGGCTCGCGCGGATAAGGATGGACTGTGTAATGCCGGAATCCCTCGCCGAAGTCCGCGCCTGCCCTCGCGCCGCAGGCGCGCGTCCACTCCTCCATCTGCCTGAGATAGTCGTCCGTGCCATGTTGCTGCTGCAGCCACGCGCGCTGGCTGCGGTGTGCGGCGAGCATTCTGGTCTTCATCTCAAATGTGGACGTGACATCGATCGTGAAATCCGGGACCGTCAGACATCCGCTTCTGTCCCTCTGGTCGATTGGATCCATGAAGTACAGATGTGGAATGCGTGACAGAGCCTGGCTCTTCCCGGGAGTCGCATAGTTCGGAATAGACGAGGCGAAACAGGCATCGCGAACCAGTGCGCTCGCCGCTTCGTGGTCGGACAGATAGTCGCTCGGGGCAGCCGTGAGCACAATCTCGACGGAAAGGTCCCGGAGTATTCCGGTGACCCTGCGCCGCGATGGATCATCGCTGAAGATCGACATGTCGCGAAAGCCGCCCCAGAGGTATCTGGCCCCGATCAGGGCTGCGGACCCGGCTGCTTCAGCCCTGCGAATCGCGGCGATTTCGTCCGGACCGTGAGTCGCCGATCCGCAGTCGCCGGCGCTGAGGGTAACAACGGTGATGTCGTGCCCGAGAGCGGCGAGAAGCGCCAGCGTGCCTCCCGCAAGGATCTCCGCGTCATCCGGATGAGCGTGGATGCTGGCGATGCGCACTAATCGCCCCGAGTCATCGTGGAGCGAAAATTCATCGTCCAGATTATACCGGGGGCTTCGTTGTTGCACTGCCGCGCCGTCAGTGTTTGAACCGTCTTCGTGTTTCGGGGCGGATGCGCGATACTGACGAAATGCCGCCAGGAGATCGCTCACCGCGCTTGTGTCTGGTGATCAGCTATTCTCTCTGGACCGCCCTGCAGGGCCGGGCAGATTTTGAGCTGTTGGGGGAGCGGACCGGGTTTTCTTTCGCAGCTGTCGAGAGCAACGGCTCCCGGCTTTTCATCGCCGTGCGCTCATCCTCCGTCACCTATCCACACACATTGAATTACCCGGCGCTTGCCTGGGAGTTGCATCAGGCAGGATGCACGCACGTACTTTCGGCGGGTGTAGCCGGCGCCCTCGATCGGGACACTCCAGTGCCCTCCCTCCTGATTCCCGATCAATTCATCGACCTTCACCGAACCGCGCCGGTTAACACTCCGCATCATGAGGACAGCCTATATAAGGATTTTTCCGTCCCCTATTGCCCGTTTCTCAGGTCGCAGGCGCAGGCGTTCCTCGCTCGACGGAGTGAATGGCCCGTATCGAAAGCAGGAAACTATGTGGGCGTCGATGGTCCGCGCTATGAGACGGCGGCGGAAGCTCGCGCCTACCGATCCCTGGGTGGGGATGCGGTCGGGATGACGGCAGTCCGCGAAACGATCGCCTATCGCTACGCCGGGTTATGCGTTGCGACAATCGCACTCATTACACGGCGCGCGGCCGGATTGGAGGCTGCGCCTGCGAGCCCCGCGTCAATCGCAAATGCAGGCGGTCTGATTCTTGACTGCGGATGCTTTGTTGCCAGCCAGATGATGGAGTGCGGCTGCGAATAGCCGCGGCCGTGGCACAGCGGGCAAGGGTTGCTTTAGAATGGCCCATGGCGCGCATCGCGAGCTAAATCGGCAGGGGGACATCATTGAGGGGTACAGCATGATCCGAAAACAATATCTGTTTGCAGCTTTTTTCGCCGGTTCCATCATTAGCGGTCTGGCTTACGCGCAGGAGACTCCAACGCCGGTTCCCGATCCGGTTCCCATCGCTCCGGGCAAAGGCGTCCGCGCTCAGGGATTTACGCAGTACACGCGGCCGCTGGCATCGCAGGACGTTCTCATCCGCGGCAAAGCTCTCTATAACTCCAGCTGCGCCTCCTGTCATGCGTCCGATATGCGAGGCGCGCCGGGTAAAGGTGTCAACCTGCTGCGTTCGGGCATTGTTCTGAGCGATAAAGCGGGCGAACTCATCGCCGCCAGCGTCGCCAAACATACCCCGAAGATCAATCTGGTGGAAGCTGACAACACGGCGATCTCCGAATATCTGCACAGTATTGAGGCAACCATGGGCGCGCAGGGGAGCCCTCCCGGGCGCAACCCGATGGGCATCGAGCTGAACGTCCTCGTGGGTGACGCGAAGGCCGGCGAAGCTTATTTCGCGAAGGCGTGCGCGAGTTGCCATTCGGTGACGGGCGACATGAAAGGTATCGCCTCGAAATATGCGGATGCAAAAGCGCTCCAGAACGGCTGGTTCGACGGAATTCTTCCCCGCGGGGGACGCGGCGGCGGCCGTGGCGGCATGCAGGCAACGGTGACCATGCCGGACGGCACCACGTTCGAAGGCAGATCGATCCGCAAGGACGACTACATCCTCATCCTGATGCTCGCCGATGGCACGCGTAAGTCCATCGCACTCGATGTCACTCCAGCTCCGAAAGTCGAGATGAAGGATCCGCAGGAGGCGCACAAGAAAGTCGCCATGGCAATCGACGATCCGGATAACAAGAACCTGCACGACATTACCGCATTTCTCTGGACACTGAAATAGGAGCGAATCAACCATGAAAAATACACGAATTCTCATTTCGCTTCTGGCATCAATCAGCGCCGCGCCTGTTTTTCTGCACGGCCAATCGGCCGGCCTCGATCCGGGCGACATTCTGAAGCCCCTCTCCGATCAGTGGACCAGCTTCTCCGGCGATATGACGGGCAAGCGTTACAGCTCCCTGAAAGCCATCAACCTCGACACCGTCAAAGGCCTCAGCCTGAAATGGGCGAATCCATCGATCACAACGGGCTGCGGTCCGGACGGAACCGGACCGGCCGCTGCCGGCGGACGCGGGGGAGGCGGAGGGCGTGGCAGCGCCGAGCTGATCGTCGGCGGTCTTGGCAATGGCGACTCAAATACCTGCGGTCCCGCGCGATTCGGCGGCGGGATGCTCTTCGTCGACGGCGTTATTTACGCTGCGACCCGGGATGATGTGTATTCAATTGACGCGCGCGACGGCAGCGTTCTCTGGCATTACTACTGGAAGTTCCGCGGCGGCACATCCACCGGCACGCGCGGCCCCAGCATGTGGCACAACTACATCTACTTCACCTTCCATGACGATTACGTTGTGTGCCTCGACGCGCGGACCGGCAAAGAGGTCTGGAAAAAAGAGATTGCGCCGTTCGACCAGCAGTACTTTTCTTCCAACGTTCCGCTCGTCATCGGCAACCACATTCTGGTTGGCCCCGGCAACGACATGGATTCACCTGCCTGGCTGCAGTCGCTCGATCCGGAGACCGGCAACATCCAGTGGACGCACTACAACACGCCGCAGAATCCCGGCGATCCTGGGCTCGATACCTGGAAGGATCTGGACGCGGCGCGACACGGAGCGGGCACGAGCTGGATTCCAGGCTCCTACGATCCCGACACGCATCTCTATCTCTACGGCACCGGCAATCCGACGCCGTCCTATACGACGGGGCGCGGCGACGGAGACAATCTCTTCACTTCCTGCCTTATTGCGCTCAACGTGGACACCGGAAAGATGGCGTGGTATTTCCAGACATCCCCGCACGACACGCATGACTGGGATTCGACGCAGACGCCCATCATCGCCGACCTGCCCTTCAAAGGACGCACGCGCAAGCTCGTCATGATGGCGACGCGCAACGGCTACTTCTATGTTCTGGATCGCGTGACGGGTGAGCACCTCATCACGAGCAAACTTGGCCTGGTGAATAACTACGCATCCGACATCGCAACCGACTCCAAACTCCATCTGGACGCCCGCGGGCAAGTGCAGCGGAATCCGCATAAGGACGCGAGCGTGGCGGGATCGGTGGTAAATGACGATGTACTCAATCACCAGCCGCCCACGTTCTCGCCGGACACGGGCCTGTTCTACGTTCACGAAACGAACTCGCTGCGCATCGACTATCTGCTGGAACCCGATCCCCGCGGATCGATGGGCCTCGGTGGCGAAAGCAGCGCCGCCGGAATCAACTACGGTACGTTTATCGATGCTATCGATTACACAACGGGCAAAGTCGTGTGGCGGCATCAACTCAGCAGCGGGAATGTCGGGCTGCTCTCCACGGCGGGAGGGCTGTTGTTTACCAACGACGGCCAGAACTTCGCGGCCTGGAATGCGAAAACCGGCGCGCCGGTGTGGCACACGCAGATCGGCGGGCTTTCAGCGCCCGCGGAGACATTCATGCTGGATGGCAGGCAGGTCATCCTGGCCTCCGGCGGAAACGGCCTGTATATGTTCCAGATGAATCAGTGAGAGGCCGGGGGTGGCGCTTCCCAGGGCGGCAGAAGGTGTTTCTGCACTTTTCCCAGCGCGGTGCGCGGCAGCTTGTCGATCGCCAGGAAAGCCCTTGGTATTTTGAATGACGCAAACCGGGCGCGGCACCTGGCGTCGAGATCGTGCGCCTCAATGACGCCGCGAGTGACGATATAAGCAATCGGCACTTCGCCGCGAAGACGGTCGGGAGCGCCCACCACGGCCGCTTCGGCGATCTCCTCCTGCTCGGCCAGAAACTCCTCGATCTCCCGCGGATAGATATTGAATCCGCCGGAGATGATGAGGTCTCCTTTGCGGCCGCGAAGCGAATAGTAACCGTCGGTCGAGACTTCGCCAATGTCGCCGGTACGGAACCAGCCGTCATCGAACGCGGCGCGCGTCGCTTCCTCGCGGCGCCAATAACCGGCGAAAACATTCGGCCCGCGCAACTGGATCTCATTCTCCACAATGCGGACCGAAACGCCGGGCAGCGGAAGCCCGACCGTGCCGGCCCTCCGCTCGCCCTGGTAAGGATTCGAAATATTCATGAGCGTTTCGGTCATCCCGTAGCGTTCCAGAATCGCGTGGCCGAATTTTGCGCGGAATTCCTCAAACACCTGCGAGGAGAGCGGGGCCGATCCGGAAACGAAGAGCCGCATAAATGAGCCGATCTCGCGCGCGGCGTCCGGCGGAAAATCGAGCAGCCGAACATAGACGGTGGGAACGCCGAAGAAAAGCGTCGGACGGAACATGAGAAATTCATTCACGGCTTTCGCATGCTCGAAGCGTTCCAGCAGACGCATCCGGCAGCCGCTGAGCAGCCAGCAGTGCAGCCCGTTGCCGAGTGCGTGAACGTGGAAAAGCGGCAGAGCGAGCAGGAAACGGTCCGACGCCGAGATCGACCAGCAGGCAGTGAGATTGACCGCGTTGGCAGCGAAATTATTGTGCGTGAGGATGGCGCCTTTCGAGACGCCCGTAGTTCCGGAGGTGTAAACCAGCGCGGCAGGCGTGTCGCCATCGAGGGCTGCGCGCACCGGCTCTGCGCTCGCGGGAGGGTCGAGTGATTCTACGCGCCATACCGGCACGTCACCGGGCATCTCCTGAGCCGCGATGACGGCCCGGGGCTTCGCGTCCCCGAGGATGTGAAGGATTTCGCGGTCGCGATACAGGATATTGATCGGGACGAAGATCACACCGAGGCGGACGCAGGCGAGATAAATGTCAATAAGTTCGAGGCAGTTCGGCAGGTAAATACAGAGACGGTCGCCGGTCTCTAGTCCACGTGCCCGAAAGAGCGCGGCCATGCGGTTGGCCCGGCCGTCGATGTCGCCAAAGGTAAAGGTGCGCCCGGCGAACTCGAGGGCGATCTCTTCCCTCCGTCCCTGCAAAGAAAGATCGAATAGTTGCGTCAGGTTCATCGAGTCTCCCGCATTGTGAAGGCCGCCGGTAAAACAGCGAGCGCGAAGGCGCCCAGCGCGTAAAAGCTGGCCTGAAAATGTCCGGTCAGATCGGCGAGACGGCCAACCAGCGGCGCGCCCGCCAGAATCATGACGATTCCAATCATATTGACGAAGCCCATGGCGGCGCCGGCGCGTCCGGGAAACAATGCGGCCGCGCGGTTAAAGACGCCCGCGTAAGGCAAACCGCATCCGAATCCCAGCGCGGCAATTCCGGCGGCCGATGCGGCAGGCGAGTTGCTCCAGGCAAGCGCCGCGCATCCGATTGTATTCAGCAGAAGCGAGCCCGCCACCAGGCGCGACGGCTCCATCCGGTGCACGAGCATACCTCCCAGCGGCCTTGAGAAAATCCCCAGGAGAAGAACCGCCGAGCCCATCAGGCCCGCCGTCCACAATGAGAATCCGAATTCGGTGCGCAGCGATGTCGTGATCCAGCTCCCCACTACGATGACAATCCCGAACGAGGCCATCTGAATCAGACCGAGCGCCCAAAGTTCTCGCCGAAGCGCCATTTCCAGGAAGTTGCCGGGCGGATGGGAAGGCTGGCGCGGCTTCGGCGCGAGCGCCATCCAGAGCGCCGCTGCGATCAGAGCGACCGCAGCACAGGCGATGAAAGCTCCGCGCCAGCCCAGCGCACCCAGCAGCACCGGCACCGCGAAAAGCACAAAGCCCGATCCGAGCACGATGGATCCTCCGTACAGCCCCTGCGCCAGATGCAACTCGCGCCCTTCGAATCGTCCAACCACATAACGGGCGCCGGCGGTAAAGCAAGCGCCGGTTCCGATGCCCGCAACAGCTTTCCACAACAGGAGCTGCCAGAACGAGCCGGACGAGGCGATGGCGATGTTTGCGATTGCGACCCACGCGAGCGCCGTAGGCACCATGCGGAGCGCTCCGAAGCGATCCGAGAGCTTGCCGCCCGGCACCTGCATCAGGCCGTGCGTCAGGAAGACTGCCGTCGTCAGTAACCCCGCGGCAGCCTGATCGAATCCGAATTGCATGCGCAACACGGGAACCATCGGCGCCTGATTCGTGTAGTTCGCCGAAAAGGCGAATCCGGCTGCGCAGGCGGAAATCAGTGAACGGCGGTCCATGTAGGCGGGCGATCGTTCAGGGTATCATCCGGCTTCCTGAATGCCTCCCACGCGGCGGTGATTCTTTGAATACGGCGGTTATAAGTCGATCACGGAATCGCGAAGAGGCTGCGAGCAGCACACCAGAATGTTGCCCTCGGCGGGTTGGTCGAGTGGCTCCGGTGCGTACGTGACCGCCCCTGAGACCAATCCGCTTTCGCAGCTGTGACAGACTCCGGCACGGCACGACCAGCGCACCGGGACATCGCACGCTTCGGCTAATTCCAAAAGGCTCTGATAGAGCGCTGCGTTCCAATGTGCGGCGATGCCGCTGCGGGCGAACGATATCAGCGGCCCGGTGTTGCCGTCTCCTTCCGGCACATGAGGATCGCGTTTCGCTGCCCGAACAACGCCGGGACTCATCGTTTCGCCGCCGTTGAAGGTCTCAATGTGAATACTCGCCGGCGAGACGCCATAGGCCGCGAGCGCCGCCTTCATGTCTGCCATGAAGGCAGGCGGCCCACAGAGGTAAACGTCAGCATCGCGCGAAACGCCGGCCTGCGGGAAAACCGATAGCGACAAACGGCCTTTGGCATCGAAGTCCTCGCCCGGCCTGTCCAGCGGAGCCGGACTGCTGTAACAGACGTAGCCGCGGGCATTCGGCAGGCTTGCGAGCAGACCGCGAACCTCCGCCGCGAAAGAATGATGTTCGCGATCGCGCGCTGCGTGGAGCCACAACACCTGCCGCGTGGATCGGGTCTCCGCCAGCGCATGCAGCATCGCCAGCACCGGCGTTGCCCCAATTCCCGCGCTGAGCAGAAGGACCGGCCGGCCGCTATCCTGCAGAACGAAGCTGCCGCGCGGAGAACTGATGTCGAGCGTGTCGCCGACCCGCACATGATCCCGCAGCCACGTGCCGGCCGCTCCATTCGGTTCAATCTTGACGCTGATCCGGCAGCTCTCGCCGGAGAGGGCTCCGGAGAGGGAGTAACTGCGGAAAATCGCGGCTCCTGCGGTGGGCTGCAGGCGCAGAACAACATATTGTCCCGCTCTGGCTGCCGGCAGCGGCTGACCATCCGCATTCCGCATCGTCACCGAGAGAACATCCGCCGACTCCCTCTCGATTGCTGTCACTGCAAGCCGGTGAAATCCTGGTGCGGCTGGATAGGAGGCTGCCTGCGGCATGAGACCGGCGTTTCCGGTGGTTGAGCTCCGCAGCATTGCTTCGAACGACTCACGCCATCCCCGGGAAAGCGCGTCAATCGTCAGGGCGCGTTCCAGGAGATCGCGCGGATGATTCGCCGAATAGAGAAGCGCATTGATCTGCGTGATCGTCATTCGCTCCTTCGCCTCGCCTGCCTTCACGATTTCATCCCCCGCTTCTACTTCGCCTTCCTCGAGAACGCGAAAGTAGAATCCAGGCCGTCCGCTGGCCGTGAGCAGGGCCGGCATTCGAGGCTCGTCCAGGCGGATTCCGACTCGATAGCAGGTAACTCGCGGCTGCGTCACTTCAAAAAGTGCGCTTCCAATCCGGTAACGATCGCCGATGCACACCGTATCGTCGGGCAGACCCTCGATCGTAAAATTCTCGCCGAACTGTCCGAAGTTCTGCTCGCTGTACCCCGGCCTTTTCAACTGATCCTTCCAGTAGCGGCAGGACTCGATCTGATAGACAAAGACGGCTCGCTGCTCGCCTCCATGACCTGCCAGATCGCCCTGACCGTCGCCTTCCACGTTTAGCCGGCCGACGCGGCAACGGCCGGACAAGGGACTCTTCCAGATTCCCGTGTGTACGATGCGGCCTTTCCACTCGATATCGCGGGGGAGACCGACATTGACGGACAGGAGTCGGGCCATGGACACAAGTTTCGCATTTTTGAGTGAAGATGCTGTCAGGTATTCTGAAGGTCAAAAAGGGGCACGACGGAAGAAAGGAGATCGATGATGCGTTCAGATCTTGTGCCTGGCGCCGTTTTTCCTGATTTTGAATTGCCCGATCACACGAGTACGCAGCGCAGGCTCAGCGAACTTCAGGGCGACGATCCACTGATCCTGACGCTTGCGCGCGGTCATTATTGCCCGAAAGAGCACCAGCAGCATCGTGAGCTGGCCGCTTTTTATCCGGCAGTGGCTGTGGCATACACCCAGATGGTCACGATCTCTACGGACGACCATCACACGCTGCAGGAGTTCCGCGCCTCATTGGGCGCCCAGTGGACCTTTCTCTCTGACCCGGACCGGACGGTTCAGAAGGATCTCGATATTGCGGAGTACACAGATCCCGAGCACAATCCCATGATTCCGCACACGCTGGTGCTCAAGCCGCGGCTTGTGATCCATCGGATTTACAACGGCTACTGGTTCTGGGGCCGCCCATCCATCGCCGAACTCTGGCGTGATCTGCGGGAGGTGACAAGTCAGATCCGCCCGGATTGGGATTTGAGCGCTCCTGGACTTCGCGAGGCCTGGAACAGAGGCGACTTAGCTTACTTTCATGGATGGGACAAGAAGCCGAAGGCAACGTAGTGCCGGGAACCTGCGCGGTCAGTTGGCGGCAGGTATCTTATCGGCGTTATCGACGACAATCGCGTCGAGCGTTATTTTTGTTCGCACGAGTTTCAGCCCGAGCTGATCTTCAATAGCCGTGGGAAGGCCATGCGGCGGTGCGATTTCGGGGCCATCTGCCTCCTGTATCATCGTCACGCCGTCCGGCACCCAGTCGATCGTAAAGTCGTACTTTCCGGACATTCCCGTTTTGTCTACGATACGGGCGTTCATCAGATTGCCCAGCAGCCTGGTGATTTCTGCGAGACTTTGCTCTCTGCCAACGGCGTGATTAGCCGTCGATCTGGTGCCTTTGTAGGGAAAAATCAGGAAACCGGGGCGCAGCAGTTCCCCATATTGGCCGGGCGCGCCAAACTTCACCAGAGGCCCCGCGGGATCGCCCGTTCCGAGTTCCGACGCAGGACTTGGAATGAGCTTTGATCCCCTCTTCGCGAGCGTAAGATCATAGCCGGGAAAATCACGAGTCTCACGATGAAGAGCCATTCGAAACCGTTCGGCCAGGAGGTTCTGCAGCATAGCCCGAAACTGTTCGGCCGTGGTATCCCCGGGCAGCTTCGCCTCCATGTCATAGCGGTTCGACCGCAGCCACGCGGGTCCAATAACCTGATCGCAGTCATCCTGAATTTTGCAGTCCGCGCCGTAAGCGACGATGAGAAGGCTCTGGAGTGTGATGTTAGCGTAAGAGATCCGGCCAGGATCGGCAGTTCCCGGCCCCCCACGGAGAGTAGCCTGAGCGTTAGCGGACCTGTTCACCGGTGCAGATCTGGGATCCGACGGGTGAACTGAGGCGGCTTCGAAAGTGGCCTGCTGCGCCAGAGCCGGCGCCCCGGAAAGTAAAGCAAGAGCCAGGAATCGCGCGATCTTGACCATACACCGTTGACGGGCAGACAATCCGGACGTGCAGAAAAACTCAGGAATAGGCTAACTTCATCCTCCTGAGCCCCTATGATGGCCATCTATCGAATCGCCACCGTAGCAGATTTCCGGCTCGTGGAAGAACCTGCTGCTACCGCCAGTTCCACCGCATCTCCGGCGGGAGCGTTATCGGGCACTTTCACATTCACCTGCAGCACACCCGTTGAGATCATTCCGGCAAAGACGACATCGGCCGGCACGCCGCCAAGCGTGACGCGAACCGGAATTACCGGGGTGGAGTAAGTGCCTGCTGTATCGAGCGCGCCCTGGCCCGATAGCCAGAACGAAATGTAACTTCCCTTCAAAGCTGGATTATTCGCCGAATTGAAGGAATTGTCCTGATTGACCGCGACAGCCTGAGCCGTTCCATCCGGCTGAGTGAAAATTTCAGGCGCCGCGGCTTCCAGTCCAAGCGGAAACGGATATGTGGTCGCGCCGTCACTCTCGACCGTAACGTCCGCGGCCCCCGCCACAGTCCAGGGCACTACAGCGTTGATCTGGCTGCCAGCCGCATACGCCAGAGGCGAAGCCACTCCGTTGAATGACACCCGGACCGCAGCGCCGGATTGCGCATCCGGCGAAACCAGGCCTGAGCCGGCGATCGAGACAAACTCACCCGGCGCCACCGGCCCCGGCGGACCGCCAGCCACATTTGTGACGGAGAGAACCGCCGGCGAGACCGGCGCGCCTCCGTATTCCAGATAGCCGTCGATCGACCAGAGTCCGTAAACACCGCCGAGCGTTGTCGTCGAAATTGCCGTCACGGTGGACGCGTTTTTGATGAAGAGAGAATTCCAAAGGCCGCTGGCGTTTGCGGCAACAGGAAAAGGAATCGAGATATTGGTGAATCCATGCGCGCTCGAATCGCCGATGTAGACAGCCATCTGGGCGTAGTCCAGAGTCTCCTGGCTGCTGCGGTTATTCGCGCTCTGCACCGAAAGCACGGTCTCGCCGGAGGGAAACTGCCGCAAATACGGAGCGCCAGCGTAAACCGCCGCGGGCAATTCCGTTTCGAGCGCAGCCCATCGGGTCCCGCCCATCGGCGGCACAATGGCCGGCTTGAATGCGCCCGCCAATCCGTTGTCCTCGATGGAAAGCACGACACCCGAGCCGTTATTGAGTGACAGCGGAACGGGCATTCCATCGCGGTGCCCGGGACGGAAGCTTGCGCGTTCGGCACGGCTCCAGGTTGCGCCGTCATCGAAAGAGCGCGACAGCGAAATTTCCTGCTCGTTGGTGGTGGGGTACGGCTGTTCGTTTGAGAAATAAAGATCGATCTCACCGGAGGCCAACTGGATCTGCGCCGGCTCCCAGCACCCGGTTTCGCTGGTTCTTCCCGCTGTGAAGACGGTGTTGTAGCCTCCCCAGGTTTTGCCATTATCGCGGCTGAGCGCCACACGGATCGTATAGGGATGCGCGCCATCCGCGGGACGTTCGTTGTAGGAGAGCAAAACCGATCCGTCCGCAAGCACAAGCAGTTCTGGATTCGCTGCGTTGCCGAAGTTGTAAGAATCCGCGACGACGGGATCGCTCCAGGTGCTTCCCTCATCCGCACTGCGCCGTACGGAAATGGCGCCGGACAGTTCGAATGCGCAAAGGATTTCGCGATCCGGAAGACGAACCATCCTTCCGTAGACCCCGCCAGGCTGGATCAGATGGAGAGTGGAGGCGTCCCAGACGATCTGCGCGTTCCGGTAGTTGTCAGCCTGCGCGGCACCAGCCGGGACGGCGCTGAAAAGCGACGCGAGCAGGAGAAAAACAAAACCTCTTGCGAACATCCCTGAGTACTTCTACTCACAATTTTAAGGCTAATTATGTTAATCTCAGCACCTAATGAAGGTACTTAGAAGCCCTAAACTGAGGGGAATTGACACCGAGCCCGCTCACGTCGCTTCTGAACGGTTGTCCGATTTACGATCCGTGCCGGCTGCGGGGCGTGTTGTCGCAGGCGAGCGAGGCGTTTCTCGCGGAACTCAATCGATCCACACTGGCGGATCTGATGGAGAAGCGAAAGCCGATGCTGATCCGTATTGAAGCGGCGCGTGCGGCCGGATCGTGATGCCTTCAGACGCCCGCGGTTTGCAGCAATGGCTCCGCCGTTGAGGTTTGCATCGGCAGGATGCCTGCTTCTTCTTTTCCATCAAGCTCAAGAAGCTCGCGGAAGGTCATCTCGACCGCGCGAAGCGCATTGCTCATTTCCTGCAGCCAGCTGGCCCAGAACTGCTCGATCGAAGGAACGTTCTTCGTGTACCGGATCTCGCGCAGAATGTCTTTCCGGAAGGACGGTATATCGAAACCGCGCAGCATCGCGGCGCCGACTTCGGTGAGATTCATGCGGTCGTTCAGATCGATGCGGAGCAGATCCTTGCGGAACGTGTACTCCACGCCCTTTTTGCTGGTGCCGGAGGCCATCTCCTGCAGCGTGAGAGCGCCTGAGACGATGGCGCTGTCATTCGTCATCCCGAGCAGGGTCGTGGCGCTCGTCGCAGCTCGAACGCCGATTGGTGCGCTGGCGCTGTGCAGGCGGACCTGCGCAGGGCCCGAGATGCCCACCCAGAGATCAGTACCCAATTGCGTCATCGAAAAATAATTCGCGACGATATTCTCCACTTCCCTGTCTTCCAGCTTCTCGATCTCGCTCGGCTTGAACCTTGCGGCTTCCTCGGCGCGCTTCTGGAAATCACGCTGATACTGCGTGTTCTCATACAGCTTGTTGAGGATAGTCTCGGGCCAGTTGGGACGAGGATAGTTCCAGGCGACCGAAATGACATCGAGTCCGAGCCGCCTGAGAATCACGGTGACCGTGTAGATCAGCTTTTTGCTGGTGTTCTCGATGTAGACGCGGCCTTCGTTGAAATCGAGCAGCACCGGAATCTGCTTGCGGATGGCGGCGGTGATGCCGAACGTGGCGTCTTCTACGGTCTTCTTGTCAGTGGCGGGCAGGAACTTGTATGGGCGCTCGAGGAGCCGATAGGAGCCCTGCTCCCGGACCGAGGCGACATCGCTGACGTCCTTCCATTCGTTGACCACCGCCCACAGTCCATACCAGGGCATCTCGGGGTGAATTCGGAATTGTGCTTCGGTAACGCCGTAGCCACAGCAGTTCAGGATCTCATCGGAGAGGGTGACGCCGGCACGCTCTTCGAGTTCCGAGCCGGCATAACCTGCCAGTTCCGGCTCGAATGCCGAATCGAGCGGATGCTCTTCGTCCAGACGTGGACCGCTGAAAGGGTTCACGCCGATCGTGTCCGCTTTGGAATAGCGCGTGATGGCGGCTGCCGCCAATTGAGACGCCGTAACCATGACGGCCGGGTCTTCCAGTATCGTTTTGAAGGTCTCCAGCGATTCTTTACCGAGCCCGAAGATGGCCCAGGCTCCGCGTCCGAACATGTGCAGTTTCCTGTTGTGTGTTTAGTGCGGTGATTCGCGTCAGAAGCGGGAAGCGCAATGAATGCGAACTGCTTTGAAGCGGACGGCCTGCACCCGCCGGTTGGCGTCAGCGCCTGACCTCCACCTTTTTACCACGGCGATGAGAACGGGCCACGCATCCTTCGCAATGCTCAGCAAACCTCTTGACATATATATCAGTAACGGGTATACCTGTAACTGATATGCCGAACACTCCCGTGCCGCTGCCTCCCGGGGTTTCGCGTCTGATCCCCCTCACGCCGGCGGTTTTCTACGTGCTCCTCGCGCTCTCCTCGGGGACGAAGCACGGCTACTCCATCATGCAGGAAACCACCGCTCTCTCGGAGGGCGGTTTCACGATGGGCCCGGCGACGCTCTACTCCACGATTCAGCGGCTGGTGGATCTCGATCTGATTATCGAGACCGAGGGCGACGAGGATACCGATTCACGGCGCCGCTACTACAAACTTTCCGACACCGGCCGCATTCTGCTCGAGGCCGAAGTCAAACGAATGGGCGCTGTTCTCCGCCGCGCCACGCGCCTTGTGCAGCAGCGCTCCGAGGGTTAAACGATGCCGCGCTACCTCAGGTACCTCTCGTTCTGTTACCGCGCGGTCCTCCGCCTCTACCCCGCGGACCTTCGTCTCCCCTACGGCGACGAAATGACGATGGCATTTCAGCAGTTCGTCCGCGACGAATACGCCCGCGCGGGCGTCAGAGGCATCGCGCGTGCTTCCGGGTATGCTTTCCGCGAATTCTTCACGGTAGCGCTGCCGCGGCATCTCATGAGCGACTGGCTCATTGCCGCATCGCTTTCCCTTGTCATCACGTCGGGCGTCCTCGGGTCGCTCGTCGGCATTATGACGGAGCGCAATCCAATCGTGCACCCCAATCAACCGGTCGTGAATCTTTGCCGATGAAACGCGCGGCTCAATTCGCCAGAGCCATTGCGCTTCCGTTCATCGCGTCGAGCCTGCTGGCCGCCGCCGATCCTCCGCGCGCCTTTGAACTCGCCGACGTCCACTCCTCAGACCCCAACAGCGCCTGGGCTATCTCCGCCATACGGGATCCCCAGTTGGAGACGCGGCATGGCGACCTTCGCGGCGGCCGCTATCAAATCTACTCGGCTACGCTCGTCGACCTGATCAGCGCTGCCTGGAAAATCGATCCGGCCAAACTGCTGGGTGGCCCCGGGTGGCTCGACACGGCTCGCTTCGATGTGATTGCGAAGGTACCCGCGGACACTACTCCTGCATCCATTCCAGCCATGCTGCAGGCGCTCCTCACGGAGCGCTTTCACCTTCAAATGCATCCCGAGACGCACCCGTTCCCGGAATTCGTGCTGACCGCGGGCCCGCGCCGCCTGATG
>DASZVV010000222.1:0-10739 GCA_035546955.1 Bryobacteraceae bacterium
TCCACGGGGCGAGGCGCCTGGCCGCTTCGTCAATCAGCAGGCGCGGCTCGATCGCTTCGAAAAAGGCATTGAAGCCGCGGCCCGTCATCGCGGTGTCTTTCATTTCGGCTTGCACCCTGTAAACCTGGCCGAATCGCCGCACGGATACCAACTATTCGATTCACTGGTGGAAAGGCTGGCGCGCGCGCGCCAGAAGGGTGATGTTTCGATTCTGACGATGGCGCAGCTTTCTACCCGTATGGAAGCGCTTGCGGAGAGCGCCGGTGTTCCCGACGCCAGTCCGGAGCCGCTTCCCGGACGGATGATTGGCGCGGGCCAGTATTGATTGGCATTCGGGGGCTCGATAGACGCATCCATGTGTTCGACTTCCAGGAACTGACAAATGCCCACCGTAATCCTCGCGAGGAAAGGCACGGGAACTGAGTCAATTCCGGTCAGGGGCCACATTACGGCAACCGAGTATCTTCACCAGATCGGCGTACCGCAGCTACGTCCATGTACCGCGCCATTTGATCCAGGCTATGACCTCTCCACCGTGGAAGGTCACCTGGCGCAGAGCGCGAATCTCATGGAAGTGCTGAAGATTTCCATGGCGTGCTGGATCATCGCCGATGAGACGGTGACCCGGCGCAAAGTGGCGGCAGCCGCGGCGCACAGCGTTCCTACGGTTACAGGGAACGGCCTCTTCCAGATTGCCGTGGCGCAGAACCTGATCGAGTCTTACCTGGATCTGTGCGCCGATTTCGGCGTGGTGCGCGTCGAATGCGGTGAGAGCCACACGGCTCCGTCGCTGCGCCCTTCACTCATCGTCAAGATGGCGCATGCCCGCGGTCTCGAAGTGCAATTCCAGTTGGGCGGCCACTTTTCCGCCAGAGAGACGATAGAGCAGATGATCGATCAGGGCGATAGCTGGCTCAATGCCGGCGCTGTCCAGATCGCCGCTCCCCCCGGTGACGTGGAACACGGCGCCGGCTATTTCGACATCGCGGGCCACTTCAATCCGTTATTCGCCGAGCGTCTGGTCCGGGCGTTCGGCATCGATATCGTGACCTTCTCCGCGCCCGATCCGGCCACGCAGTTCGCGCTCCTCCAGCACTTCGGCCGCGACGTTCATCTTTGCGACGTCCGCCTCGAAGATCTTCTGAATGTGGAAAGCTTCCGGCGCGGACTGCACACCGCGGCATGGTCGAATGAACAATTGCACCCCGGCCCTCCCGGTCCTGTCGCCAGTGCGTAAGCTTCTGACAATCGCGGCGCTGCTGCTCTCTCCTCTCCATGCCGCACCTGCACCGGCCGCTACCGTCTGGCAGGCTTTCCCGGATTACGAGCGCGCATTGCCCGGTCACCCGGTTTCTGCGCAGTCCGCGATGCATCTGTACGGTGCGCGCGGCGATTATCAGGCTTTCCAGATCACGCTCGCCTCGCCATCCGCCGGCATCACACTCCTCGACGCCGCCGCGTCTCCCCTCAGGAACGACGAGCGGCACGAGATTCCAGCCTCCAGTGTGACGCTTTACCGTGAGCACTATGTTCATGCAGACCCGGCAAGTCCCGATCGCCGCGGTTCCAATCGTTCGCTCGGCGCCGGCTGGTATCCCGACGCCCTGATCCCCTTTCACACCAAAGGGACTTACCGCGCCGCTCCTTTCGAGCCCTCGCAAACCGAGCCGGCCACACTCTGGGTGGATGTCTTCGTCCCGCGCAACGCCGCTGCGGGCGATTATCACGGAACGGTCACGCTCTCCACCAGTCAGGGAAAAACAGAACTGCCGTTCACGCTCTCTGTCTGGGATTTCACCGTTCCTCTCAAGCCCACCCTGCAATCGAGCTTCGCTTTCTGGAATCCGCACGGACGCGCCGAGGTCGAAGAGCTTCTCCGCCACAAGCTCATGCCGCAGCACGGGGTGGGGAAGCCGGACGCCTCGCTCGAACGCAATCTGGAATCCTCAGCCGGTCTTCGCATGAGCGATACCGGCTTCTGGAGCGGCGCTGACGTTTCCCATTGTTCGATGAAGCCGCCGCCCTCCCTGCCGGCGATCTTCTCCGCAGTCGCCGCGCATGACCCCGGGCTCCAGCTCTTCAATTACACAGCCGATGAGGTCGGCAACTGCAAATCGCTCTACCCGCAGATTGAGGCGTGGGGCCGCGCCCTGCACCAGGCCCATATTAAAAACCTCGTCGTCATGGGACCCGTCCCTGAGCTCATGGACGCCGTCGACATCTGGGTTCTCCTGCCGATGCAGTTTGA
Source organism: Bryobacteraceae bacterium (assembly GCA_035546955.1). GTDB lineage: Bacteria > Acidobacteriota > Terriglobia > Bryobacterales > Bryobacteraceae > BOG-234. The sequence goes on from DASZVV010000222.1 coordinate 2,249, forward strand.
CCACGACGCATCCGTCATCGCGCAGGCGCGCGCGCACGGCAACCAAATCTGGTCGTACAACGCCCTCGTGCAGGATTCGTTTTCGCCGAAGTGGCTGATCGACTACGATCCCATCGACTATCGCATCCAGGCCGGCTTCCTCAGCCAGACCTACGGCCTCACCGGTCTGCTCTATTGGCGCATTGATCGATGGGACGGCGACCCCTGGAAGAACGTCAACAACCAGGGCGTCTTCAGCGCGGGCAACTACCCCGGCGATGGAATGCTGGTGTACCCCGGCGCGCCCGCCGGTGTTCAGGGCATCGTTCCCTCCATCCGCCTCAACCAGCTTCGCCAGGGCGTGCAGGATTACGAATACGTCGCGATGCTCAAAAATCTCGGCCGCGGTGACTGGGCCCTCCAGCGTATCCACACCGTCGCCCCGGATTGGACGAACTGGAGCCGCAAAGGCAGCGCCCTCGAAGATGTCCGCCGCCAGTTGGGCGCGGAGATCGAAAGACTATCGAAACCACAGCATTGATCTACCGCCGCAGTACACTCATTCCCGGATCGAGCGTCGCCTTCGCTCCCGGCCCCGCCACATTCACGGTAAACTTCACACTTCCGTTACTGGTGCGGATCTGACGGATCACCGGCTTCCCGTTCCCTGCGCGGATCTCCACTGGCACAAGTGCCGTGAAATCATCCGGCACGTCGCTCTGGGTGATCATCCCGTTGAGCTTCTGCCCCGTGACCGTATAGGTGAGCTTCAGCGTCGGCATGCCCGTGTCATACACCCATTGATCGAAAAAATCGGTCAGTTTCGGATCGGATGAGCCCGGCGGCAGAAATTCCGCGCAAAGCTCACGAAACTCATCGGTCGTGATTGTCTTCCACTCGTATCGCCGTCGCATCTCCGCCAGCATTTTCACGAACGCCGTGTCTCCCATTCGACGCCGCAGCATATGGATGATCCAGGTTCCCTTGCCGTACAGCACGGCATCCGCCGCGCTCGGAGCATCCGCGCTTTCCAGCCGCCGCCCTTCCACCACCGGCCCCCGGGCTTCCGCAATTGTGCCGTCAGCGCCCTTCATCAGCAACTGATCGCGATAGTAATTGAGAGCTCTCTCCATCGCTCTCGGCCCCATCCGGCTTTCCAGAAACATCAGCGCCGAATAGTTCGCCAGCGATTCCATCAGCCATTCGTGATGATAGGAATCCGTCGTCACGATATTGCCCCACCATTGATGCGCCGTTTCGTGCGCGCTCAGCAGATCCTCCATAAATGCTTCGTCCGCGATCATCCCCGGATGTCCCTGCAGCTCTGAAGGATCCAGATAGAGCCGTGTCGGCAGATAAATCATGCCGGCGAATCCCTGGCCGAAGCGCCCCGTGATTGGAGAAACCTCGATTTGCTTCAGCGGTGGATCCCCGAACCGGCTGCGGAAAAATTCGATCGCTGCCTGCGTTCCGGATGCGATCGCGTCCAGCCGTTCCGCTGGACTGGCCGGATTCGGCGGCGGCGCCACCACATCCGGAACCCGAATCGCGTGTGACGACGGCGCGGCCGAGGGCACCGCGACCGGCCCCGCGCTGGGTCGGATCGCATCTTCGAACTGGCGGTTGGCAAACACATCGAGCTGAATGCCGTTCTTCGCGGATTGCCGGCGCGTGTAGCGCCCCAGATTCAACCCCAGCAGCCGCAGCTTTCCTTCCGGCACCCGGTGCGTCGTGCGCACGCCGTTGTGCGTCTGATCCTCGCGAATCGTCCCTGCCGAGATCAGATCCAGACTTTCCGGATAATGAAACGTCGTGTCGTAAGTCGCGAACTGTGCGCCGCGCGCCGGGTACCAGGTGCCCCGTGCGCGGACGGAATAAATCCCCGCGTCCGTTTCCTCAACCACTTTGCCTTCATGCGCGATCTCGATCTCATGCTCCGTCCCCGGTTCGAGCGGCTTCGGCGGCACGATCAGCAGAAGCTGATTTCCGGAATTCTGCACAAGTCCGCCGCGTAGGGAATCGTGCTGGTAGAACTCTGCAGGCACCCCATCCACTTTGGCGGATTTCACACGCATCGCCCCATCGAGCTCCAGCGGTACGATGTCGCGCGAATCCGGCCGCGCTCGAATCCGGACCTTCGTCACGCACCGCATATTCAGCGCTGCGTCCATTGTTGCGTCAATGTTGTAGGAAAGAATCTCTTCTTCCGGCTGGAACTCCGGCTGGCCACGGCGGTCGCGCGCCACAAACCGCGTCCAGGTTTCCCACGTCCCCAGCCCGTTCCGGAACGCCACCTTGCCGGCGCCAATCTGTTCCGCGGCGCGCGCGTCATGCACGATGTCGAAATCTCCCAGCTTTTTCCCGCGCAGCGTCGCATCGAAAAATCCCTGGCCGCTCGGCCCCTTCGTCATCAGATCCAGCACGATCCGCGTTTCGAAGTTCGTCGTGAGGTTGGTGACCGTCACGTTCCACGTATCCGCCATCAGCAGTCCCATCTCCTGCGATTTCTCCGCTGCCGGATCTTTTCGGATGCGTTCCGCGAGCGCACGCGCCCCCGCATCGGTAAAGAAAAAAACCGCGTTGGTGAAGTGTTCGTCGAGGTTGGGAGCCCCGGTGAAAGATGCGAGTGTCTGCCGCTCCGCGCGATCCGGCGGCAGCAGCACCACCTCGCCATCGCCGCCTTCCACGTCCGTGCTGAAAACGGCGCTGACCGGTGCGCCGTTCACCGGCGTGCCGAAGATCAGATAGCCTTCGGTGAGATAAAAAGTAACATCCTGCTGGTGGATTTCAATATCGCGGACGTGATAGCACTCCGCTGGATTGAGACTGGCCGAGAGAACCTGCTGGGCGAGATCCGACGCAATATGGGAAGTGGCCGGGTTGGTTTGCGCGGGGCAGGAAATGACAGGGCAGAGAAGTGCAGTGGCCAGCAATGCGCCGAGACTGAGACGCCCGCTCACGGCCGCTCCGCGCTAAGCGGCTTTCGCAATCGGGAGCTGGCTTACACGCGCCAGACCGAAGCGCTCCAGTGTCCGGATCACGGGCCACGCAGGATCGAATTCGCGGCCGCGCAGCGCGAAACGGGCCGAAGTCGGGTGCGCGTGATGATTGTTGTGCAGGCCCTCGCCACCCGTCAGCATGGCGACCCACTGCAGATTCGTCGCCTGCTCATCAAAGTTGCGATAGCCCACCACATGTCCCAGGCTGTTGATCATCGAATTCAGGGACACGTACACGATCATATTGGCGGCCCACATCGCGGCGCCCCAGGCCCACCCGGACAGCAGAACGAATACCCCCAGTCCGAGAAACACGCCGTAGTTCAGGCCAGGGATCTTATCCAGCAGGTCTTCCTTCCAGTCGGGAGTGTACTTGCCGATGGTTTCGGTGTTCCGCGTTTCCCTCCGGTACATGAAGTAATTGTTGAACAGAACGTTCCACATGCCGTAAAGAATCGGGCTGTGCGGATCGCCTTCATGATCGGAAAAATGATGATGCTTCCGGTGCACAGCAGCCCATTGACGCGGGATGATTCCTGTGAAAACCGTCAGATGCAGGTGCATCAGAAAGCCCACCGCCGGATGCAGTTCCAGCCCCCGGTGGGTCTTCGCCCGATGCAGGTAAATCGTGGTACAGAAGACCGATATCTGCACGATTGCAAGCGTGACGATCGCCATCCACAGATAATGCATTCAGACTCCCGATGGAAATAGCCGAAGGGCGCGCTTCGACTGTCGATTCATCTTACCAGAACCTTTTGTCACCATCGTCTGAATCTTCCGTAAACGTGCGCAATCTATTCAGGAGGCGCGCCTGTGCCGTTTTGAGGCAGGGGTTATATTGGAGTGAGGAACTACCATGATCGTCAGAATCCGCTTCGGTCAGGGTCGGGTGGTTACCCAACGGAAGGGAAAGAACAGCCGCGCTGCGCGGTTGCTGGCGAGTCTGCTGACGCTGGTCGCCATCTCCTTCGCAATCTTCGGCTTCTGGCGTCTTGGCCAGGATCTGGATATCCTCGGCGATTTTGTTTTCACCACAGGTCTTCTGTCGCACTGGCAGGTCTGGATAGCGGCCGCCGCCGCGACCCAGTACGCTGTCTGGCGCCTGGCGCGGTATTCGAAACAGAGCGAGGCGGAAAACAGCGAGTCGAACCCCGGCGAATCCTCGGCTCAGAATCCCGCTCTGCGAGCCGGTTGATTTGCCGCGATCTGCTATTCTGGCGGCAGGTTTAGACTTTTTCATCCATGCGTATTGACACACGCTACCGAAGTTCGGCGTCGCTTTTGTTCCCGTCGTTTCCGCCTGGCGTGAAGTGGCTGATCGTCGTTACCTGCGCGGTCTATATCCTTCAGCTTCTTTTCGTCAACACCACGCTGTTCGGACAGACATTCCTCGGCGCTTTCCAGCTCCTTCCGTGGGATGTGGTGCATCGTGGGGAGATCTGGCAGCTCTTCACCTACCTGTTCCTCCACTCCACCATCACTCACATTCTGTTCAACATGCTCATGCTCTGGATGTTTGGGGCGGCTGTGGAGCAGACCTGGGGAACCCGGAGATTTCTTCAGTACTATTTCATTTGCGGCATCGGAGCCGGTGCCTGCGTTGTCCTCGCCAACCTCGCGTTCGGCAATCCGCTGGTGCCGGTAATCGGCGCTTCCGGCGCCATCTATGGACTTCTCATCGCCTTCGGAATGCTGTTTCCGGACCAGGAGATTCTCCTGTTCCTGCTCTTCCCGGTCAGGGCGAAATATGCGGTCATGATCTTCGCCGCCATTGAATTCTTTGCTCTCCCGCAGGGCGGTCCGGTGAGCCATCTCGCTCATCTGGGCGGCATGCTGGTCGGCTTCATCTACATCAAATCCCAGTTCGCGCCCCGGCGTCCGCGCCTTGCCGCTCCGTCGTTCAGCCCTTCCGGCTGGTGGCGGGAATACAGGATGCAGCGAGCCAAAAAGAAATTTCAGGTATATATGAAGAAGCACAGCTCGGATAAGGGACCCTGGGTGAATTGAAGGTGGGTCAACCGAAATCTGAATTGAAACATGCCCCCGACCCGCTGCGTCCTCATAAGGAGACGTGCTTATGAAAAAGTTATTCGCCGCGTCCGCGCTTCTCCTCGGTTTGCTGGTCGCTCTGTTCGCGCAGGATGGGCCCGGTTCGGTTGGCAGCGAGACCGTCGCACGGCCCCGCCGGCCCGCGGTGAGCGACAGTCCCTCTTCCACCCCCGCGCCTGAGGGTCCTTCTTCCAGTACACCCACGCCCGCCCAGCCGGGCCCCTCGGAAGATCTCCCGAAAATCCCATCGAAACTCGCGCCCCGGCCCGGCAGAGGTCAGGATACCGGCGCCTCTGCCACGTTCACTTCCGAAGCCAATCTCGTCACCGTTGATGTCGCGGTGATGGACAACAAAAATAACTTCATCCCGAACCTGCAGCGCAACTACTTCCGCGTTCTCGAAGACAATGTTCCGCAGACCGTTAAAGAATTCTCCGTGGGCCAGGCGCCCATGACGATCGCTCTCGTCGTCGAATTCAGCAGGCACTTTCAGTGGTATGGCAGCTACAACTGGTTTTATACCCTCCAGACCGCCGGTGCTTTTATCAATTCGATGCGGCCCGATGACTACATGGCCCTCATTCGCTACGATCTCCGCACCGTCATCGTCAATGACTTCACGAATGACAAACAGGCTCTGAATCAGGGTCTGCGATCTTTCGGCTTCCCCGATTTTTCGGAAGTGAACACCTTCGACGCTCTCACCGACACCGCCGACCGCATGTCGAAAATCGAAGGCCGCAAAGCCATTCTGATTCTGACATCCGGCATCGATACGTTCAGCAAGATCACCTTCGATCAAACCCGGCGCAAGCTGCAGGATTCCGGTGTCCCGATCTATTCGATCGGACTGCTGCAGATGATCAATCCCGGCGCCATGGAGAGTATCGACATTCTGCAGGCGCAGAATGAGATGAAGACGTTCTCGAAAGAAACCGGGGGGCAGGCTTATCTGCCGCGCTGGCCCGCCGAAATTCCCGAGGTGTTCAACGCCATCCAGGCCGACATGCGCAATCAGTACACGCTGGCCTACGCGCCTTCCAACACCGCGCGCGATGGAAAGTTCCGCAAGATAACCGTGCAGCTCATCGACCCCGCCACGAATCAGCCTGTGGTGATGCGCGATGAAAAAGGCAAAGTGGTCAAGTACTCCATCCTGGCGAAAGCCGGCTATACCGCGCCGCGCGAGGTGGAGTGAGGCAATAAGCCGCATTGATAAAACGCATTGTGCCTGCGTTGTTTTCCGGTGCGCCGCTACATTGCGCCGTGTTGAAGTCAAGCACTGAATTTGCTCTTGTTTCAACCGGATGCAAAACTCTTGACAGCTCGATGACAGGTCTGTTACTTTCAACCGTTCCCGCAATGAAATCTGATCCCGCCGCACGGCTCTCTATCCTTCTTGTCGATGAAAATGCAAATGGCCTTGCGGCCAGAAAACTGATTCTCGAAGGGCAGGGGTTCGCCGTAACCACATGTGCAACTGCCGAAAAGGCCTGGGAGATTTTCCAGCGCTCGCGCTTCGATGTGGTCGTGACAGACTACCGTTTTTCCGGCATGAATGGCGGCGAACTCATCCGTCTCATCCGCGGCGCCGATTCTCCAGCGCGCGTCATTCTTCTCTCCGGTTTCATCGGCGTGATCGGACTCAACGAAGACAACACCGGCGCCGATGAAGTCATTCTGAAGAGCAGCAAGGAAGTCCCGGAACTGCTTCGCGCCGTTCGCAAGCTCGGCTCTCAGTCGCCGCGTCGGCGTCCTGCTGCCGGCGCAAAATCCGGCCGCGCGCGCGTCCTCCTGCGAAAATCGGTGGGCGGCGGCCATTGACCGGAAAGGCCGCGTGGTGCCTGGCCGCTCTGGCCGTCATCGCGTCGGGCGCGGGGACTGTCTCCCGCAAAACTCCCTCTCGTAAACCGGCTGCAAAAGCCGCGAAACCTTCAGCCGCCGCATCCGCGAATCCGGATGCAATCGCCGCCCGATGGATGGCCTCTCTCACTCTGCGCGAAAAAATTGCGCAGCTCGTCATCGTGCCATTTAACGGTCACCCGCTCCGTCATTCGCGCGATTCCACCCGGTTTCTGAATTTCATCTCCCACGAACACGTTGGCGGCATGATTCTGGTGAACACCGCCGAAGGGCGGCTCACCGCAAAACCCAATGCGATTGAAACCGCGTTGTTCATCAATCGTATGCAGCGCCTCGCAAAGATTCCCCTTCTGGTCGCCGGCGATTTTGAGCGCGGCGTTTCCATGCGCATCGACGGCACCACGGTCTTTCCGCAGGCCATGGCGTTCACAGCCTCCGGAGATCCCGGGGAAGCCCGCATCGAGGGCGAAATCACCGCGAAGGAATCGCGCGCCATCGGCTTCCAGTGGCTCTTCTTTCCGGATGCCGACGTCAACAACAACCCCGATAACCCTATCATCAACATCCGGTCGTACGGTGAGAATCCCGCGGACGTTTCCCGGTTCGTCAGCGCCTTTATCGAAGGTGCGCACGCGGCCAGCGGCGCGCACGTTCTCGTGACCGCGAAGCACTTTCCCGGCCACGGCGATACCGCCACCGACACCCACATGAATCTCGCGACCATCACCGCGGATCGCCCGCGTCTCGAATCCGTGGAGTGGGCACCCTTCCGCGCCGCGATCGCAAGCGGCGTCGATGCCATCATGACCGCTCACATCGCTGTGCCCGCGCTCGATGAATCCGGCCTCCCCAGCACGCTCTCGCCGAAAATCCTCACAGGCATCCTGCGCGACGAGCTCGGATTTCAGGGAATCATCGTGACGGACGCCCTCGATATGGGCGGGATTGTGAACGGCTTCGGTGCGGGCGATGCCTCTGTGCGCGCGCTTGAAGCCGGCGCCGACGTTCTCCTCATGCCTGCCGACCCAAAAGCGGCGATCGACGCCGTCGAGGCCGCCGTGAAGAGCGGCCGCTTGACGCAGGCGAGAATCGAACGCAGCGTCATGCGTCTGCTCCGCGCGAAAGCGCAACTGGGTCTGGCCACGTCAAAGCTGGTCAATCTGCAGCAACTGACGGCAAGGGTGGATACGCCGGCGAGCAATGCTGCCGCGCAGCGCATAGCAGACCGTTCCGTCACGCTCGTGCGCAATGAAGGCGGCATCATTCCTCTGCGCGAAACCGCCGATACGGTCTTCTACACGCTGGTGGAAAGTCCGTCTTCAACGGAAGGCAACGCGTTCACCACCGCGCTGCACGCCCGCGCGCCGCAGGCGGAAGTCGTTCGCGCCAATTCCACCATGAGCGAAGCGGAGATGGAGACTCTGCTCGCCCGAGGATCTTCCGCGCGCCGGTTCGTCATCGCCGCATTTGCGTCCGTCGCTCCCAGCCGCGGGACCGCCGCCCTCGGCGGCGTTCTTCCAAAACTCGTGGATGATCTCATTGCGACGAAGAAGCCGGTCGCTTTCATCGCAATGGGAAATCCCTATCTGCTGCGCAAT
>DASZVV010000223.1:0-1947 GCA_035546955.1 Bryobacteraceae bacterium
GAAGTACAGAAGATCCAGCTCGAAACCGACCGGGCCAAAAGTTGCGCCTCCTGACGGGGAAATGGCGAGCAGTCTGATAGAGCTGAAGCCGTACTGAAGATGCACCGTGAGGGTCGCGACCACCAGTACGAATGCCATCGGGATGCTGGCCCAGGAGACAAACGCGCCCAGGAATACCGCGAGCCCGCCCAGAATCTCCGCAGCAACTGTAACCCAGGCGGCGGCGACCGGCATTGGCACATGAAGGTTCTGCAGGATGGCAGCGAAGACGTCCGGCCCCCTGCTCAATTTCGCGAAGCCGTGGGACATGAATCCATAGCCGACCACGAGGCGCAGCGCCAGGAGCGCCCATCCTGAATCCTTCCTGCTGATCACTCTCACGTAGAGTCTTTCGCGAGCAGAAGCTGCGAAGTCACGCCGGGGCTATTGAAGAATGGGCAGGGAAAGATAGTCTTTCGACACGAACAAACTACCCTGCGTGACGCCGCCGGGCGCGACGCTCCGCAGCTCACGCTGGAGTTCGGCAAAGCTTGCCGTGCCCGCAAGCGTCGCCTGAAATGCCCGGGTCACGAGCTCCACCTCAGAGGCCGATTCATGCGCGAACTCAAGGCGGAAATGGCGGATGCCCGCTTCCAGCCAGTTCCTGAGATGCTGGCTGGCTTCCTGGGCTTCCGCGCCGAAGACAGTATTGCGGCAGCCGACATCCGCCAGTACCGGATGCGATCGGCCCGATTCGTCGCGCAGTTCCACGCGATGTTTCTCGCAGGGCCGGCCGCAATCTTTGTAGCTGGTTCCGGTCGAAAGGAAGCGGCAAAAGACGCAGTGTTCGGTGTGGAATACCGGCAGATGCTGGTATGCGATGACTTCGAAGCGATTGGCGCCGCAGGCGCGCGCGAGATCGGTGATTTGAGACGCGTTGAGATCGTGTGTAGCGGTCAGGCGCGAAACGCCCCGATTGAAATATTCCGCGGCGGCGATCGAATTGGCGGCATTCAGGCTGAAATCGCCAATCATTTCGCGATCGCCGAGGGAATGCAGAATCCCGCTGGCGCGAACCACAATGGGGCAAGCGAAACTCCGCAGAAAATTCACGATTCGCGCCTCACCCGGCTTCAGGACGCGAGGGCTCGCAACGCGAACCGGAATCCCGGAAGAACGAACGCGTTCCACCGACGGCCGCAGCCCATACAGATCGAGATAGTCGAGCGTGATGCTGGACGGCGAGAGATGAAGCGCAGCCTCCAGTTGCTCCGGGGTACGGACCAGCAAATGCAGTTGCCGGAGATCATCCGTGGTCTCATGCCGGGCTTCGCGAAGGAATCTTTCCAGCACTTCCAGCGGAGGACGCACGTCCGCGGAGCGAGAAGCTGTTTGGGCCGCCTGCAACTGCTCAACGGCCTGCCGCCTGATCGAATTCAGCAGCGACGACGGGACGAACGGAGCGCCTTCCGCGTCCAGCGTTACGTCGCCCAGCTCATACGGCGTATTTCCCAGACGCGAGAATTGTTCCCGCACCGCCTCGATCGATAGCCCCTGATTGCGCGCCGCCGCGAGCGGCGTTTCCGACGCTACGGCCGCGCCTACCGCGCCGCATCTCCAGACTGCTTCGAGCGGCGAGCCCACGCGGGCCGTGACCGCCACCTCCACGCGCTGTTTCCGCACGGGCCCCGTCGCATCGGTATACGGCTTCGCAAATGCATGCAGCGCCGGATCGTCCGTCCGCCAAAGGACATCGCCCGCCCGAATGCGGTCGAACCGTATCGTCCCATTACCGAACGAGATCTCGAGATTCTTCCCGCGCGATGAAACGGAATAGAGCCGTCCGCCTTCTTCGGGCTCGCCTGGACTCCGCCAGTCCGCGGCATCGAAGACGACGCCATCGCCCGGTTTCAGCGGGGAAGGGATCCGCTCCGGCGCAATCACCACGCTCTCCGGCAGCACCGAAAC
>DASZVV010000224.1:0-6717 GCA_035546955.1 Bryobacteraceae bacterium
TGTCGAAGATGTGGCGCGACGCCTCGCGCTTCTGAACTATGTGGCGTTCGCACCCGATGGACTCACCTCGGTCGGCGGTTATCCGGGCGACGAGCAGAAGGCAGCCCAGATGTTCGGCACCGTCGACAAAGCGAAGATGCTCCAGGATTTCGTCGCCTCCGCGCACTGGCTCAAGGCTCGTCCGGAATCGAACGGCAAACTCGGCGCGATCGGCTTCTGCTTCGGCGGCGGCATGGTAAATAATCTCGCCGTCCAGCTCGGCTCGGACCTGAATGCCGGCGTCGCGTTCTATCCGGCTGCACAGCCGGCCGACCAGGCATCGAAGATCAAGGCGCCGATGCTCGAAAATTACGCCTCGCTCGATACCCGCATTACCTCGGCAGGGCCTGCTTTCGAGGAAGCTCTCAAGAATGCGGGCGTCAGCGTGACCCGCTACGTTTACGAAGGAGTCAACCATGGGTTCCATAACGACACCACTCCGCGTTATGACGAAAACGCCGCCAAACTCGCGTGGCAGCGTTCCGTGGACTTCTTCCACAAGTACCTGCAGAGCTAATCGTCTGATCTTCGCCGCGGCCGTGCTCTTCGCATGGCCGGCCGCGGCGCAACAGACCTGCGACAGTCTCACCAGACTCAAACTCCCGCACACGTCGATTACCTCCGCCGTCTCCGCGCCTGAGGGCCGCAACGTCCCCGCGCATTGCGACGTGCAGGCCGTCACTCGCCCCACCAGCGATTCCGATATCAAGTTCGAGCTGTGGATGCCGCTCGGCGGCTGGAACGGCAAATATGAGCAGGTCGGTAATGGCGGCTGGGCCGGAAGCCTGCCGGCCGGTTCTTTCGCCGAACCTCTCCGCCGCGGCTACGCGGTTGCCGGTACCGACGACGGTCACACCGGCGGCGGCGCGGACTGGGCGGTCGGACATCCCGAAAAACTGATCGACTTCGGTTACCGTGCCCTCCATGAGACGCGCCTGCAGTCGGTCGCCATTATCAACGCTTTCTACGGCAGGAACACGTCCCGCAATTACTTCGTCGGATGCTCCGACGGTGGCCGCGAGGCGCTTATGGAAGCCCAGCGTTTCGCCGACGATTTCGATGGCATCATCGCGGGCGCGCCCGCGAATAACTGGACGCACCTGCTGGCCCTGGCGCTTTCGATCGAGCAGGCGCTCATGGATGATCCGGCGTCGACCATTCCGCAGTCGAAGCTCCCGATCATCCAGAAGAGTTCCGTCGAGCAATGTGACGCACTCGACGGCGTGAAAGATGGCCTGATCGAAGATCCGCGCGCCTGTCACCCGAAACTCGCGCCGATCACGTGCAAGGGAGCTGATTCGCCCGGCTGCCTTACAAAGCCGCAGGTCGCCGCGCTCGAAAAGATCTATTCGGGCCCTGTCAACCCGCGGACCGGCGCGAGGATCCATCCTGGATTCGCGCCCGGCACGGAGGCGGTTGCGGGAACATGGTCGGACTGGCTGATTCCCGGCAATCCGCGCGGCGCACCTGCGGCCTTTGGCTTCGCGAACACCTTCTATCTCCAGGCGGTGTATGAAAATCTCAAGACTGATTTCCGCACTCTGAATCTCGATTCAGACGTCGCATGGGGCGATCAGAAAGCGGCCGCACTCAATTCCACCAACCCGGATCTGCGGCCGTTCCGCGATCGCGGCGGCAAGCTGATTCAATATCACGGCTGGGGTGACGCCGCCATTCCCGCGCAGGATTCCATCGATTACTACGAAGCGGCCAAAGCGTTTCTCGCGAAGTATCCCGATGGCCGGACGCCCTCGCACGGCGACCTCGCCGATTTCTATCGCCTGTTCCTCGTACCTGGGATGAGTCACTGCGGCGGCGGACTTGGCCCGAACGTTTTCGGAAACGGCTCAGACGCGCCTGGCGCCAGAGATGATCCCGAGCGCGATCTGCTGACGGCGCTCGATCGCTGGGTGGAAAAAGGGGTGGCGCCCGACCACTTCATTGGCACCGGAAAATCCGTCACTGATCCCGGCAACGTTCTCACGCGCCCGCTTTGCGCTTATCCGAAGGTCGCGCATTACAAAGGTTCCGGCGATCCGAACGACGCCGCGAGCTTCAGTTGTTACCCGGCTAACTGAAACAGGCTATCCGGTTCCTGCTCGTCGGAATCCACTTTGCGGAGGCGTTTCTCGATTGCGCGCGTGCGTACCGCCGCGTCCTCCACCGTTTCGGTTGCCTGATGCAGTTTGCGGCGGATGTTTTCGAGCACCTGCGAATACTTGCTGAACTCCGTTTTCACTTCGCCGAGCACCTTCCAGACTTCGCCGGAACGCTGCTGGATCGCCAGCGTGCGGAAGCCCATCTGCAGGCTGTTGAGCAGGGCGGCGAAGGTCGTCGGGCCGGCCAGTACCACGCGATACGTTTCCTGGAGTGATTCCGCCAGGCCCGGCCGCCGCAGCACTTCGGCATAAAGCCCTTCGGTCGCGAGGAACAGAATCCCGAAATCGGTAGTCGCAGGCGGAGCCAGATATTTGCTGCTGAAAGTCTTCCCACAGGCTCGAACCACGGTTTCCAATTCCTTCGAGCAAACCTCGATCGCCGCCGCGTCGCCGCGCTCGGAAGCCGCCACCAGCCGCTGATACGCTTCAGCCGGGAACTTCGCATCGATCGGCAGCCACACGGTGCCGGCCTCATTCCCCGGCAGCTTGATCGCAAACTCGACGCGCTCGCCCATTCCAGTCGGCGAAACATTCCGTTCGAACTGACCGGGCGCGAGCATCTGTGTCAGCAGGTTTTCGAGCTGCACCTCGCCCCATGCGCCGCGTGTCGTGACATTGCCGAGCACGCGCTTCAGGTCGCCAACGCCGTTCGCCAGATTCTGCATCTCGCCGAGGCCTTTGTGGACCTGCTCCAGCCGCTCACTCACCAGACGGAACGATTCGCCCAACCGGGTTTCGAGCGTGGACTGCAGCTTTTCATCCACCGTCAGCCGCATCTGGTCGAGCTTCGCGGCATTATCTGTCTGGATTGCAGCGAGCTTTTGATCCATCGCGGCGCGGATCGAGTCCATCTGCGACGTGACTGCGGACCGCAGCGATTCCGCACGCTGGTCGGTCTGCATCGCGTACCGCTGGAGCCCGCCAGCCAGTTCTTCGCGCAGCGCACGCGATTCATCCGCCATTCCCTGCCGCAAACGCGCGATGTCATCGCGGGAATCCGCCGGCCGCGGACGAAGCAGCAGCACCAGCAGCAAAATCACGATCAGGGCGAGCAGAACAACAGTAATGACGGAAAACATTTTGGACCTGCTTTGTTTTTCGGATCGGCACCTTCAGGATACACCTGATCGCTGGTAGTCTGAGGAGAGTATGAGACTCGCACTCCTGGTCCTCTTCGCAGGAACGGCGGCACTGGCGCAGCCCGCTTTCGACGTCGCCTCTGTCAAGCCCACGAAGTGGACCGGCAATGGAAGCGTCGGTGTCTTCATCCGCGGCAACACACTCGACGCGGAACACACTGACCTATATGGGCTCGTGGAATATGCGTGGAATCTCCAGGACTTTCAGCTTTCCGGAGGCCCGGAGTGGGCATCAGCAGGCCACAAGATGCTGAGTGAGGCTACGCTCTTCGAAGTCATCGCGAAGGCGGCGCCGGGTGAAACTCCCTCAGCCGAACAAATCCGCCTCATGCTCCGGACGCTGCTGAAAGATCGCTTTCACCTGCAGATCCACCAGGTTTCGAGAGAATTTCCCGCGTGGAATCTGGTGGTGAGTAAAGGCGGCCCGAAGCTGAAGGATGCAGCCGGAGGAGATCGGAAGCTGAACACGTATTCAATCGGCCGCTTCGCGCTCCGGATCGAGGGCAGGAATATTTCCATCCCGGATGCCGTCGAAAACCAGATCGGCCTTTACGCCCGAAGGCCTGTCTTCGAAAAGACCGGCCTCACCGGCAAATACGATTTCACCCTCGAATGGCTGAGCGACCCGACCGCTCCCGCTGGAGCGCCCGGCTCCGACCTTCCCACGCTCGAAACCGCCCTCCAGCAGCAACTCGGTCTGAGGCTCGAGCCAACCACCGCGCCCTTCGACACCGTCGTCATCGACCACGCGGAAAAACCCACCGAAAACTGACTCGCATTCGATATTCGCGAATTGCGAATATACAATAGAGGCATGGCCCTTAAGCCGCAGGACGTTTACGTACTCCTCAAGCTCGTCGCAGCCGGTGGACGCCGTCCACCGTATTCCCAACTGGCTTCTGAACTGGGCATGAGCGCTTCGGAAGTTCATGCCAGCATAAAGCGCGCCCAAACGAGCGGGTTGCTGCATGGCCCCATGCTCGCCGAGCGCCCGAATCTGGCGGCAATGGAATCTTTCCTGATTCACGGGCTACGCTACGTCTTCCCTGCTGAACGAGGCGAACTCACCCGCGGCGTCGCGACATCCTGGGGCGCAGCGCCACTCCGACAGTTAATGACCCGCGGCAGCGATCCCGCTCCGGTCTGGCCCTATCCTGACGGGAAACAGCGAGGTGTCGCTCTGGCCCCGCTCTACAAGAAGGCGCCCGCAGCCGCGTTGCGGGACAAGAAATTCTATGAACTGCTCGCCCTCACGGACACCCTGCGGGATGGTCGCGTGCGCGAGAGAAAACTCGCCGAAGCCGAACTCCACCGCCGCCTGCAGGTAGTACATGCCGGAAACTGATTCCGCGCAGGTTGTCGCGGTCGCAAATCTGCTGCGGCCAATACTCGATGAGTTGGTTTTCGTCGGCGGAGCTATAACAGCTCTTCTCATCAGCGACGAAGGCGCCGGCCCTCCGCGCACAACCCTTGATGTCGATGCCATCGCCGAGATCACGTCTTACGCGGAGTACGCGGCGTTCGGAGAACGCCTCCGGGCGCTCGGGTTCTCCGAAGATTACGAGCGGCGGTGCGCCGCTATGCCGGTGGGTTCAGAAAGCCACAGTCCTGGATGTGATGCCGCTGGATGAACATGTACTGGGTTTCTCGAATCGGTGGTATGCGAATGCCATGATACCGCCGGCACGCGGCGCATCGGCAAGGGCCTCGAAATACGCCTGGTGACCGCGCCTTACTTCCTCGCGACCAAAATCGAAGCATTCCACGGTCGTGGAAACTGCGACTTTTTGGGAAGCCACGATATCGAAGATCTGATCTATGTCACTGACGGCCGGCCGGAGATTGTCAAAGAATCCCGCCGGCAGACCGAAGAACTGCGAGATTATCTCAGCTCGCAGTTTTCAACCTTGCTTGCAATGCCCGCATTCATCGATTCTTTGCCAGGGCACCTCTTCCCGGACCCGGCCAGTCAGCAGCAACTGACCACTGTCATTCGCCGCCTCAAAGAACTCGCCGCTCTCTAAGCGATCTCTTCCGTCCACCCCTCAAGAATCGCCTTCACCCGGCCCGTAAACTGATCCGCCAGCGCTCCATCAATCAGCCGGTGATCGAACGTCAGCGCCAGAAACGCCTGCGACCGGATCGCAATCATGTCGTCCACAATCGCAGGAACCTTTTCCACCGCGCCAACTCCCAGAATCGCCACCTGCGGCTGATTGATCACCGGCGTCGCGAACACGCTGCCGAAGCTACCGAAGTTCGTGATCGAGAACGTCCCGCCCGCAATGTCATCCGGCTTCAGCTGCTTCGAACGCGCACGGCCCGCCAGATCGACAATCGACTTCTGCAGCCCCGTCACATTCTTCTCATCCGCGGACTTGATCACCGGCACGATCAACCCGCCATCGAGCGCCACAGCGATCCCTATATTCACGTCGGCATGATAAACAATGTTCGTCCCGTCGATCGATGCGTTGAAGATCGGATACTCCGCCAATGCCATCGCCGCCGCGCGCGTCACGAACGGCAGGAAAGTGAGCGACATCCCGTGCCGAGCCGCGAACGCGTCCTTGTGCTTCGCACGCATCTTCGCAACCTTCGTCATATCGACGCGGTGCACCGTGGTGACATGGGCGGAAACGCGCTTGCTCATCACCATGTGCTCGGCAATTTTCTGCCGCATCGTGCTCATCGGTTCCACGCGCGTCTTCGCGCCGTCGAAGCTGAACTTCGGAGCAGCCGGCGCGGGCGCCGCAGCGGGAGCAGCCTGGGCCGGAGCAGCAGCCGGAGCCCCGCCCTTCATGAAGCCTTCCACGTCTTCCTTCGTAATCCGTCCACCGGCGCCGGTGCCCCTGACCTTCGTCAGATCGATATTGTTCTCGCGCGCCATCCGCCGAACCAGCGGAGACAACGGGCCCGCGGGACCTGCGGCAGCCGGAGCAGGTGCGGGAGGAGGCGTTGCCGGCGACGGCTCCGTTTTCACCGCGACAGGCTCAGCCACAGGATCCGGCTCCTTCCTGGGAGCTTCGGCCTTCGGAGCTTCTGCCTTCGCGGCGGGTGCCGGTGCAGCCGCGGACGATCCGTCGTCAATCTTCGCGACAACAGCGTTCACCTGCACCGTCTGGCCTTCCTGCACCAGAATTTCGGTCAGCACGCCAGACGCGGGCGAAGGAATCTCGGTATCCACCTTGTCGGTCGAGATCTCGAACAGCGGCTCATCCGCGTTCACCTTCTCCCCAACCTTCTTCACCCACTTCGTCAGCGTTCCTTCGACGATACTTTCGCCCATCTGGGGCATCACAACGTCTGTCATCTCAAAGCTCCAGTGAATTCGGGCATCTCCGCCCGCATCTCAAATTCGAACAGCCGCCCGAAGTGCC
>DASZVV010000225.1:0-5897 GCA_035546955.1 Bryobacteraceae bacterium
CCAGCCCCGGAAGCAGCGCGGAAACCGAATTCGTTGTTACGGCCCACGCATCCTCATTCAGGCTCAGTTTCTGCACCTGCGTCGCCAGCGCCGGATTGATCGAATTCGCCTGAGACGACCGGTCAATCGCAGCCTTCACCGAGGCCACATCGCCCAGAATGGCAATCGTGCTCCCCATAAAAGCGACCGCTTCCTGGTTCTGCTGGTTCGTGTTGCCGACAATCAGCGTCGCGCCGTTATACGTCTGGCTCGAAGCAGACGGCGACTTCTGCGTGAGCGCCGCGCTCAACTGATCCACATTGAAATTCCCCAGCGCCAGCACCAGCCCGCTCTGCTTCCCGAGACTCCCGTCCGTTGCCGCAAGAATCTCCGTCACATCGTGACGCGGATCGAACCCCGTGGCCGTAATAAACTTCTGCAGTTCGTCATTCGACGAAAGCGTCAGTTGATTCAGCACATACTGGCCGAAGGGCGTGATCTCGGCGTTCGTGACATTCACCCCTGCGAGCGTGTTCGCGTCGGGCATCACCAGGTTGAGCAGCCGCGGGTCGGCCCCGTTCGCCCCCGCGCAAACCAGCGCCGAGAAAGCCAGACCGGCAGTGAGACAGGTAATTCGCATCATATTCTCCTTCCATGCTAGCGCGAAATCGGCGCTTCAATTACCCAGACGGATGCCGTGGCGGATTATTACAGCCGGAACCTCCAGGCCGGAAATTGCGTCTTAAAGAAGACGTAATCTTCTCCTGTTATCTTTCACATATGCGCTGGCTGACCGTCATTTCTTTTCTGTCTCTGTTCGCGGCCCTCAACGCCGCGGCCCAGCCCGAGCGCGATTTCTCGGGCTCCTGGACGCTCGACCGTTCCCACAGCAACATCGCCGATACCTCCGTCCCGGCTGACGCCTCGCTCCGCGTGGAACAGTCCGCCACCTCCGTTACGGCGACAGCCCCCGCATCCGTCTCTATCTATCCCCTCGACGGTCGTACCCGGAAATACCAGACCGGCGATCTCCAGAAGAGCGCCGTCACCAAGTGGGAAGGCGACGCGCTGCTCGTCAACATCATCGTCAGCGCCCCTGACAACAACCCCGCCTCGAACTATTCGGTATTCGAGCGCTGGAGCAAATCGCGCGATGGAAATACCCTCACCATCACCCGCGAAATCACGCGCCCTTCCGGAGAAACCGAGTCCGAACTGGTCTACGTGAACCCGTCCGCTCCTGCGGCCACATCGCCCGCTCCCGCGCCTCGTCCGGAGCAGTCTCTCCTCACCCGTCCCGCGGCCCCCGCGCCCCCAGCCCCCAACGAATACATAGTCCCCGCCGGCACCCACATTCTTCTGCGCCTCACCAACGCCGTCAACACGAAATCCACCGTCAAGGGCGAC
Organism: Bryobacteraceae bacterium; assembly: GCA_035546955.1. Taxonomy (GTDB): domain Bacteria; phylum Acidobacteriota; class Terriglobia; order Bryobacterales; family Bryobacteraceae; genus BOG-234. The sequence continues at coordinate 1,387 of DASZVV010000225.1, forward strand.
CGCATCTATCTCGAAACCGCCGTCCCCGTCTTCATCAATGGCCACCTCATCATCCCGCAGGGCAGCTATGTCAACGGTCGCGTCACGGACGCGAAATCCGCCGGCCGCGTCAAAGGCAAAGCCGAACTCGCGCTCGAATACGACACGATCACTCTCCGCAACAGCGGCATCTCGCGCGATCTCCGCTCACGCCCCGATAGTGTCGATACCGTCGGCAGCCTGGACAAATCCGAAGGCAAAATCGAGAGCGAAAGCAGCAAAGGCGATGACGCCGGCAAGGTCGCCAAAACCACCGCTATCGGAACGGGAGTCGGAGCTGCGGTCGGCAGCGCCGCGGGCCACATCGGAGCGGGCGCCGGCCTCGGCGCGGCGGGCGGCGCAGTCGCCGGCCTCGCCAGTGTTTTCGGATCTCGGGGAAAACAGGTCGTCCTGCCCGCCGGCACCACGATGGATATGACTCTGGACCGCGACCTCCGCTTCACAGACAGCGATCTCCGCACCCCTGTGCGCTGATCCAGCCCTACAGCAGCGTCGCGTATTTACTGGCGAAATAAACGAGCGGTTTGCCATCGCGATATCCCGCGCGCAATACCTCGCCAATCAGCACCACGTGATCGCCCGCCTCAAACCATCGCGTGGTCTTGCACTCCAGATGCGCCAGCGCTCCATCGAGCAGCGGCACGCCGGATTCCGCCTCACGCCAGTCCACGCCATGAAAACGGCTCTCTGAAGTCGAAGCAAACCGCCGCGAATGCTGCTCCTGGTGTTCCGCCAGAATATTGATCGCGAAATGCGTGCTTTCGAGAAAGTGCCCCAGAACGCCGCTCCGTAAATCGAGGCAAACCATGACGAGCTTCGGCTCGAGCGAAAGCGAAGAGAATGAGCTGATGGTCACCCCATGCGGATGCCCTCCGGCATCCCGCACCGTAATCACCGTGACTCCAGTCGGGAAACGTCCGCAGACCCGCCGGAACAGCGTGGAGTCGGCCGTCTCCAGTGGCGCCGTAACTCCCGTTTCCAGCTTATTCTCCATTGCCGGTGGTCCTCATTCTAACACCGATTCAAAATCCAGCCCGCGACAGCAGACGCCTGAGTTCGCCTTCTGCCGCGCCCAGTTTCGCCGCCGCACCCAGCAGATCGGCGGCATCCACCGGATACCAGTTACGCCGGTCCGGTCGGCATAAACCCGCCACGTCGAACTGCTCGATTACCCGAAAAACGTCCGATTCCGACACCTTTTCGCCTCGCATCACCCGCTCGCAGAGCCTGGCGCTCGCCGGCCCGAACACCGGATCGCCGCACAGCAGAAACGAGGATGCCATCTCCTTCTGCTCCAGCCGCCGCGCCGTTTCCGCAAAGCTGGCCGCTGCAAAGTACAGCAACGATACCCGCGCAAACAGCGGGAAATCGCCCATGGAACCATATAGTGCGCCGATTAGTCTCGCCGTTGCACTCGCCTCCGCATTTGTCGTCTCGGCGTACGCTTCCGCATCCCAATCGCCCGCCAGCATCTCCCCCAGCCGCGCCACGCCGAAGAGAGTTAAGGGAAATCCGGTCGAAAGCAACGGATCGATGAACCCCGCGGACGAAGGCAGCATCGCCCACCGCCGCCCTGCGATCCTGCTCGTCCGGAACGAAAGTCGAGGCATATGGACAAACGGCAATTCCGCCCTCGCCCCTGCGAACTGCCCTTTCACAGCCGGCAGCGAATCGAGCAGCCGACTCCACGCCGCCCCGCCCTCCGCGAATCCGAAGCGCTCGGCCACCGCATCCGTCGCCGCGACGCCAGCGCTCGTCAGCCCGTTGTTGAACCGCAGCACCCAGATCCAGCCGCCATCGAACACATGATGCAGAGCCGCGTCGTCGGGCGGATACGGCATCCCTGCCTCGCCGCCCATCAGCCCCACATTCGAAAAATGCGAATACAGCGCCTGGGTTTTCGGATAGCCGGGAAACTCCCGTTCCTCCAGCCCTGACGCTCGATGCAAAAATCCGCGCGGCCCCGAAGCATCCACCAGAAATCGCCCGCGGAATCCATCCACCTCAACCCCATCATCGGTCTCCTGGAAAAACGTCAGAGCGGTCCGGTCCACATACTCCACTCCCATCGCCTGCGCTTCCTTCACCAGGAATTGGTCGAAGTCCGCGCGATACCAATGGGTATCCGCCGAACCATCATTCGGACTCGCCGCCACCAGCAGCGGACGCTTCCCTTCCACACCCGGATGCGGATAAAAACTGAACCCCCGCTTCAGCCCGCACGCCAGCTCAGGATAGGTTCCCTGCCACGTCCCCCACTTCGTCAGCGGCTTCAATCGCGGCAGATCATAGCGGTCCGCAATCTCTTCGAGCAGCAGATTCGAAAGCGGCGTCGTCGATTCCCCGATCGCAAACCGCGGATGCGTCCCCTTCTCGATCATCACGGTCGAGAGCCCCCGCCGCCGCGCCATCATCGCCAGCAGCGATCCGCCGAATCCCGACCCGACGACGATAAGATCCCAGCGCTTGCTCACTGCGTCAGATTCAACTCCCGCAAACGCTCCACACGCCCCGCCTCGTCCGAACGTACATCCCACAAGTCCACGAACACCCGCCCGCGCCGCAACCCCCGGCCATATTCAAACGCGGCCTCCAGCGTCTGAAGCCGCGGCGGCGAAAACTCCAGCTCCTCCATCGCCCCGTTGCCCCCGCGCGTTGGAATCAGCGTAATTGCGGTCGCCCCGCAATCGAACGCGAAATCGACCGATCGCGCGGCCCACTCCACGGCCTCTTCCTCCCGCATAAACGGAGGCTTCACCAGAATGAACACTCGAAGATCGATCGCGTTCGCCCGCAGAAAATCCGCTGCCGTCCGGAACTGCCGGAGCGTCATTCGCTTATTCAGCTTCGCCAGAATTTCCGGATGCGCCGTTTCGAGCCCCATCGCGACCTCCAGCGGCTGCCCCACCAGATCCCGAAATCGCACAGCCGCCTCACCCACCAGTGCCGGATGATTCTCCACGATCACACGCTCGAACAAACGAACCCGCTCCGCAATCGCCGGATAGTCCTCCACCGGAATCGCTCGCGGATCGAAAAAACTCCCGCTGTTATAAAGCTTGATTTGCCGCGCCGCCGGCAGTTGTTTTAATGCAAAATCGATCTGCTCCGGAATGGCTCCGGCCGGCACACTCCCGGCCAGCGTGTTCTTCCACAGATCGCACATCAAACACCGCCACGGACATTCCCGATTCGTCAGAAACACCGTCGCCACCGGCACGATTTCGCCATCCTTCGAGCGCTCTTCCTCCGCGAAAAACGCCCACGGTCGCCGCGGATCCATCTCCGCGCGCGCACCGCGCCGCGCCAGAATCCACCGGTCCCGTTCCCCACCGGTTTCTGGATAAGCCGCGTCCGGATAGACAGACAGCATCAGCTATACAGCGAAAGGAATTGCCGCCGGTACTCCGCCTCGCGGTACGGCAGCTTTTCGCGCAGCACTTCCTTCGGCACCGCTCCATGCTGGAACCGCCGCTTCTCGAATACCGGCATATCAAGCCCCGTCACCGCCTTCACGCCGCGCGCCACAATATCGCCTTTGAGCGAATACAGCGTCGGCACGTCGTAATTCGTCAGCGCGATAAACGGAATCGCCTCGGACACGCCGATCACCGACGGCCGCGTGTACGGACTGAATCCCGAAAATCCGCAATGGTGCGCCGTCGCATACGTCCGCGTATAGGACCGGCTCAGCCCGCCTGAGTACGTGAGCGAATGCTTGATCTTCCCGACGCCCCATCCTTCCTGATACAGCATCTGGTTGTGGATTACGCTCCGAATCGTCAGCTCCGGATTCTCCTCGATCGGATAGTCCTTCAGATTTTCATCGCCGCCATCGCCATCAATCAGGTACTTCCACTCCGGATACCGCGCCCGAATCCCGCGGCACAACGCCAGCGCCATCGTGCCGGATTCGATATCGAGCGGCTTGTAATCCTCCACAATCTGAATCGTCTCTTCCGCATTGAGCGACGCCGCATCCGCTTCGATCGGCTCCAGAAACAGCCCCAGATGGAGCCGGTCCAGAAACTCCCGCGCCTGCTTCACATCCGGCCCATTCCCCAGATCGAGCGTGAACGCCTTCAGCCGGGAAGGACTGATCCCCAGCTTCAGCAGCACGTGATAGGTCACCGCGAAAACGCTGCCGCTGTCGATCCCGCCCGAAAAACAAACGCCGATCGGCTCCTTCTCCGGCAGATTCGAAACCCACTGCGAAACTTCCTTCGCCAGAGCCCCGATGTAAGCCTCACCGATCGCATCCAGATCGCGCGGCAGCGTCCCCAGCTTCGGATCGAAAAACCGCGTGTACACCGGATCCGGGTCCGGACATCCGATCAGTTCCAGATGTGTCACATGATGCGCCGGCACCATGCGCGTGTAACTCGGATGAAACTGCTCCCCCAGCCCTTCCGAATCGAGCCACTCTTTGATCGTGTCGATACGATGCGCCACTACCAGCGCAGGCCCTTCCG
>DASZVV010000226.1:0-5571 GCA_035546955.1 Bryobacteraceae bacterium
GCCGCATCCCGTAGCTCCACCTCGACGCGTACTTCCGCATCCGCCGGCGAATGCTTGATCGCGTTATCGATCAGATTCACAAGGCTCTGCTCGACCGCCTCGCTGTCCCACGCCGGTTGTAAATCCGCAAATTCCGCGGGCGGCTCCACCAGCCGCAACGTCACCTGTCGCTCCGCCGCCCCCGGCTGCATCAGCATCATCGTATGCCGCAGCAGCGCCATCGCATCCAGCGGCTCGAAATGATACTTCTTGCGCCCCTGATCGATGCGCGAAAAATCCAGCACATTCTCCACCAGCGACGAAAGCCTGCCGCACCCCCGCACAATCAGCCGGTAATAATCCTTCTGCTTCTCCGCGCCATCCACGCGGCCGCTTTCGAGGCTCTCCGCCATCAGCCGCACCGCCGCAATCGGCGCGCGCAGCTCATGCGACACGCTCGAAACCAGGTTCGACTTCATTTCATTCAGCCGCATCTGATCGCGGTAGGTCTGCCACAAACGCCACAATCCCAGCAGCGATGCCGCAACCGCACAAAAAATCAGCCACTGAATCATCACCAGCCGCCGGCGATAAGGCGCGTAAAGCCGTTCGGCATTCGAAAGATCGAGAGCCAGAAGAAATGGATATTTCGCGCCGTCGAATGAGAAGCTCGCCTTCGCATAGCCAAGTGGCGGGAATTTCGGACCCCACCCACCGCGGATCCCCCACCGCTGCCCCTCCACATTGAGCCACGCTCCCATGTAATCGGGCACATCCACACGAAGCGCGCGCCGCAGCGGTTCAACGGGAAACAACGTTATCGCCCATCCCGTGCTCGCGGGAACGCACAAGGCCACATCCGCATACTCAAAGCTCGATCCCTTGGGTGACTGCCTGTTCGAGTAGAGAATCGTGGCTGTTTTCTGACGCCACAAACGCGGCCCGAAGTCCTGCATCTGATAGCGGATCTCTTGCCGCTGGTCCTCCGCCGCCCGCCATTTATCGCGCAACTGCGCGACAGTGCTTTTCGCGGACTCCGAATTCACCGCGCCCGCCGCTGCATCCAGCAGGTACACCGTCAGAAACGACGGCTGCCGCGCAATCTGACTCTCAAGAGCACTGACCAGGTCGGGCGAAAGATCCCCCTTCACATGCCGCAGCGCCAGAAACAACGCGGCATCCGATACCTGCACCCCGGCTTCCGTGACTTCATATGGATATTCCTGAGCGACACGCAGAGCTCGGCGAATCAGCGATCCCGAGTCGCCGCCAGGTTCCGCCGCGGCCAGCAGCCCCAGTTCCGCATTCGCGCGCACGACCTCGGAGTTCGCCGGCTGCGCAAGCGCCGTCAGCGCGGTCGCCGCGGCCTTCGCGTCCGGATGCTCAAACCGCGCTTCCTCCGCCGCTCGCCAAAGCCCGGCCTCGCGCGCCGGCAGGTTATCAGTCCATGCGGCCGGTTGCGGCAGATGTGAATAATCCGTCGCCGCCCTCCCCTGACCATCGACAATCGCCCCCTGCGTGAACAGCCCCTTCTTCCGGCCATCCGCAAGATACGCGCTGATTTGATCCCCCAGCTGCCGCGCCACCTCAGGCGCAATCGCATTCGCGCGATTCTTCGCGTCCTGCTCAATCGCCGCCCGGTCCTCACGAAGGAAATGGAGGGCAACACCGGAAAGGATCGCCACAGGCAGCACGATCAACACCGCCTGCCCGATCCACGCCCCCTGCGCCCGCCCCGGCATCTTCATGCAAGGTCATCGTAACGCGCGGAACCGTCTCAGAATGTCACGATTTTGTACGAACTTCGGCCAGCAGCCGCGCCCGGCGTTCGTGCACCTTCTTTGCCACCGCCACGTCCCGCATAATCTGCTCTCGCAGCAATTCCGGCGAATCGAACTTCCTCTCCGCGCGCACGAACTTCAAAAAACTGACTTCAATGCGCTCCGGCGTCTCGCCATCGAGCGGCTCCAGCAGAAACGTCTCCACCGTCAACCCCTCGCCATCGAACGTCGGCCGATACCCCACATTCGTGATCGATTTCCACCGCCGGCCTCGCCCCTCATCCAGCGTCTCCGTCACATACACGCCCACCGCCGGCAGCAGCTCATTCTCCGGCGCCAGATTCAGCGTCGGCACAGTCTGCTTCGACCCCACTCCGTGCCCCTTCACCACCGCGCCTTCCAGCGCGAACGGCCCACCCAGCATCCGGCACGCCTTCGAGACCTGCCCCGCCTCCACCAGCTTGCGCACCGCCGTGCTGCTGATCCGCGCCCCCCGCCACTGAATCGACCCCGCCGATTCCACCTCAAACCCGAGCCGCGTTCCCAGCTCCCGCAGCGTCGAAAGATCGCCCGCCTGCTTATACCCGAACCGGAAATCTTCTCCGACGATCACTACCCCCGCGTGCAGCTTCTCGGCCAGCACCTCGCGCGCAAACTCTTCCGGCGAGAGCATCGCCAGTTCTTTCGAAAACGCCAGCAGCATCGCCGCCTCCACGCCTTCGCTTTCCATCCGCCGCAGCCGCTGCGCAATCGTCGAAATCAATCGCGGCGCGCGCTCCGGAGCCAGCACCCGCGCCGGATGCGGATCGAACGTCAGCACCGCCGGCGTCAGCTCCCGCGCGCGCGCGATCTCCGCCACGCGCCGCAGAATCATCCGATGCCCCGCGTGCACCCCGTCGAAATTTCCGATAGCAATGACCGAAGGCCCGAAGTCCCCCGGGACCTCCGCCAACGACCGGAACGCCCTCATGCCCCCGCGTTCACCTCAATTTCCAGTCCGTCATAAGCCAATTGCATCCCCTCCGGCAGCAATCGCTCCGTCTCCTCATGCTTCAGGTCATGGGACATGTGCGTGAAGAACGTCCGCCGCGCTCCAATCCGCCGCGCGGTCTCGATCGCGTGCGCCACCGTCGAATGCGTCGGATGCTCCTTGTGCCGCAGCGCATCGAGAAACAGCACATCCAGCCCGCCGAGCTTCGCGACAGACTCCTCGGGCACCTCGCTGTTGTCCGTAAGGTACGCCGCATTCTCGAAGCGAAAACCGTAGATCCGTTCCTTCCCGTGGATCACCGGAATCGGCTCCACCCTCAACCCCATAGCATCGAACGGCTCATCCCCGATCGCATGCGCATCCAGCTTCGGCACATATTGCAGATGTTTCCGGTCATCGAACGCGTACGAAAACACGCGCTGAATCGCGGCCAGCGTATTCGCCGCCGCGTACAACGGAATCACGCCCTGCCGGTAGTTGAACGGACGCACATCGTCCAGCCCCAGAATATGGTCCGCATGATCGTGGGTGTAAACAATCGCGTCGAGCCGTGGAATCCGCGCCGCCAGCATCTGCGCCCGAAAATCCGGCGTTGTGTCGATGAGAATGTACCGCACTTCCCCGCCCGCCTGCGTGTGCCGAATCAGAATCGAAGGCCGCAGCCGCGTATCCCGCGGATCGGTCGACGTACACGTCGCGCACTCACACCCGATAGTCGGAACTCCCGCGCTCGTTCCCGACCCGAGCACCCTGATGGAAAGAGACATCTACCGCTTCTGCCGCCCAACCGCTTCCACAAACCGGAAGCGCAGTTCCGTGACGGAACTATCCAGACTACGTTGTTCCTCAGGCGTGAGATTTCCCCTCGTCTTCTCCTGCAGCATGGCAAGCAGATCGATGTTGTGTCGCCCCCGCTCCAGATCCGGCTCCTCATCCTCATCCGACGGCAACAGCCCCATGTTCAGTTCCGCCTGCAGCCGCAGCGAATACACCAGAAAATCGAAGTCCGCAGCCGGAAGCTCAGGACGCCCGCCTTCGTCTTCCAAATCCGCCATAAACCCCAGTTTACCTTCGCCATGTAGGGCGGGGCTTCGGCGCGCGGGCGTTCAGTCCTGTGCGCTTCGTCTCGCCCTCCCAATGAGGCTTTATACTGAAATTCAGTACACTAAATAATAGAGATGAATCGTCGCCCTTCCGGGATATACAAGAGCGGTCAAAAGGCTGCTCTCGACGAAGGAGAGAGATGCGATGGAACACGCGATCATGGCCAATCCGCTGAGTTTTCCCGTGATTCCCGGCACCGGTGGATTTCGCGAAGCCCGGTGGAGACGAGATAGTCATGGCAAGAGCGGCGGCGTCCGGGACATCTTCTGATATTTCATCTCTGGTGCAGAAATCTGCCTCCAGGCAATTTACGCAAAGAACCAGAAAAAGAATCTAACTCATGAAGAATGTAAAGAGCTCCGCCAAATCGCCGCGGCCATCGAGCACCAAAAGGACTAAGAAAATGGGAACCGCTTTCGGCCGGATGCTGATCGCTTCCGCCAAAGACATTCTCGCGTACCAGCGTGGAGAGATCGAAGCCGAGGTCTACACTCTGCCACGGCCGATGGACGTCAGAGCGATTCGGAAAAAGACCGGCATGTCTCAGGCACAGTTCGCTGACGCCTTCGCCCTGAATCGCCGAACCCTGCAGGATTGGGAAAGTAAGAAGGGTGCCCCGCTCGGCGCCATCAGAGCCTATCTTAAGGTGATCGACAAGAACCCGGCCGCCGTAATCGAAGCCTTGCGGGCTTAGACGCCCACCCCGGAAGCAACCGGTTCCCCCAATGCTACCCTCGTACCAGCCATGCCCGACGACCCCACCAGCGCCGGCCCTAAACTCCAGCAACTCCTCGACATCATGGCCCGCCTTCGCGCCCCCGATGGCTGCCCCTGGGATCGCGAACAATCCTTCGACTCCATCAAAAAATACACCGTCGAAGAAACCTACGAAGTCCTGGACGCCATCGATCGCCGCGACTGGATCGACCTCCGCGACGAACTCGGCGACTTCATCCTCCAGGCTGTTTTCTACGCCCAGATGGCTTCCGAAGAAGGTCATTTCACCTTCGCCGATTGCCTGGACGCCATCAACGCCAAACTCATCCGCCGCCATCCCCACATCTTCGGTGACGAAACCGCCCGCACCGGCGATGAAGTCCTGAAAATCTGGGACTCCGTCAAAGCCGCCGAAAAGCAGGAACACCACGATAAACCCAAAGGACTGCTCGACGGTATTCCCCGTGCCCAGCCCGCCCTGCTCGAAGCCCAGCAAATCTCCTCCCGCGCCGCGCGCTCCGGCTTTGACTGGGATAACGCCGAACAGGTCATCGCCAAACTCGAAGAAGAGATCGCGGAATATCGCGAAGCCATCGCCGGCGGTTCCGCGCACGCGGCCGAAGACGAAATGGGCGATATCCTTTTCACCATCGTCAATCTCGCCCGCTTCTCGAAGGTTGATCCCGAACAAGCCCTCCGCCGCACCAACGCCAAATTCCGCCGCCGCTTCTCCCATATCGAACAGCGCCTCGGCGAAGAAGGGAAAATCCTCAGCGACACTCCCATCGCCGACCTGGAAGCCCTCTGGCAGGAGGCCAAACGGTGACATCCACCTCCATCTCCATCCACGACCTCAAAACCGAAGACGAATTCCGCGAGCTCCTCCACGTACAGGAAATCATCTGGGGCTTCACTCACATTGACCTCCTTCCCGTTCGCTTCTTCGTCGTCGCCTCCAAAATCGGCGGCCAGGTCTTCGGCGCATACGAAGCCGGCCGC
>DASZVV010000227.1:0-7898 GCA_035546955.1 Bryobacteraceae bacterium
CGGGAGCGATTACCAAATGGCTCTACCGCGACCCCGAAAAGCAAGTTCGGCGCATGGCCGCGCAGGAGGGCTTCCCGCTCACCGGCCGCGAACTGGTTCTCCGTCCGCCCCTGGACGAACAGACGATCCGCGGCCTGAAAGTGGGCGACGTCGTGCTGATCTCGGGCGAAGTCTATACCGGACGCGATGCGGTGCATGCTCACCTGATGAAGAACCCGCCGCCGGTGGACCTGCGGGGTTCGGTCCTCTACCACTGCGGCCCGGTGGTTCTCCAACAGGGCGAGAAATGGACGATCCGGGCCGCCGGACCCACCACGAGTATTCGCGAAGAGCCTTACCAGGCCGATATCCTTCGCCGCTATGGTGTGCGCGCCGTCATCGGCAAAGGCGGCATGGGCGCCAAAACGCTGGAAGGCCTCCAGGAATGCGGCGCGGTATATCTGAACGCCATCGGCGGGGCGGCGCAGTTCTATGCCCGTTGCGTCGAGGAAGTGCTGGCTGTTCATTTGCTGGATTTCGGCATCCCGGAAGCGATGTGGCATCTGCGCGTGAAGGATTTCGCGGCCATCGTCACCATGGACGCGCACGGCAATAGCCTGCATGCCAGGGTCGCTCAGGAAACCGGTGTCGAACTGGCTGCTCTGTCGCGCTAGCGCGTCTGTTTGTTGCCGGGCGCGCCTCGATCGGTGTATGCTTGCGGCATCCCACGCAGTTGTGTGAATCGATGGCGGACAATTCCAATAGCAGCTCCACCCATGCGCGCGCAGAGCACATCCTGCGCGAGCTGCAGACGCGCGGCTCGGTCTCCATTCAGGATCTGGTTCAGACCCTGGGCGTTTCGGTAGCCACGGTTCGCCGCGACCTGCAGGATCTCGAAGGGCAGGCCCTCCTGCGCCGCGTGCATGGCGGGGCGATTTCCATCGCGCCGTTGTTCTATGAGCCGTTCCGCCACGATTCGTCTTTTCAAGAGGAGATCGGCCGGCAGGCCGCGGAAAAGCGCCGCATCGCCAACGCCGCGGCGGAGTTGATTCAGGACGGCGACACCATCATTCTGACCGCCGGAACCACGACCACGGAAATCATACGCAGCATGCGCCAGCGCCGCTGCGTTTCCGTCGTCACCAACGCGGTCAACGTAGCCATGGAGCTGTCCAAGCGCAAGGATATCAACGTGATCGTCACCGGGGGCTATCTGCGCGGCGATTGGTTCAGTCTGGTGGGTCCGCCCGCCGCGCACACCATCAGCCACTTATTTCCCGCCATTGCCTTTCTGGGCGCGAATGGAGTGGACCCGGACCGGGGACTCACCTCGAACGATCCCGACGAGGCGGAGATCAACAGCCTGATGGTCCGCCAGGCGCGGAAGAAGGTGGCCGTGGCCGATCACACGAAACTGGGGGTCGTGGCAAGCTGCCTCATCTGTCCGATTGAATCGGTGGATCTTCTCATTACAGACTGCGACGCATCGCCGGAAGCGGTGAAGCAATTTGAAGCCTGCGGCATCGAAGTTCAGTGCGTGTGACCGCTAGCCCGAAAATCGCAAAGAGTCCAGAATGGAAGTCCGGGATGCGCTCCACGCCGGCAGAAAGGAGCTTACCAGTCCCACCATCAGCGCCACCGCCATCGAAATCGCCGCAACGCCCGGCGTTAGCGTGAGATTCGTCACAAACAAGCCCAGCCCGGAGCGCGCCACCAGGCACATTCCGGAGGCCAGCAGGCATCCGATGGCGCCTCCGATGAGAGAGGTCACTATCGATTCTCCGAGGATGATCTCCAGAATGTTGGATGGGGTGAATCCGAGGGTCTTCAACACGCCGACCTCGCGCACCCGCTCCCGCACCGACATGGAGATGGTATTGGCCGAAACCAGCAAAATGGTGAATGTCACCGCCCCGCAAATGGCCATCAGAAAAAGCTTCAGGTTGCCGAGGAAGGAGACAAAGCTCAGCGCGAATTGCTGTTCGGTTTCTGTTTTGGTCGGCGCCGGCGAATTGTCGAATTCCTTGTCGATGGTTTCCGCGATCCGGGGAACGTCGGAGGGCGTGTCCGCCAGGATCTGGAATGTTCCAACGGTGTTCCGCTGACCACTGGTTGGGGCCAGGCTCTCGTTCAAGTAGTCGTAATGGAAATACAGCGACTGTTCGTTTAGAGGATCGTTGAAGATACCCACCAGATGAAGTTCCAGCGTCACCGGGAAAATATCGCCCACCAGCGTCACGCGATCGCCGATGTGCAGCCCCAGCTCGCCGGCCGTCCGGCGCGAAATGATCGCCGACGTGCGATCCGAGATAAACCGCTTCCACCAGTCTTCCGGCATCGTGTATTCCGGCCGCATGACGTGCAACCGGTCGGGCTGACATCCGAAACGGGCGAAGAAATTCTTGGTGTCGCGCTCGTCTTTGTATTTGCCTCCGAACCATTGCCAGATCATGGCTCCCTTGACTCCGGGAACCCGTTCGATCCGCGGCAGGTAAGAATTGGGCAGCGGCTGCGCCAGTCCCACTTTGTGCCGCGTCACCAGCCGTAGGGCTTGGGCCGGAGTGGGATCGGAATGGAAAAGGGCCTGGTAAACCGCCAGCAGCACGCCGAGCAGACAAAGAGAGACCCCGATGCTGCCAATGGTCAAGATGCTCCGGCGCCGGTTTCGGAGACTGTTCTTCACGATCAGCGATAGGAACCGCATGCCAGAATCCTAATCCATCCCCGGGCGAGAAATCCAGGGTTGATTTAGCACTAGAGCTATACCCCGGAATATTCGTGGCGCCATTGACTCGATTTCTGTTGCATTTAGCGGTACTTGCCCCGGTGCTGGCCGCCGATTCCTCGTATGGCGACTTGGATGGCGCCTATGCGGCGCTCCGCGCCCGCCGGTATGACGCCGCCGTGGGTTTGTTTCGCAAGGCAATTGCTGGCGCCCCACAAAAGCCGGCGATTCATAAGGATCTGGCGTATACGCTCTTGAAAATCGGAGAAAACCAGGCCGCGCGCGAGGAATTCGCCGAAGCTGCCCGCCTCGACCCCGCCGACGATGCCGCGGCTATGGAATACGCCTTCCTCGCCTATGAAACCGGACAGGAGACGGAGGCCCGCCGGACTTTCGACCGCATCCGGAAAAAGGGAAATCCGACCGCGGAGACGGCTTTTCAGAATATCGACCGTCCGCTTGCGGAGGGCATCGAGCGCTGGAAGGCGGCGTTACAGGATTCGCCGGATAACTTCAGCGCGCACCACGAATTGGCGCGCCTCGCCGAACAGCGTGACGAGATCGCCTTGGCCGCGGAGAACTATCAAGCCGCCTGGAAATTGAAACCGTCGGAACGCTCCCTGCTCCTCGACCTCGGCCGGGTGTGGAAGGCCGTGGGCAACGTCGAATCCGCCAACGCGGCACTGCTGGCCGCTTCTCGCGGAGCGCAGCCGCGAATCGCCGAGACCGCGCGCGGGCTTCTGCCCGCCCGCTACCCGTATGTGTACGAATTCCGCAAGGCGATCGAACTCGACCCGGATAACATCGAGCTGCATCGCGAACTCGCCTATCTCCTGATGGCGATGAACGAAAAGCATGAAGCGGAGCTCGAGTTCATTACCATTCATGACCGGGCGCCGGGCGATCTTCTCTCGACGGCGCAACTCGGCTTTCTGCGGCTGGCCAGGAACGACATGGAAGGAGCACGCCCGCTGCTCGATGCCGTGCTCCGTGGACCGGACCCTGTGCTGGCGGATCGCGTGCGGCGCGCGCTAAAAATGCCGCAGACTCTACCCAGGCAGCCCGATATTCCCAAGAGTAGTGTATCGGTGGAAGCCAAGACGCTCGCCGAAAAGAGTTTCGCCAAAGGCTATCTGAAGGATGCCCTGAAGTACCTTACCATCGCTCACGAAACCGACCCCGTTGACTTTCAGGTGATGCTGAAGCTCGGCTGGGTATATAACATGCTGCACCAGGACCGGGAGGCCGTCCGCTGGTTCAAGCTGGCGCGCCAGAGCCCGGATGCGGCGATTTCGGACGAAGCGGGGAAGGCGTACCGGAATCTCGCTCCGGGACTCGCGCGCTTTCGCACGACCTTTTGGGCTTTCCCCTTTTTCTCCACTCGCTGGCACGATGCCTTCGGATACGCGCAGCTCAAGACGGAAACGCGGGTGGGCTCTCTGCCGCTTTCGATCTACGCCTCCACCAGGTTCACCGGCGACGCCAGCGGCGCCGTTGGCCCCGAACCGGGGGGTTCGTCGCCCCAATACCTCTCGGAGAGTTCTTTCATTTTCGGCATCGGCGTCGCCACCCGGCCCTGGCACGGAGCCACCGGATGGTTCGAAGCGGGCGAGGCGGTGAAGTATCTGGCGAACCGCAGCGACGTGGGTGCGGCCATTCCGGATTATCGCGGGGGCGTGTCCTTTGCATACGGGCGCGGGCATGCCATCGGCAGCCCGGAGTCCGGTTTCTTCGCCGAAACGAACGACGACGGCATCTACGTCAGCCGTTTTCAAGACGATTTTCTGCTCTACGCACAAAACCGCGCCGGATATACGTTTGCCGGGGGAAACATGCAGCTTTACGCCAATCTGGATCTCACCACGGACACGGGACGGCAATACTGGGCGAATTTCGGGGAGGCAGGTCCCGGCATTCGCTTTCGCTTGCCGGGCGCTCCGAAGTCCATGCTGTTTTCCGTGAACTTCTTGCGGGGAACGTACACGCTGAATGAAGGGAACCCACGGCGGCCCAACTTCTGGGACCTGCGCGCCGGATTCTGGTATGCGTTTACTCGCTAGCCTGATCGTCTTTGCGGCCGCCGTCCAGGCGGCGTCGGTTTTGCATTACTCCATTGCCGGCGACGATCCCGGCTCCTGGCCACGCATTTTTGCGTCCGTCGGTTTTACGGCCGGCGCCGGACTGCCTGCTCATGTATTTGTCGTGCGCAGCGGCGCTCCGGCGTCGGTCCAGGAGTTGGTGCCCGAAGTGAAGCGCGGCGGGTTTCTGATTCTCGAAGGCGAGTCGGACCTCGCCGCGTCGCTCGGGTTCAGGCCCACCGCGCAGCGCATCGTAGTCCGGAGCATGGTGGACCGCCGCGCGCCGGAATTGCAAATCGTCTGGGAGAAGGCGCTCGAACTGCCGCGGTTCGTAGTGCCGGCTGGGGCCCGCGTTTTCGCCACCGAGCGGTGGACAGGGGCTCCGCTGATGGCGTCTGTCTCTCTCGGCTCCGGCTCGGTTCTCTGGGTCGCTGCGCCGCCCGGGGAGCAAGGCTATGAGAGGTTCCCATATCTACTGCAGGCGCTGGACGACCTGGGTCTCCATCCACCGGTACGCTCGGCGCGGCTGTGGGCGTTCTTTGATTCGGCCTACCGCTCACGCGTGGATCTCGACTATTTCGCCCGGCGCTGGCGTGCGGCGGGCATCAGCGCGCTGCAAGTAGCGGCCTGGCATTATTGGGAACCGGACCCGCAGCGCGATGAATACCTGAAGCGGCTCATCGATGCCTGCCATCGGCAGTCGATTCTTGTGTACGCCTGGCTGGAGTTCCCTCACGTCAGCGAAAAATTCTGGGCGGACCATCCGGAATGGCGCGAAAAAACCGCCATTCTTCAGGATGCGCATCTCGATTGGCGCAAGCTGATGAACCTGCGGAACCCGGAGGCGCGGGCCGAAGTGGAGAAAGGCGCGCGGCGTCTCCTCACCGGCTTCGATTGGGACGGGGTGAACCTGGCGGAACTCTATTTCGAATCGCTCGAAGGCGCGTCCAATCCCGCGCGGTTTACGCCGATGAACGACGACGTCCGCCGGGAGTTTCAACAGGCTCACGGGTTCGATCCCATCGGCCTGTTCCGCGGCCCCCGGGCGGAGCCGGCGAAGCTGCGGGAATTTCTCGACTTTCGCGCCGGGCTTGCGCGGCAGCTCCAGGAGCACTGGATCGGAGTGATGGAGAATATACGCGCCTCCAAACCGGATATGGATCTGGTGCTCACGCACGTGGACGACCGCTTTGACACGCGAATGCACAACTTGATCGGCGCCGACGCATCGCAGGTGCTTCCGATGATGGGCAAGCACAATTTCACCTTCCTGGTGGAAGACCCCGCTACGATTTGGAATCTTGGTCCGGACCGTTATTCGCAGATCGCCGAACGGTACCGTCCTCTGGTGGACCCGATTCCCGGCGGCCCGCAAAAGCTGGCGGTGGATATCAATATTGTCGAGCGCTATCAGGACGTCTACCCGACAAAACAGCAGACGGGCGCCGAGCTATTCCAATTGGTTCACGCCGCCGCGCTCTCCTTCCCGAGAGTGGCGCTCTATTTCGAGAATTCAATTCTCCCGGCGGATCTGGCGCTGCTTCCGGCGGCTGCTTCGGCGGTAACGAAGATCGAGGAGGCAGGGGCCGGCCTCGCCGTGCGGTCGAGTCAGGGAGCCGGTATTTCCTGGAAAGGCCCTGCAAAGGTCGATGGACGCCTCTGGCCGGTGCGCGGCAGCGATACGCTCTGGCTGCCCGCCGGCTCCCATGTGGTGGAGCCCGCGGCGTCGGACCCGGATTTTCGCGTCCTTGCGTTCAACGGCAACCTCGGGTCGGCGAAATGGTCAGACGGCTCGATTGAGCTTTCTTACCAGAGCGACAGCCGGGCGATGGCGGTTCTCAATCGACGTCCCACGCGCGTTGAGATAGACGGGGAAGTGGTCGCGCCGCCGCTCTCCGCTTCCGAAGGCGAGTGTGTAATCACGCTCCCGCGCGGCCAGCACCTGGCGAGTCTCTGGTGATCGTCCAGTCTACTATTTTGTAGTAGCATCAAATACAGGATAGTAGAGCGAATGAAGCAGCCCAGGTTAAGCAAGCTCGAACTTCAAATTCTGGAAGCTCTCTGGGGTCGCGGGAAGGCCTCCATCCGCGAGATTCAGGAGGCCTTTCCCGAGCCTCGTCCCGCCTACACGACCATTCAGACCACCGTATACCGGCTCGAAGGCAAAAAGGTTCTCCGCCGCTTGCGGAAGATCGGCAATGCCCACATCTTCGAGCCGCTGGTTGCGCGGGACATTACGCGCCTTCGTTTGCTCGATGAGATTCTGAGTTTCTTCGGCGGGCGCGCCCAACCGATGATGGCGCAGTTGGCCGAAGCGGGGAAGATCACTCTCGACGACATTCGCGAGTTGGAGAAGACCCTGAAAGGAAGGGTGAATCGAAATGAGCGCTGAACTGACGAACCATCTCTGGCAGTCCACCGTCCTCGCGCTTCTGGCGGGGCTGCTGTCGGTCGCTTTCCGAAGGAATCACGCGCAGGTTCGCTACTGGTTGTGGTTCGGCGCGTCCGTGAAATTTCTCGCTCCTTTTGCGCCGCTCTTGAGTCTCGGCGGGTATCTGCATTGGGATCGCGCCGGCGGCAGGATTGCGGCCGCGCCATCGGTTTCGTTTGCCATGGTGTGGATGGCTCAGCCGTTCGCCGGCGCAGCGCCCACTGCCGCTCCCGTCTCCGCGGCCGTTAACGACTGGATCCCTCTGGCGATTTTTGCAGTCTGGCTGGTGGGTTTCGTCGCGGTTCTGCTGACGCGAGTCCGGGGCTGGCTGGCCATTCGCGCCGCTGTGCGCTCCGCCGTTCCGCTCGACGTTCCCGCCGCCATCGAAGTCCGCTCCGCGCCCGGTCTGCTGGAGCCTGGAATCGCCGGTCTGTTCCACCCCATCCTCCTCCTGCCGGCGGGCATCGCCGGGCGTCTGGAGCCGCGTCAATTCGAAGCGGTGATCGCGCACGAACTCTGCCACGCGCGCCGGCGCGACAATTTAACGTCGGCTGTCCACATGATGGTGGAAGCGATCTTCTGGTTCCATCCGCTGGTGTGGTGGATCGGAGCGCGCATGATCGAAGAACGCGAGCGCGCCTGTGACGAAGCAGTGCTGCGAGCCGGGCATCAACCGGGCGACTAC
>DASZVV010000228.1:0-1692 GCA_035546955.1 Bryobacteraceae bacterium
CAGGTGGCGAATCAGCGTCACCTTAAAAAATTCCTGCATGTGATTCCGTACGGCTACACGGGCGAGAAGGATGAGGCGCCGGCCGCTCCTCCGACCGTGACGCCGACACAGCAGGCGCCGCCGGCTAACAACGCGGACGGCAGCCCGCGCTGATGAAAAGTCCGTTCGTTCGCGAGCTGAAGCCGGAGGAAGTCGCAACCGCGATTTTCCTGGTTCAGTCGAAGGAAATCCGCCAGAAGCGCACCGGCGAGCCCTATCTGTCCCTGACGCTTTCCGACCGCACCGGCGAAATCGAAGCCCGGATGTGGGACAACGTGGCTGAGGTAATGGACACGTTCGATCGCGATCACTTCATCAAAATTCGCGGACAACTGCAGATTTACAATACGCGGCCGCAGCTGATTATTCACCGCCTGAGGCGGATGATGGATACGGAAGTCGACTTCGCGGACTTCTTCCCGGCGTCGCTGCGCGATCCCGGTGAAATGTGGGTGGAGTTGCGGCAGATCGTTGCGGAAGTGCCGGACAGCGATTTGCGAAGGCTGCTCGATGCATTTCTGGACGATCCCGCGATAGCGGCGCGATACCGCGTATCGCCGGCGGCGAAATCCATCCATCACGCGTTTCGCGGTGGGCTGCTCGAGCACGTACTGTCACTCTGCGGGCTCGCCCGGCCGGTTGCCGCGCATTACCGGACGGTGGACTGGAGCCTGCTGGTCACCGGCATCGTGCTGCATGACATCGGCAAGATCTATGAGCTGACTTACGAGCGCGGCTTCGGCTACTCCGCCGAAGGCCAGTTGATCGGGCATATTGCGATTGCGATGCGGATGCTTTCGGAGAAGCTCCGGGCGTTTCCCGACTTCCCCGAGAAGCTGCGGACGCTCGTGGAGCATATGATCCTGAGCCATCATGGGAAGCTGGAGTTTGGATCGCCCAAAGTACCGCTGTTTCCTGAGGCGCTGCTGCTCCACTATCTGGACGACATGGATTCCAAGATGGAATGCATGCGCGCCGCGGCAGAGAAGGGCGCTCTGGCGGAGGGGTTGTTCACGGCCTGGAGTTCGCCGCTCGAACGCGTGGTATTACGGAAGGATCGTTATATGGCGGACGCGGCCGCCTGCGAGCCGGAAACCGGTGAGCAGCCTGCGCCCGAGGGGGAGCCCGTTCTGACGGGGAACGGCTCGGAATTTGGCGATAAACTGCGTGCGGCTCTGGCGGGGGGCCAGGCACCGGATGCGGAAAGGAATCACGAGAATGCCTAAAGATCGCGAGTTGCCTCCCCCACTGGAAATGGCATGCCTGAATGCCCTGTGGGAACTGGGGGAAGGAAACGTCGAAGAAGTTCGCGTCTGCGTATCTCGCGCACGTCCACTGGCATACACCACAGTGTTGACGCTGCTGGACCGTCTCTCCCGCCGTGGCGCGGTTTCGCGCCGCAAGGAGGGACGCGGATTTCGCTATCAGCCCGCGATTGAACGCGACAAGCTGCGGCGTCTGGCTCTGGCTCAGTTTCTCGATCACCATTTCAGCGGCTCCGCGGATTCCCTCCGCGAATTCCTGAATTCCGTACCGCAGGACCCCATGCCGCAGGAGGCAATGACGCTCGCCGTAGCGGCGGGTGTGGGGACCGAATCTGCTGCAACCGAGGACGTGGCCGCGAGCGCCGCAGCAGCCGGTGAGGCCGCGGGT
>DASZVV010000229.1:0-14040 GCA_035546955.1 Bryobacteraceae bacterium
ATCGGTGAAGATGGGCCGAAGGTGCGGCCATTCACCGCGGCCGGGCGCGGCGCCCCGACCGATATTCGCGATGCGGAGATCCGGCTGCTCGTAGACCATCTTCTGCAGATTCAGATCAGCGAGGCTGAGCCCGACCGAACCGGCGGAGGGATTGAGGCCCATCAGCACTTTCATCGACGGCACGACCACCTGCATGTTCGAGCGGAACTCGCTGATTGAGCCGAGGTCAGACGGCGTGATGTTCACCAGCAGTTCGATTCGAACCGGCTTCGCGTTCGCAGCCGGCAGCCGGAGAACCGATCGCAGCTGCGGCTGATACCAGGAGTAGGGGATCGAATCCTGCTGCGTGAACTCGACGGCGGGGAGATCGCGCCAGGCATCGGGAAGCGGGTCGGATTTGACCGGCGCAACATGATAAGTACGGCGCGTAAAGCTGTGCCGGAGGGTCTTCGGATCGCAAACAGCCAGTGAAACGGTGTAATCGCCCGGGAGAATGAACGCCGTGAAGGTGGCGGTGAGCCGGTCAAAACTGTCCCCCTTGTTGAGAGGGCGGAGCCATACAGTGTTCGCCATCTGGAAACGCGCGCCGGACGCATCCTCAATTCGAAGGAAAGCAATAATCTGGCCGCCCTGCCGCGACTGGAGTTCAGAGCCGTCGACCTGAATCCGGATCGTGGAAGAGAGCCGCTGGTGCGGCGAGAGGCGGGCGGATTCGAGCTCAACGTTCCAGCGTATGCCCGGCTTCGCGTTTTCGGCAGCCCAACTATCGAACGGAAAGCGGGAGAAATAGGCGCTTCCGCCGCGTTGGGCGTGAGCAGTGAGAGCGAAGAAGAGGGAAAGCAGCAGCGCGGTGGACTTCATCAACCCTGCTTGATTGTTTAGTTGGCGGAGATCTGATCGAGCAGAGAGGCCAGCGACATGCGAAAAGTTTCCGGATTCGAAACCGTGATGACCTGCGCGCCCATTGACTTCAGGATACTCTCAAAATCGTCCGGAAACAGCGCCTCGGAATCGCCACGCCCGCCGCGGCCGCGTGGCGGCCCGAAGGGGATGATGGTCCCCAATCCCGGTGTTGGGCCGTGCACGCGGCGTGGCGGCGCAATGCGTGCGCTGGAGCCCGAGGTGAGCGGGCCGCCCCCAGGACCAAAATCCGGAATGAAGCGAAAGTAAACAATGTGCCGATTGGGATCGGGCGTCAGTTGCGGCAGCGGCGACTCTTCCTGATTGGTGAAGGAGAACGAACCGCTCAGAACGATCAGCCAGCGCGGCGGTCCGGATTGACCGGCGCGGCGCGCGATCTCTTCGGCAAAGTATTCGCGCATGGTGGACTCGCGCGCGAGGATCTTCGCATCGATGATGCCGGGATTACTGGCGCTGAGAACCCTGCCGAGGGTGTTCCAGTCGAGAGCGGTGGCGTTGGGCGTTTCGAAGCTGATGCGATGGCGTGTCACGTCCATGATGGCTGCCTGCGGCGGGTGCCCGCCGGCGTCAATGCCGCTCAGAACCTTGAGAGCGGGAATGACCGCCGACATGTTGCGGCGCATGGCGCCTGTGGAACCGCCGAACCGCTCCGAGGGAGAGGTATTAACAATCAGTTCAATCTTCGGCGTCTCGGTTTTTCGTTCGCCGGAGGAAACGACGTAGGACGCCCTCTCGGTGTGAACCTGCGTGGCATTCGCATTGACGAGAACGGGAGCGGGTTCGGAATACGTCTCCGCGCCCCGGCGCAGGGGCAGCTTCAGCAGGCCGTGGACCGAGGGCAGAAACCAGGATTCGGGACCTTCGGTCATCTGAATGACCTCGACCGCGGGGAGACCGTCCCACGAGTCAGGCAAGGGGTCCGACTTCAGGGGCGCGATGTGAAGCGGACGGCGAATGAAATTGTGCTCACCGGTTTCGCTGTCCGCGAGGGCGATGGAGACGCGGTACTCGCCGGGTTTGATGAAGGCGGCCGCCATGAAGGTGAGTTCGTCCGATTTCACCCCGGGCTCGACCTCGCGGAGGCTGATGCGATTTCCGGTGCGCCACTGGTGGCCTTCGGAGTCTTCAAAGCGGGTGAGCAGAACCAGTTCACCGCGGCCACGGCGCTTCGCCAGCTCGCTGCCGGGAACCACTGCTTCAATTCGCTGAATGAGGCGCTGATGAACGGAAAGCTGCGCCGGAAGCAGATGGACTTCCCATTTGATGGAACTGTGATCTGGCGCGGCGGCCCATTCATCGAAAGGATAGTCGGAAAACAGCGGCTGGCGGGAAGGCGCCAGTTCAGCAGCGTAGAGAAGAGCGGAGAACGCGAGGAGAACCCCGACTCGCGACGACCCCGGAACCTTCACCTGCGTGAAACTCATACGCACCGGATGTCAGATGATTATATCCGCATCCGGAGACAACGGCGCAAGAAAAATTTCCCAGGAAGTACTGGGTTTGGGACCTGAGTTTTGGGAAGGCGGGCAGGGCTGGAGGCGGACGCAGGCGGTCCGCCTCCAGAGTTCCGTCAGCGGAAGAGCTGGGGTGCGAGATCCGTCAGGTTCTGACGCCAGAGCGGCCAGACGTGGGCCATATCCGGCACTTCTTCCTGCGTGAATTTCACGTTACGCGCGGTGAGCCAGTCCTTGAATTGGCGATTAACACCGAGCAGGCTATCGGCTGTGCCGCAGACAATCCAGAGCAGTTTGATCTGGGAATTGGCCTTCGACGTGAGATTGCTGAAATCCTGATCGATGATGGCGGCATTGACCGCAGGCGCGCCGCCACGGCCGCCACGGGCACCGCGTCCGCCGGATGCGCCCGCGGGCGGGGCCGCGGGAGGAGCGGGAGGCGGCGCACCGGGACCGCGTCCGCCATTGTTGGCGCCAGGCCACATCACATAGGCGCCGCTGAAGGAACCGATGTATGCGAACTTATCGAGGTGATTGAGGCCGGTGAAGGTGCTCTCCGCGCCGCCCATGGAAAGGCCGGCGATGGCGCGATGGTCTCGGTCTTTCGCGACGTTGTATTCCTTCTCGACTCGCGGCATCACTTCGTTGAGAAGCGCGTCGGCGAAGTGGACGATCATGTCGGTGGGCCCGGCGCCGCCGCCCTGATGGCCGTAGCCGAGCGGGTTCACCATAATCATCGGTTTGGCTTTGCCTTCGGCGATCAGATTATCCAGAATGATATTCGCGTTGCCCTGGGTGAGCCAGGACTGCGCGTCGTCACCGAGACCGTGCAGCAGGTAGAGCACGGGGTACGGCTCTTTGCGGTGCGGGTCATAGTTCGGCGGCGTGTAGACGAAGAATTCGCGATCGTCCCCGATGATGTCCGAATGATAGGGATGGCGCGTGACGGCGCCCGCGGGGACGCCCGGCTTCGGCGACCAGGGAGCGCCCGCGATCGTGAGAACACTGCGCCCGCCGGTGCCGAATGACGTGGCAAGGTGCGGGTTGGAAGGATCGTTGATCGTCATGCCATCGACGCGAAACTGGTACATATAAACGTCCGGCTTGAGAGCCTCCGATGTGCCGGTCCAGACACCGGCGTCGTCCTTCGTGAGAGTAAGACCCTGGCCGAGGCCCGTGACGGTCACCTCTTTCGCATTGGGGGCACGGAGGCGAACGGTGACTTTTCCGTCGGCGGAGATTTCCGGCGATTTAATGGCGGGACCGCCGAAGCCGAATCCTCCGCGTCCGCCACGGCCGGATCCGCCGCGGCCGCCGGCGGGAGGCTGGCCCCAGATACTCAGCGCGCCGAGCGCAACGATGACTATGAGCTTCTTCCACATGGTTCGATTTCTCCTCGTTTAGCGAAACATCTGCGGCGCTACATCGTAGAGCGCGTGACGCCAGACGACCCATTCGTGCCGGCCTTCCGACAGATCATAAACGTGTTTGATGCCTTTGGCGACGAGCGTGGCTTCGAGCGCTTTTGCGGAAGGGCCAACCAGATTATCGTCTTTGCCGACGCCAAGCCAGACGAGCTTCATGGTTTTATTGGTGGCGGCGGGGTTATCGAAAAACATCGGATAGGTTTTATCCGCATTCTGCGCGCCGGCGCTCATGATGACAAGCGTGTGGAACAGATCGGTGTGGGGGAAGCCGATCGAGATTGTCTGGCCGCCGCCCATAGAGAGACCGCCGAGCGCCCGATGATCGGCATCTTTGATCACGCGATAGTTCTTTTCGACGTAGGGAATGACATCGTTGATCAGATCGTTGCCGAATGCGTTGCCCTGACCGCCGCGTCCGCCGGCCGCCGATGCGTCAGCCTGACGCACGGGGCCGAGGCCGACACCTTCCTCCACGTAGCCGAGAGGGTTGACGATGATCATGGGCTTCGTCTTTCCTTCGGCGATCAGATTGTCCATGATGATGTTTTCGCGGCCGGTGAGAACCCAGCTCGAATCGATATTGCCGGAGCCGTGGAGGAGATAGAAGACCGGATATTTCTGCTTATTCGCGTCATAACCCGGCGGCGTGTAGATCCAGAGAGTGCGGGGCGCGCCGACCGTTTTCGAATTGTAAATTTCAAATCGTACAGTTCCGTGCGGGACAGATTTCACGTCATCGAAAACCGCGCTGTCGCCGGGGACTTCGACCAGATTCGCCGGCGGAAATGCCCCAAAGCCGAGTTTCACGGAGGGATTCTGGGGGTCCATGGCGATGACGCCATCGACCTGGAACTGATAGTTGTAGACGTCCGGCGCGAGAGGGCCGATGGTGGCGGTCCAGACGCCGTTTGCGTCTTTCGTCATTGGATGATTCTTACCGTCGATCTCGCCGATCACCACAACTTCCTTCGCGTTGGGCGCGCGGAAACGAAGCGTGATGGTGTGGTCGGGATTGACCTGCGGGGAAACGATGGCAGGGCCGCGGCCGAATCCGCCAGCGCGTCCTCCCCGGCCCGAGCCGGCGGGCGCCTGCGCCCACGCGAGAACTCCAAATGCGGCAAGCGCGGCCGCAAACCAGACGGTGAGTCGGGACATCGTTTGAACTCCCTCGTTAATGGTTTCGAAACTGCTTATTCTGCATGCCAAACAGATTCATAATTGCCAATCGCACAACCGTTAGTCAAGGAGAAATGGTTTTTTGCATGCAGATTCTTGCGCCGCGGCGGGGATCGGGATAAGATTGCTCAGTCTGCTTATGGCGGTACCTCAATCCAGTCCGTTGAATTCGCCGGGGATCAGTCAGATCGATCGCGCGGTGCTTACGATTCGCGAGATGCTGCTGCGGGGTGATTTCGAGCCCGGCGAGCGCATTTCCGAATTGCCGCTCACGGCGCGTCTGCAGGCCGCGAATGTGAACGTGTCCCGCACGCCCCTGCGGCTGGCGCTTGACCGGCTGGCAAACGAAGGCTTGCTGCGCGCGTGGCCGACGGGCGGTTTCGTGGTTTGCGAGTTCACGCTTGCGGATGTGTGGGACGCGATTGAAACACGCGGCACGCTGGAAGGAATGGCGGCGCGGATGGCGGCGGAGCGGCTGCGGGATGGGAGCGAACTGGAAACGCTGCGCGAACTGCAGCGGCAACTGGACGAGTTGATTCCGCTCGATGCCCAGGGATTTCCCCGGTATCTGGAGCTGAACGAAGCGTTTCATTCGGAGATCTGGCGGCTGGCGCGGAGTCCGATGCTGATGCGGGCGATTGAACAGGTGGTAAAACTGCCGTTTGCGGCGCCCAGCGCACTGGTTTTCGGGCATGCTGAGTCGCAGCATTCGCCGCGGCTTTCCATCATTGCGCAGGAGCATCACCGGGCTATCGTGGAAGCGATTGCGAATCACGAGGGCGCGCGGGCGGAGAGCCTGGCGCGCGAACACTCGCGCGTGGCCCGGCAGAATCTGTCGCACACCGTGGAAGACTGGGTGCGGCACATTCCGGGCGGGTCGCTGATTTCGTTTAAAAATCCGAAAAATTCATGAATGCTCTGGTGAGGCTGGAAAAGCGCGGCGGCGTGGCCGTCGTGACAATTGACAATCCGCCCGTGAACGCGCTGAGTCCGGGCGTGCCGGAAGGATTGGAGGACGCGGTGGCGCAGGCGAACGCGGATGCCGAGGTGCATTCGATCGTCGTGATCGGCGCCGGACGCACGTTCATCGCAGGCGCGGATATCAAAGAGCTCGAACTCGCGGCGTGGGGGCAGCCGGCGAAACTGCCGGCGCTCCACGGATTGCTGGCGGCGATCGAAAACTCCGCGAAGCCCGTGGTGATGGCGCTGCATGGAACAACGCTGGGCGGCGGGCTGGAAGTCGCGATGTCCGGGCATTACCGGATCTGCGCGCGCGACGGCGTGGTGGGGCAGCCGGAGGTCAACCTCGGAATTATCCCCGGCGCGGAAGGAACGCAACGCCTCCCGCGGCTCGCCGGCGTGGAGAAGGCAATCGAGATGTGCGTCACCGGGAAGCCGGTGAAATCAGCGGATGCGCTCGCGGCCGGGGTGGTGGATGCCGTGGTGGATGGCGATCTGCTCGAAGAAGCGATTGCGTTCGCGCAGAGTGTAGCGGACCGCAAGCCTGTGCGAACGAGCGATCGGAGCGAAAAGCTGGGGACGCCGGAGGGGAACGCCACGCTCTATGAAGCTGGCCGTGCGCTCGCGGCAAAGGTGCGGCGCGGCGCGCTGGCTCCTTTGAAGGCAGTGGAAGCAATTGAGGCGTCCGTGGCGCTGCCGTTTCCTGAGGGTTGCAGGCGTGAGCGCGAATTGTTCGCGGAATGCGTGGCGTCCGATCAGGCGCGCGCGTTGATTCATGCGTTTTTCGCCGAGCGCGGTGTTACGAAGGTTCCGGGAATTACGAAAGACACGCCGGTGCGGCCAATCGCGCGTGTGGCGATCATCGGTGCGGGCACCATGGGCGGCGGGATCGCCATGGCGTGCGCCAATGCCGGGCTCGATGTGCTGCTGCGCGATGTGGAGCAGGCGGCGGTCGATCGCGGGATGGAGACGATCCGCCGCAATTACGAGATTTCAGTCGCGCGCGGGCGTTTCACGCCGGAAGGTGTGGCGGAGCGGATGGCGCGCATTCATCCGCAGGTGGATTATTCGGGTTTCGAGAAAGCCGACGTCATCATCGAGGCGGCGTTCGAAAACATGGCGATCAAGAAGTCGATCTTCACGGAGATCGACGCCATTGCCGCGCCCGGATGCGTGCTGGGAACGAACACATCCACGCTCAACATCGATGAGATTGCGTCGGTGACGAAGAGGGCGGAGTCGGTTGTCGGGCTGCATTTTTTCAGCCCCGCGAATGTGATGCGGCTTCTGGAGATTGTGCGGGGAGCGGCGACGTCGAATGAAGTGCTGGCAACCGCCCTCGCGCTGGCGAAGAGGCTGAGCAAGGTCGGGGTAGTGGCGGGGAATTGTCCGGGGTTCATCGGCAACCGGATGCTGTTTCCCTACATGTACGAAGCGCAGTTTCTGATCGAAGAAGGCGCGCTGCCGGAACAGGTGGATCAGGCGCTCACAAATTTCGGGATGGCAATGGGAATCTTCGCGGTGGACGATATGGCGGGGATCGACGTCGCCTGGCGCGTGCGTCAGGAGCTGAAGCATTTCGCCGGGCCTGGCGTGAGACGTCCGCTGCTGCAGGACAAGCTGTTCGAAATGGGCCGCTACGGACAGAAGACCGGGCGCGGCTGGTATGTGTATGGGGCCGATCGCAAACCCTCGGTGGATCCCGATGTGACGGCATTGATCGAGGCGGCGTCGGAGGCCGCGGGCGTGACGCGGCGTGCCTTCACGGCGGAAGAAATTGTGGAGCGCACGATTTACGCGCTGATCAATGAAGGTGCATGGCTGCTCGAACAGGGATACGCGTTGCGCGCGGCGGATGTCGATGTCGTCTACATCAACGGCTACGGCTTCCCTGCCCGGCTCGGCGGTCCGATGATGTTCGCAGATCAGACAGGACTTGCGAAGATCGCGGCGCGGGTTGCGGAATTCCACGCGGCATTCGGCGCACGATGGACACCGGCGCCGCTGCTCGTGCGGCTCGCGGCCGAAGGGCGTACTTTCCGCGATTACGACCGGGAGCGGGGATAGCGTGAGGGCCGTACGGGTAAGCGGGGCGGCGGCTGTGTTTGAAGATCGCCCGGATGGGACGATTCTGGTACGCTCGCCGCGCGCGCTGCCCGCGTATCCGGAGAAGATAACGGAGCGGCTGGATCACTGGGCCACGGTGACGCCCGAGCGGACATTTCTCGCGCGGCGCGGAGCGGACGGCGAATGGATCCGGCTGAGCTATGCGGAGACGCGGCGGCGGGCGCGGGCGATTGCGCAGGCGCTGATTGACCGCGGGCTCTCATACGACAGGCCGGTCGCCATTCTTTCCGGCAACAGCCTGGAACATGCTCTGCTCGCACTGGGCGCGATGTATGCGGGCGTGCTGTATACGCCGCTTGCGCCCGCTTATTCGCTGGCGGTGCAGCAATTCGACACGCTGCGATATCTGTGGGAAAGCTTTCGTCCGGCGCTGGTGTTTGCGGATGACCGGCGGCGTTTCGAACGCGCACTCAACGCGATGCCGCTCGATGGCGTGGAGGTGGTGGATTCGGAGTCTATCGGCGATCTGGAAAGATTGGAGCCTACCGCTGCCGTCGACGCAGCCCACGCAAGGGTAACGCCGGATACGGTTGCGAAGATTCTCTTCACGTCGGGATCGACCGGCAGGCCGAAAGGCGTCATTACGACGCAGCGGATGCTGTGCGCTAACCAGGAGATGATCCGGGCGGGCATGCAGTTTCTCGGCGATGAACCGCCGGTGCTGTGCGACTGGCTTCCGTGGAACCACACATTCGGCGGGAGCCACAATTTCGGAATTGCGCTGTACAACGGCGGAAGCCTGTATATCGATGACGGGCGCCCGACGGAAGCCGGATTTGAGGAGACGGCGCGCAATCTGCGCGAGATTGCGGCGAGCGCGTATTTCAATGTGCCGAAGGGTTTCGAGATGCTGGTGCAGCGGATGCGCGGCGATGAAGCGCTGCGCCGCACGTTCTTCAGCAAGGTGCAGGTGTTGTTTTACGCGGCGGCGGGACTGAGCCAGCATGTCTGGGACGAACTGCAGGAACTGGCTGTCGCAACATGCGGGGAAAAAATCCTGATGATGACCGGGCTGGGGGCGACGGAAAGCGCTCCGGCGGCGCTGTTCACGGGTATTGAGGGCGCGGCGTCGGGATTGATCGGGCTGCCTCTGCCGGGGGTGGAGTTGAAACTCGCGCCAGCGGGCGACAAAGTGGAGGCGCGGCTGCGCGGTCCTTCGATTACACCGGGATTCTGGCGCGATGAACGGTTGACGCAGTCATCGTTCGATGAGGAAGGCTTTTACCGGATGAATGACGCGGTGCGGTTCGCCGATCCGAAAGATCGCCTGCGCGGATTTCGGTTCGATGGCCGCCTGAACGAAGATTTCAAGCTTTCGACCGGAACCTGGGTGAGTGCGGGTCCGCTGCGTATGAAGCTGCTGGCGCATTTCGGAGCGCTGGTGCAGGATGTGGTGCTGGTGGGTCCGGATCGCGATTACCTGACCGCGATGATTGTTCCGGGCGCGGGAGTGCCGGCGGGTGAGATACGGACGGCTCTGCAGGTGCTGGCGCTATCGGGAACGGGAAGTTCAACGCAGGTGCGGCGCGCGGTGATTCTCACGGAGCCGCCGACGATCGAGGCGGGCGAGATGACGGACAAAGGTTCCCTCAATCAGCGCGCCATGCGCGAAAAGCGGAGCGCGATCATTGACACCCTCTACGCGGATGTGCCGCCTCCAAACGTGATCTGCGTGAGGGAAGGATTTGGAGCGATGTTATGAGCGGAAAGATGGATGTGGCGAACCTGAAGGCGATCGATGTGCACGTGCATCTCGAACATACCGGTCAGGCCGCGGGCGCGGATGTGGCCGCCGAGAAATATTTTGGTTCGAGCGGCGCGCCGCGCGAGCGGAATGCGCTGGCAGATTACTACCGGTCCCGCCAGATGGCGTTCGTGATCTTCACGGTGGATGAGCGGCTCACCGGGCGTCCCATGGTGCCCAACGATGAGGTAATTCAGTTCGCGCACGATAATGCGGACGTGGCGATTCCGTTCGCCAGCATCGATCCGACGCGCGGCCCGGAAGCCGTGCGGGAAGCGAGACGTCTGATTGCTGCGGGCGCGCGAGGGCTGAAGCTGCATCCGCCCCTGCAGCAGTTTTCGCCGAATGATTCGCTGGCATATCCGCTATATGAAGTCTTCGCGGATGCGAAGCTGCCGGTTCTGTTCCACACCGGGCATAGCGGAATCGGGACCGGGATGCCAGGCGGCGGGGGAATTCGCCTGAAGTACGGGAATCCGATGGCAATTGACGATGTGGCGGTGGATTTCCCGGGATTGCCGATCATCCTCGCGCATCCTTCGTTTCCCTGGCAGGATGAGGCGATTTCGGTTTGTCTGCACAAACCGACCGTTTATATCGATCTCTCGGGGTGGTCGCCGAAGTATTTTTCAGCGACACTGGTGCAGTACGCGAACAGCCTGTTGAAGAACAAGGTGCTGTTCGGATCCGATTATCCGCTGCTGACACCGGACCGGTGGATGGCGGATTTCGAGAAGATCGGAATCAAAGATGAAGTGCGCCCGCTGATTCTGAAGGAGAATGCGGTGCGGCTCTTCGGACTGTAGTTACAGCACACGCCAGAAGCGAATCAGAACGCGATCGGGGAAACGTTCGCCGTCGCCGACGAAAATAGAGCGGGTCATCCATTCAAGATCGGGGATGGCGGTTTCGAAGATCGGCGTCGTCCGGAAATAGTATTCCGATCTGTCCACCGGAATTCCTTCCCGCAGCTTTCGCAGGATGTCCGGCGATCCATGACGGATGGCGCGGTTCCGGACGTAAATCAATCCACCCGATTCGGTTTCGAGCGTATACCGGGCGTCGAGCTCGGCAGTATTGTCCGCACGGATCATCTGCCAGTCCGCGCCGCCGGGAAGAACCCGTCCGCGCAGCGCCGGGCCTTCGAACGTGCCGCCGGTAATCGGAACAATGCGCCGGTCGCCAGCCGGAGCTCGGCCCACGTCGAGTGCCGGACCGACAGTTACCTGCGCTTCCATAATGAATTCCAGACCAGGAGCGGCGGACATCGCAGAGTCTATTATCAGGCAGTCGGTACTCCTGCCTGTCGGGTACCCGCCCTGGCGGCGCACCGACACTGGCATGCGGACTAAGCGTCAATCGCGGCGCGCAGCAACTCAGCCAGTTCTATGTCGCTGAGCGCCGTGCTGATGAAGAGCTCCTGCCTCGCGCCATTGGCGAGCGCAATTGCCTTCCATCCGTTCGTGACCGGGACCGTAATCCGGATTCGCACCGGACCTTTGGCGTCGCGCACCGGGCGTATCACGCCCGGGATCACCGAGCGAATCTGCTCGCTGACCACAAGCCTTTCGAGGACAGGGCGAAGACTCTCGAGAATGCTGTGTTCAATCTTGAGCTTGCCCTGCGCGGTTCGCAGCCGGAAGGACATGCCCGTATCGTAACCTGCCTCCGCCCCTGCCGGGCGTTTACTTCACGAACTCCGAAACCGCGATCAGGCCCCCGACGACGACCATCGAGATGGCGCTGATCGCCAGATAGTGGAGCATGCGCTCCCGGGGCGAGACGTCTTTCTTTTCGTCCTGTTCGATTCTTTCTTCAAGGCTTTCAAACATTGTTTTTCCCTCTCCGTCAAAGTCCGAAAATCCGCTTGTTTTCCAACTGGCCAAATACTACTCCTGTCCAGGGCCAAAAGAAAGGGGGGGGCCTGTGGGGAGCCCGAGTATGGATTGCGCGGCGGTGGGATTTCCGACAGTGAGACGCCGCGCGGATTCGGGGTTGGTTCTGCGGTGGTGATGTCGCCCCTGAAAATCCGGCATCGCTTCCGGCGCCATTCGGGCGCGCGCGAACGCGGCGGCACCCCGGATTGCAGATGTTGAGGAGCCGTCCTGAAACAGAGAAGCCCTTATTGGTAACCTAAGGAATTGCATGACTAATGACGAGATACGGGAATTAATCCGGCTGGCGGAAGAGACGGGGATCGCCGAGCTGGAGGTGCAGCGCGGTGAGAACCGCGTCCGCATCCGTAAATCCCTGGGCGCGGAAGGCAACATCGTGCTCGCGGCTCCTCAGGCCCTGGCGCCCGCCGCGCCGGCTCCCGCTTCGCCCGCACCAAAGGCGGAGACTCCGGCGGCAAAACAGCCGGATTCGCTGGTTTACGTGAAGTCGCCCATCGTCGGGACGTACTACGAAAGCTCGTCGCCGGGTTCGCCGCCATTTGTGAGCATCGGTGAAAAGGTCGCGCCGGGTAAGGTTCTGTGCATCATCGAATCGATGAAGCTCATGAACGAAATCGAGGCGGATGCCGCCGGCGTGATCGAAACGAAGCTCGTTCAGAACGGCCAGCCGGTGGAATACGGAGAAGCCCTCTTTGGCATCCGTCCCCTTTGACAAAATTCTGATCGCCAACCGCGGCGAGATCGCGCTGCGCATCATCTGCGCCTGCAAGGATCTCGGCATTCCGACGGTTGCGGTTTATTCCGAAGCCGATCGCCACAGCCTCCCCGTGCGGTTTGCCGACCAGGCCATCTGCATCGGGCCGGCGAAGAGCGCGCGGAGCTATCTGGATATCCCATCTATCATCAGCGCGGCGGAAATCACCAATGCGAGCGCTATTCATCCGGGCTACGGCTTTCTGAGCGAGAATTCGAATTTCGCGGAAATCTGCAGCGTTTCCGGCATCACCTTCATCGGGCCGAAGCCGGAAGTCATCTCGCAGATGGGGATCAAGGAACGCGCGCGCGCCATCATGAAGGAGCACGGCGTCCCCATTCTGCCGGGTTCCGAAGGCGTGCTCTCGAACGCCGAGGAAGCGATCGAAACCGCGGAAAAGATCGGCTATCCCGTCATCCTGAAAGCCTCTGCCGGCGGCGGCGGCCGCGGCATGCGCATCGTGAACTCGGCGGAAGAACTGCCGGGGCTCCTCGCACAGGCGCAGACGGAAGCGGGCGCCGCGTTTTCGAGCGCGGACGTTTATCTCGAAAAATTCATCGGCGCGCCGCGGCACATTGAGTTCCAGATTCTGGCGGATGAGCACGGCAACGTGGAAATTCTCGGCGAGCGCGATTGCAGCATCCAGCGGCGTCACCAGAAGCTGCTCGAGGAATCGCCGTCGCCTGCCCTGAGCGACAAGATTCGCAAGCGTGTGATGGCGAAGCTGAAAGATGCGCTCAAAGCCATCGGCTACACCAATGCCGGAACGGTCGAGTTCCTGATGGATGAAAAGGGCGATCTCTACTTCATCGAGGTCAACGCGCGCATTCAGGTGGAACATCCGGTAACCGAAATGGTGACCGGAATCGATCTGGTGAAAGCGCAGATTCGGATTGCGGCGGGCGAGAAGCTGGAAGACATTCTGTGCGGGCCTGTGGTGAACCGCGGGCACGCCATCGAATGCCGCATCAATGCGGAAAATCCCGAGACGTTTGCGCCCTCGCCGGGACGCATCACGGGATTGAATCTGCCGGGCGGCATCGGCATCCGGGTCGACACGCACGCCTATCAGGACGGCGTGATTCCGCCTTATTACGATTCGCTGGTGGCGAAGCTGATCGCCTATGGCGCGGACCGCGACGAGGCGATTGCGCGCATGAAGCGGGCGCTCGATCTGTTCGTGGTGGAAGGCATCCATACCTCGATTCCTCTGCACAAACGTATTCTGAACGAGCCCGATTTCGTTGCAGGCACGTTCGACACCAACTTCATCAAACGCTGGATGTAGGAGGCCGCTGTGGCTGTCAGGAGCGCTGCGAAGAAGATTCGGTTCGGCGTGCTGGGTGCCGCGCGAATCGCGACTGTCCGTGTAATTCCGGGCATGAAGACGTGCGAACTCGCCGAAGTCAGCGCAATAGCGTCACGCGACATCGGCAAAGCCCGGGAAGCTGCAGAGCAGCTCGGGATTGCGAAGGCGTATGGCTCATACGAAGACCTCCTGGCCGATCCCGAGATCGACGCCATCTACAATCCCCTGCCCAATCATCTGCATGTGCCCTGGTCGATTCGCGCGATGGAAGCG
>DASZVV010000230.1:0-12454 GCA_035546955.1 Bryobacteraceae bacterium
GATGGTATGGTCGGCATTGGCCGGAAACGGTCGATCGCATTTTTCATTGCGCTCGGCGCGTGCCTTATCTCAGTCGTCATTCTGCTCTACGTCGGTTGGGTCCTGCTCAACTGGCGCACGGGCATTCTCCTTTTTCTCGGCGTCCTGCTGTTGCTGGCCATTATTGCGGGCGTGGTTCTGAATACGCTTTTCCTGGTGCGCGAAATTCACCGAAATGAACAGCATGATGCTTTCATCAACGCTGTCACCCACGAGCTAAAGACGCCTGTCGCTTCGATACGGCTGTATCTGGAGACGCTGCAGACGCATACGGTCGATGAGAACAAGCGGCAGGAGTTTTACCGGATCATGCTGCACGACAGCGATCGTCTGCTGTCGACTATCGAGCAGGTTTTGCGTACGGGCCGGGTTGGCGCGTCGCGGCGGCGGCTGAACATTGCGCCGATCGATCTTGGCGCCCTGATCGACAGCTGCATCGACAGGGCAGACAAACTGTATGGAGTTCCGGCCGGCAGTATTCGCTATCAGGGGGAGAGCGGCGCTTCTCCGGTGACGATTCTCGGCGATCCGGACGAAGTGCAGGCTGCGGTTTCCAATCTGATCGACAACGCGGTGAAGTATTCCGGGAGCCACGTGGACGTGACCGTAAAGACGTCGCTGGTTGATAACCGGTACGTCACACTGCGGGTCACGGATCAGGGGCCGGGCATTCCGCCGACCGAACTCAAACGTATTTTCAAACGCTTTTACCGGGCGCCAGGACAATTGGCGACACGGGTCAAGGGGACCGGTCTGGGTCTGTACATTGTGCGCGCGGTGATGCGGCGGCATGGCGGGCAGGCGTGGGCGGAAAGCGACGGCCCCGGACGGGGAAGCACGTTTGTTTTGCAGTTTCCCGCCGCACCGGGCCGTTCGGCATGATTTGGGTTACGGGAGATGACGCGGATACTGGTCGTTGAGGACGAACAACATCTGGCGGACGGTCTCCGCTTCAACCTCGAGGCCGAGGGCTATGAGGTGCAACTCGCCGAAACGGGCGAGGCGGCACTGGAAGTGCTGCTTTCGAAAGAGGCGGCATTCGATGTGGTTGTGCTGGATGTGATGCTGCCGGGGATTGATGGTTTCGCCGTTATATCGTCGATGCGGCAAGCCGGGCAGTTTGTGCCCACGCTCATGCTGACGGCGCGCGGCCAGCCGCAGGACGTACTGAGAGGTTTCGCCGCGGGCGCGGACGATTATCTGCCGAAGCCATTCGATCTGGCGATTCTGATGGCGAGGATCAAGAGTCTTCTTCGGCGCGGGGAGTGGGTGCGGGCAACGACGCAGACTCCGCCTGCACAACCGGATACGTATTCGTTCGGCGATAAGTCCGTTGACTTCGGGCAACTGGAGTTGCAGGTACGGGGCGATGTATTTCCGTTGACGCTCATGGAAGCCAATCTGCTTCGATATCTGATACGCCATGAGGGACAGACAGTATCGCGAAAGGCGATGCTGGCGGAAGTCTGGGGTCTGCACGAGGACACGGACACGCGCGCGATCGACAATTTCATGGTTCGGCTGCGGCGTTATATCGAGAAAGACGCGAAGAATCCGCGGCATTTGCTGACGGTGCGGGCGCTGGGATACCGGTTTCTGGCGAATCCGCCGGTTGATGCAAAGACGAGTGAAGGGTGAGGCCGGCCCTGGCGACCTGCACCGTATTGGTTGTCAGTTGAGCGCGTCAGATTTTTGACAGGGACGGCCGAGATGAAGGTTCCTTGACACACATGCAAAGTCCTTCGGGCTTCTCCCTCAGAAAACTCCGATGGAAATGCAGCAGTTATCTGTATTACTGCCCCTGGCTGATCCCCAGGTTCACTGGCGCTGCGCTTGCACTATCGGGCCGGATATGAGCACTCTGACTTTGCCCCAGGAGGCACCCGCGGCGGAGTGGAATCAACTCGAGATCGGGCGGGCATTCGTCGAAGCGTCTGAACATTTAAAGCGCGGGGAAGACGAAAGCGCACTCGGACTGCTGGAAAAAGTGGTCCAGCATGCGCCGGACGTTCCTGTATTTCTGTACCTCCTCGGAGTCACACAGGTGCGGCGTAAGCTTCACGCACCGGCTGTTGCGAATCTTAAAAAAGCCCTCGGCTCGGACGAAAACAACACCGATTACCTGACAGTTCTCGGCGCGGCTTTGACTCCGGAGCGGCCGGTTGAGGCGATTTCCTGCCTGTTTCGCGCAGTCGAACTGGGGTCGCGAAATCACCAGACGTACAGCATGCTGGCGGACCTGCTTCTTGCCGACCAGAAGGCCAATCTCGCGTTACTGATTTGCCAGACGGGCCAGGCGATTTGCGGCGATCGCGTGGAGATCCTGCGAAGCGGCGGCCTTGCCCTGAAGATGCTGGGACGCGCAGAGGAAGCGCTTCATTGGCTGCAGAAAGCTGAACAGCTTAATCCGGCGGACACTACAACCCTCATCAGCGTGGCCAGCGTTCTGCTGGACCTCGGTTTGGTCCACAACGGGACGCGATACCTCGAACGCGCCGTTGCGCTCGATCCCGAAAATGCGACGGCTCACTACAACCTGGGATTTGCTTTGCTGCTGGAAGGAAACTATCAGGCCGGATTCCGCGAGTATGAAGCGCGATGGATGGTTCGGGAACTGGTGCCCAACCGGGTGACTTATCCAACGCCGCTTTGGGACGGCTCAGAACTGAAGGGTCTCCGTATCCTTCTTCATGCCGAGCAGGGAGCCGGTGACACCATTCAGTTCGTCCGCTATGCCCGACTGATTCAGGAGCGCGGCGCGGCGGCTATCCTGCTTGTCAATCGCAATCTCACGCGTCTTCTCAGCTGGTGCGAGGGCTGCGAAATCGCCCCGCTCGATGCGCCCCTTCCCGCACACGATCTGCACTGTTCTCTGCTGTCGCTTCCGCAGCGGTTCGGGACAGACAGGGACACCATTCCTGCGCCAGCGATTTTCGATATTCCCGCTGAGATGAAGCAGAAGTGGAGCGAAATACTCGGAGCGAAAACCCGGCTCAGAGTCGGCCTGGTGTGGGCGGGATCGCCCATGCACCGGAACGACCGGAATCGTTCGCTCTCGTTCCGGTTATTTTCACCGATCGTTGAGGTTGCCGGCGCGGATTACTTTGGTCTGCAGGTTGGTCCGGCCGCGGCTGAACAGACGGAGCCCGGAATTCAGCACAGCGTTCGTGACCTTGCGGCTCAACTGACCGACTACGCGGAAACGGCAGCCGCCATTTCGCAGCTTGATCTGGTGATTACGGCCGACACGTCCGTCGCTCATCTGGCTGGTTCAGTCAACACGCCGGTCTGGGTGCTGATCCCCTTTGCGCCGGATTGGCGCTGGCTGGCCGAGCGCGAAGACTCGCCCTGGTACCCCAGCATGCGATTGTTCCGCCAGAGAGTTGCCGGCGACTGGGAATCGGTGATTGCGTCCGTGGCGGCGAAGCTTCGTTACGAGCTTCGGTGATTGAGCGCGCCCGCCGGCGCGTCCCGCGTTTTCGGCAAAGCAATTTCCAGGCAGCCAAGCGTGAAGGCGAATGGAAATGGGCCGGGGTCGTTCGTGCGGTACATTCCGGCGAAGAACACCATGGCCCTGCTGTCATCGTGTTCATCGAACGCGAGTGACGGTTTGAAGGGACCGGAGCGCCAGCCCCGATCTTCGGCGCTCATGATTTGAACGGGCTGGTCCCAATCGGCAAGACGCGATGAAGGCGCGGCCGCGCGGCACCACCACAGTCCGGTTTCGGGCGGAGACGCGCTGCCGTTCAGCCAGACGCGCGAGAACACTGCGTCAAAGCCGCTTCCGCGGCGGCGAACACAGAAATCGAACATCTTCATTTCCGCAGGAGCGAAGATGATATGCGGACTCCAGCCGGAGACGCCGTCTTCGCTTTCGGAGTAGCCGTGCACGAGGTAATCGTCCCGATTGGCGCCCGCGACGTACCACATTCTCCATTTTCCGTCGTGGTAGATGAGGTTCGGCTCGTAAACACTTCCATGTTCCCAGGCTTCGGCTGCGCGAAACACCGGCTCGTTCCGGTCGATCCAACGCAGGCCATCCCATTCCAGAAAGCCAATCGTGTAGGGGCCGCCGATGTGGTCCGCGGCGCCGGCATAATAAATGCGTTCCACCCACTCGCGTTTGTGTGGATCCCAGCCCTTGACATACGAAGGGCAGTGGCGCCCTCCGTTGCCATCCCATGGCTGGCTCGCGTCGCGGCGCGCCAGCGGGGTGAGCGTACCGCTCCCGTCACGAGTCAGCTTCCAACCATCGTGAGACAGCGCGGCGCCCGCAGGCAGCGACGCGCTGAACAGTTCAGGCGGGCCGTACCCCTCGGCCTGGCCGGCAAGGAACATCCACCAGCGGCCATCTCTGTACACGGCGGAAGGGTCCAGCACCTCGGAGCCACCCGATTCCGTGGCGGCGTCGAATGGGTCGAAGATCTTCGTTTCTTTGCCCGGAATCGGCGAGTCCGCGTGACGGGAAGAGGACGGAGGCATGAAAAATATCTTACCGGCATCGATATTGGATCACTGGCGCGCTACTCTGGATTGGCTTGCGCTGTAATGCCTGCAATCTTCCTGATGCGGGCGGTGGAGACTTACGATGAGGAAGCTCAGGATATTCGAACACATCTCGCTCGACGGCGTGATTGAAGTTCGCGGCGACGAGGGCGATTACCCCTATGGCGACTGGACAGCGCCTTATCGCACCCCTGCCGGCAGAGATGTGCTTCTCGCAGTCCAGGGCGAAAGCTTTGATCTGCTGCTGGGCCGGCACACCTACGATCTCTGGTCGAATTTCTGGCCGAAAGCGCCCAGCAGTCCGATGTCCGACCGTCTCAATGCGGCGACGAAATATGTGGTAACTCACAGGCCTGAAAGCCTTGCATGGGGCCCGGTCGAGGGCCTTGGGCCGAATGTTGTAGAAAGCGTTCGCCGCGTGAAGTCGAGCGACGGTCCGGAACTGATCCTTTGGGGCAGCTCGACACTGACATCGGCACTCCTCGAACATGGCCTTGCGGATGAGATTCTTCTGATTATTTATCCGGTCCTGCTGGGCAAAGGAAAGCGGATTTTTGCGGAGGGGACGCCGCCGCGCGCATTCGAACTCGCCAGCACGAAAGCTTTGCCTTCGGGCGTCATTATTAATTGCTACAAGGCCGCCGGACCTTTGACGAACCAACCGTAGGCGCTGACCCTGTGATCGGGGCTGGTATTGTGCCGCCTGAGAAACTGGGACTGTGGCGGGATTGCTCCTTCCTTCTGGCTCATCCTGACGACGAAACATTCATCGCGGGCGGCACGATCGCGAAATACGCGGCGGCGGGGGTGGAGATCGGCGTTGTCTGCGCAACGCTCGGCCAGCGCGGTAAAACCGGCGACATTTGTTCCCGCGAAGAACTGGCGAGTGTTCGCAAAGCGGAACTCCGTGATGCCGCGCGGATCCTCGGCGTCCAGCACCTCCAAATTCTGGCCTATGAAGATCAGGCGCTCGCATCGGCGCCTCCGGATGAGATCCGACGCGCTATGGTTGCTGCGGTTCGAAGGCAACGGCCGCAGATGGCGATCACATTCGATCCGAACGGGATGAATCTGCATCCGGACCACATCGCGATCAGCCGGTTCGCCGCGGATGCCGTAGCGGCCGCAGCCGACAGCCGGTGGTATCCGGAAACCGGCGAACCACATATGGTGGAGCGCATGCTTTGGTGCGGACCTGGGAAGGTTTTCGATCTCGGTGACATGGAGAATATTGGCGGCCGGGCCGGTATAGACTTTCTGATCGACATCAGTTCTTATCGCGATCAGAAGAATGCCGCTCTTCGGGCGCATCGAACGCAGTATCCGGGCCTGAAGAAGCTCTTCTCGGATGACAGCACAACTTCGCGTGAAGCCTTTCGCGTCGCCTGGGGATTACGGCCGGCCAGTGTCCCGGCAGCGGACCTGTTCGCGACGTAGGTCTTGCTTCAGTATGGTTCCTTCGCCGTTGTTATACTTGCGGTCGGTTTAAGAACCGATGACGTCCAGGCGCGAATTCCTCAGCGTTGCAGCAGCGGCGACCATTGCCGACGTCCCGTCTCGCCTGATGGCCGCTCCCGGTGAACCGTGGTATCGGCGTACTTTCCGGTGGGGGCAAACGAACATTACCGAGAAGGATCCCGTTCGTTATGACATCGCATGGTGGCGCGAATTCTGGAAGCGCACCAGAGTGCAGGGAGTTATCATCAACGCCGGAGGGATTGTCGCGTATTATCCGAGCAAATTTCCTCTTCAGCACCGGGCGGAATTTCTGGGAGGCCGCGATCTGTACGGCGAACTGGCGAAGGCGGCTCACGACGATGGCCTGACTGTTGTAGCGCGGATGGACTCCAACCGGACGGCGGAAGATTTCTTCACCGCGCATCCGGACTGGTTTGCGCGAAACAGCAGCGGCAATCCTTACCGCGCCGCCGACAAGTATGTCACCTGCGTCAACAGTCCTTATTACGACGAATATCTGCCTTCTGTTCTGACCGAAATTATCGACCGCAGCCATCCGGAGGGTTTCGCGGATAACAGCTGGAGCGGTCTCGGGCGGGACAGCATCTGCTACTGCGAGAACTGCGCGCGTAAGTTTCGCGATAAGGCCGGGGCTGCGATTCCGCTAAAGCATGACTGGAAAGATCCTGTTTACCGCAAGTGGATCGACTGGAACTACACACGGCGCAACGAAATCTGGGACCTCAACAACCGCACCACAAAAGCGGCGGGCGGCGCCAACTGTCTTTGGTTCGGGATGAACAGCGGGTCGGTCACTTCGCAAAGCAACTCATTCCGGGATTGCGTGTCGATCTTCGGGCGCGCCGAGATGGTCTTCCTCGATCATCAGTCGCGTGGGACAGCGGGGTTCGAAGAGAACGCCGACACCGGCAAACTGGTTCACGGCCTGCTGGGCTGGGACAAACTGGCGCCCGAAAGCATGGCGATGTATCAGGCGGGACGCGGTACGTTCCGGGTGGCCTCCAAGCCAGCGGCGGAAGCGCGCATGTGGATGTATGAAGGCTTCGCCGGCGGCATTCAGCCCTGGTGGCACTACATCGGCGCATATGAAGAGGACCGCCGCGAATATCTCACGCCCGAGCCCGTGATGCGATGGCATGAGGCGAACCAGCAGTATCTGGTGAACCGGCGTCCGCTGGCTACGGTGGGTGTTGCATGGTCGCAGCGCAACACCGATTTCTATGGTCAGGATCGCGCGGCCGATCTGGTAGACGGACCCTATCGCGGATTCGGCGAGAGCCTGGTTCGGGCGCGAATTCCCTACGTCCCGATTCACATCGATCAGATCGAACTGGGAGGCGGCGACCTGAAGGTACTGATCCTGCCGGCAATCGCGGCGATGTCCGACGCACAATGCGCGGCGGTGCGGAATTTCGTGGCCAAAGGAGGGGCGCTGATCGCCACAGGACCCACCAGCCTGTATAACGAGTTTGGTGATGCACGCCAGGACTACGGCTTTGCGGATCTTTTCGGCGCTCATCTGACCGGAGTCGCCGGTGCGGAAAAGCCATCCCGCGAGGCACTTCACTC
Source organism: Bryobacteraceae bacterium (assembly GCA_035546955.1). Taxonomy (GTDB): domain Bacteria; phylum Acidobacteriota; class Terriglobia; order Bryobacterales; family Bryobacteraceae; genus BOG-234. The sequence goes on from DASZVV010000230.1 coordinate 7,594, forward strand.
GTATCTGCGCCTCAATCCGGAATTGCGGGCGGGGGTGTGGGGCCCGGAAACCGGGGACGAACCTCGCGTCTCGGGCCAGCGGCATCCCGTTCTGCGCGGCTTTGAAGAGACCGATATCCTGCCGTTCGGAGGGACACTGCACACGCTGACACTCGACAGCGGCGTCACGGTGCCGCTGACTTTTGTGCCGCCGTTTCCTGTTTTTCCACCGGAGACTTCGTGGATGCGGCAGCCGAAGACCGATGTTCCCGGGCTGGTGCTGAAGGGGAAAGTAGCCTTCCTGCCTGCCGATATCGATCGCCTGTATGCAAGCCTCAATCTGCCGGATTACGCTGCGCTGCTGGCGAATCTCGTGAGATGGGCGGCGGGTGGCGACATCCCGCTCCAGGTGGAGGCGCACGGCGTATTCGACTGTAACCTGTACACACAGCCCGGCCGCGTGATCGCACACGTAGTGAACCTGACTGCGACGGGCCGGATGCCGGTGACGGATGACGATCTGGTGCCGGCGGGACCGGTGAAGTTCGGCGTGCGCCTGCCTGCGGGCGTCCGCGGGCGCAGCGCCAGAATGCTGGTGGCCGGAAAGACCCTGGCTCCCGTTCTTGCGAACGGTTGGGCGCGGGTTGTTATTCCTTCCGTTCTCGATCACGAAGTTCTGGTATTCGAATAATTCGCGCGATTGGCATCCCCGGCGATCCTGGCTTCCAGCCTGGCTGATTACCACCGCATCGGCTGCTTCGAGCACGCACGGACAGGGGTGTTCCCCCGTATGCTCCACAAAATACAGCTCCACCGGTTTGGCACAGCTGTTGCCTTTGACAGAAGCGAAGGCGAGGGCTCTTATGAAGATCATCCGCACCAAATCAACCGCCGCGACCCTGATTCTGGCTGCAAGCGTCATTCCGGCATTCAGCCAGTCCCGCGGGCGCGAATCAGACCGTGGTTTCCAGAGATCCGGGCGTCCTGCGGTGGAGCAACAACGTTCGTTCCGTGCACCGGCCGAGCAACGTAACCCGGGGCGCGCGAATGCATTCCAGGGGCGCGCCGTCCAGCCTGAACAGCGTTTCCAACCTCAATACCAACAGCGGCAATTCGAGCAGTCCCGGCGGACATACGGGCCGCAGGACCGTTTTACTTATCGCAATAACCGCTACGTGATTCCACAAAACCGCTTTTACAGCAGCTTCGGGCGCGATCACTTTTTCCGAATCGGCCGGCCTGTCTTCTACGGGCGCTATCCGCGCTTCCAGTACGGCGGATTCTGGTTCAGCTTCGCCAGCCTTCCTCCCGCATATTGGGGACCCAATTGGTATTACAACGATGACGTCTACATCGACTACAGCGATGGCGGCTATTTCCTCTTCGACAACCGTTATCCCGGCGCGGGAATTCCGCTTGAAGTGGACGACGGCAGCGACGTCAACGGCGCACCGCCCGATGCAACATATGACGCCCCCGCCGGGGATGCCTATAGCGAGCCCTATCCCGGCACATATTGATGCCGCGCGCCGCCGGCAGATCCGGCGAGTTGCTACGATGTCGCCATGCGCATCATGGGAGTCGACGTTCAAGGCGTGCTCGTGATGGTGGCCGCCGGCTTACTGAGTACGATGCCTGTATCCGCGCAGCCGAAACCTGCGGGTCCGCCTCCGTATGTGGCGTCCATCAGACCCGCCGGCGGCGCGCCGGGCGGCTTCCAGATCACCCCCGGTCTCTTCCGCGCCGGCGACGTGACCGCCAGATTATTGATCGCGATCGGTTATGGACTGCAGCCCTGGCAAATCACCGGCGGCCCAGGCTGGCTCGACACTGACCGTTTTGACGTGGAAGCGCGGCTGGAAAGCGACGCCGATCAAGGTAGCGAAGGCATGATGATCAAGGCCATGCTGGCGGACCGGTTTCACCTTGTGCTGCATCCGGACACGGGCGATGCATCCATTTATGCTCTGGAAGTCGCAGCCAACGGACCCAACCAGCTCAATCTGAAACGTTCGGAGGTCTCGGAAAAACTCTCGATGGATTTCCGCGCGGCCAGTCTCGAGGGCAAAGCGGCGCCCATCGGCTTATTCGCCAGCCTGATCGCGACCCGCCTGGGCCGCAACGTCATCGACCGGACGAATCTCACCGGCCGTTACGACATCCATTTGAAATGGACTCCGGACGCCCCTGCATCCGCACCTGCCGGAGCTGCCGCGCTCGCGGAGCCGATCGATTCCTCCGGCCCCTCCCTCTTCACTGCGATTCAGGAACAGCTCGGCCTCAGACTGCGGCCGGTCCGGGGACCGTCGGGATTTCTGGTGGTGGATCACATGGAAAAACCATCGGCGAACTGAAGAGAGGGTAATTGCCGTCTGGCTGTGAGAAAATTCATGGGGAATTGGTTTCACCGACCCGATCGATTTTTCAAACAGGATCAGCCATGTCTCTTCATCACCACACCCGCCGCCGGTTTACATCGTTAGCCCTTTCGACGCCCATATTGCGTGCGGCGGCGGCAAATGGAGCCCCGGCCGGAAACATTTCCATCAAGGATTTCGGCGCGGTTGCCGATGATGATACGGTCAACACCAAAGCCATACAGGCCGCCATCGACCATGCGGCCGCCAACGGTGGCGGAACGGTCGTGGTACCGCAAGGTGTTTTCGTGAGCGGAGCTATCTTCCTCAAGCCGAAGGTCAACCTTCATCTGGAGAAGGACGCGGTACTGAAATGCTCGACCAACATGGCCAATTTTCCCGTCCAGCGCACGCGAATTGAGGGGCATTTCGAAGAGAAATTCAATCCGGGGCTGATTAACGCAAAAAACTGCGACGGTTTGCGCATCACCGGAGAGGGGACGCTCGACGGAGCAGGCCGGCCGATCTGGGATCTCTTCTGGAAGATGCGCGCCGCGGCTCCCGATCCGAGAAACTTTCCGAACGTCGGCGTGCCTCGCGCGCGCATGGCGATCATCGAGAGCTCACACGATGTGACCGTTGAGGGCATCACCTTTAAGGATTCGCAGTACTGGAATCTGCATCTGTATAAGTGCGACGGCGTTACTGTTCGCCAGGCGCGATTTCAGGTGCCGGACGATTATAAACAGGCTCCCAGCACGGACGGCATCGATCTGGACAGTTGCCAGAATGTCACGGTTGACGGCTGCTTCTTTTCGGTGACGGACGATTGCATCGCGGCCAAAGGCTCGAAGGGTCCGCATGCGGCGGAGGACAAAGACAGCCCGCCGGTCGAACATATACGGGTGCGCAACTGCACGTTCAAGCGCGGGAACGGGATCGTGACGCTGGGCAGTGAAGCTACGCTCGTCCGGGATGTGCTTGTGGAGAATTGCAAAGTGATTGGAGGCGTCACCATCGCAGTGCTGAAGCTGCGCCCGGATACGCCCCAGCACTACGAAGATATCCATTTCCGCGACATCACACTCGATTACGCCGGCGGCACTATCGTGTCGTGCCGGCCATGGTCTCAATATGTGAACCTTCAGGGAGCTATTCCGCCGAAGTCGGTGGTTCGCAATGTGACGATGACTGGAATCAAGGGGCGCTTCGGCTCATTCGGAACGATCCAGCCCAATCCCGGCCAGACAGAGATCAGCGATATCAGCTTCAAAGATATCGATGTGACGCTCGAGAAGGACAAACTTACGGTTTCCGGTGTCAACAATCTCCGGTTCGACCACGTGATCGTGAACGGGAAGGAAGTACCGGCGCCAATGCAGGGTTAGCGGGCCGGATAATCAGTTCTTTTGCTTAAAACCGGTCGGGATTGCAACATCAGCCGCGCTGACGCTTGCAGTGGCTTTGATCAGTTCGTGATTCACGGTCATCACGGCGGCACGGCCCGGGGTAGTGTTGTCCGGCTGCTGTTGTTTCCGGGCGCGATTGGCGATAGCGCGCCGCCCGAATCCGCCGATCAGACCGCCGACCGAAGTCGGCACGCCGCCTGAATTCTCATTCTGCTGCGCCTTCTCCTGTTGTTGCTGCTGTTGCTGCTCCGGACTGGCGACTGATTCCATCACCATAGAGATCAGGACCGGCGTTCCATCCATATTGACGTTCTCAGCGTTCATGCGTCCGAGGGCAGGCGCGAACATCGGATACATTGCCGCCGCCGCTGCCATTTGATCGGCGGAAGGCATTGCGGCGTAAGTGGGTCCATGCAGCTTTTCGTCGTAGCGGCGGTCGAAATCGGCGATTTCCTTCATCGAGGGAATACTCGGGGCGAGCCATTCGTGGGTGGTCAGAACCATACCGCCGGATTGCTCCAGCGTCTTGTCCTTCTCGTGCACCGTGATGGTTGCAACGACCTCATGACAGTCGTAACCATTGATGTTTTTCTTCTCGCCGGTGTCCTTCAGGTCGAAATCGATCTGGATCTGCTTCGCATCCGGATTGCTCGCGGGTTCAGAAGCGGGTTGCGGTTTGTCCTCCGTTTGTTTCTTCGCTCGCTCCTCAGCCTGTTCGAACTGGCGGCGCACGTCGTCAAACGTGAGCACCTTCCAGGTTTTCGCCTTCATATCGAGCTGGTAGACTTTCTCCTCATCCAGATCGATGATCGTGCCGGTAATGTCGTTAAAGCTGATCTTGCGATTGCCTTTGACAGCGATCGTATCCGTCACGCCTTCGCGCATGGCTTTACCGCCGAAGAGGCTCATCATTTTCCCGAGGGCTCCGGCGAACTGCACCTGATCTTTTTCCTGGGTCTGAATGTCGGCACGCAGAAGGACAGCCGAGCAAATGAGAAGAACAATCGAGAAAGGTTTCAAGGAACCTCCTTCACGAACTGCTGTAGTGTAAACCGAACCGGATCGTAATGGAATCGTGCCGTTTTCCCGGACGGTAACCGATATCACCGGTTAGTC
>DASZVV010000231.1:0-3085 GCA_035546955.1 Bryobacteraceae bacterium
AAGTCGAAGCGCCAAAAGTTCTGGAGTTCGGGGATATCCGTTGGGAACTCGATCCCGTGGGAGGGGGCACCAGGCTGACGCTGTGGTCCACGATCGATCGCCGGTTTGTCTCGTGGGGCGCCGCCGGCTGGCACATCAGTCTGGATGTGCTGGGAGAACTGCTGGATGGCAATCCGATTGGACGGCTTGCGGGCCCGGATGCGATGAAGTTCGCGGGATGGAAGCGGCTAACCGAGGAGTACGGAAAACAGTTCGGGATGGAAGCGCCGAAGTGGTGAAAGGAGGCAGCGTATGGAGATGGCGTTACAGAATCCGGCGCTCGCGATGAGCGCGAGCAGGTCGAAGGCGAGGGCGATTGCCTGGTGGGTGATCACCGGGGTCTTTTGTTTCCTGATGAGCTTCACGGCTTACGCGGAAATGCGATTTCCGGACGTGGTGCGGGAGTTCACGCGGCTCGGCTTTTCCGCAGGTTATTTCCGCGAGGAGCTCTCGTGGGCCAAGGTGATTGGTGTCGTAGTGTTGCTGGCGCCTGTTCCGGAGCGGCTGAAGGAGTGGGCCTATGTGGGATTCGCAATCAATCTGGTGTCGGCGCTGATCGCTCATTTTGCAATGGGTGATGCGGTGGCGGCGTGGATCTGGTCGGCGGGTTCGCTGGCGCTGCTGGTCGCGTCGTACGGGCTTCGGACCGGGTCAAAATAAAAGCCATGAAAAACGCTGTCACGGCAGAATCGGCTTCCGCATTCATCGATCGAAGGATTGAGGAACTGGACGACTGGCGGGGGAAGACCTTCGCGCGGGTGCGGAAGCTGATTCACGAGGCCGATCCGCAGATTGTGGAAGAGGTGAAGTGGAGGGGAACGCCGGTTTTCTCGCATAACGGAATTGTTTGTACCGGCGAGACGTATAAGGCCGTCGTGAAGCTGACGTTCGCGAAGGGGGCATCGCTCGAGGACCCGGCCGGGTTATTTAATTCGAGTCTGGACGGGAATGTGCGGCGGGCGATCGATATTCGCGAGGGCGAGAAGATCAACGAGAAGGCATTGAAGGAGCTTATTCGCGAGGCTGTGGAGTTGAACGTCGCGAAGAGGGTTAGCGGACGCTGGCGCCAGGCGGAAGCCCTGCCCCACGAATAAACTGGGGGTTGGGCGGACTGACTCCAAAACAGCGGCGGGCGGCGATTCTTATCGTTGCGGCGATTGCGTTTTTCGCCAAGATTGTTTTGGCGCTGAAGACGTATGGCACAAACGACGTTTATACGTATGAACGGTTCGGATTGTGGTCGCGCTATCTCGGGGTTGCGCTTTACCGCATCGCGCCGGACCTGAATCATCCGCCGTCGATGCTGCACTTTCTCAGCGCGCTTCTGCGGCTTGCTGATTTCACGCATCTGCCGTTTCACTTCTGGCTGCGGTTCTGGGGAATTCTGGCTGATGCGGGAAGTCTGTGGCTGGTTTGGCGAATTGCCGGCGAACAGACTGCGCTGCTCCTCATCGCGATTTCCCCAATCAGTATTTTGATCTCCGGATTTCACGGCAACACGGATCCGCTGATGATTTTCTTCGTGCTGCTGGCGGTGTGGCTGGCGGGCTATCGCGATCGCGCCTTGCCGGCGGGCGCGGCTTTCGGGCTCGCGTTCTGCATCAAGATCACGCCCGTGATTGCCGCGCCCGTACTGCTGTTCTGGCTTCCGGACTGGCGCCGCCGCGTGAAATTCTTCGGCGCGGCGGCGGCGGTGACGGTCGCAGGATGGTCGCCGTTTCTCTTTGACGATCCGGCCGCGGTGGTGCATCAGGTATTCGGGTATCGAAGCAGCTACGGGTTGTGGGGAGTCTCCTGGCTGCTGCGGCAACTGGCGGTCGCGTGGCCGGCGACCTGGCGGGTCAACCTTATCTACAGCCAGACCGGTTCGGTGCTTGTGCTCGCCGCGGTGACGATTCTCGCGATCGCGATGAACCGGATGCGGAACCGTCCTTCACTTTATGCGCAGGTGGGGATGGCATTCCTGTTCTTCTTCGTCTTCACGGGCGGCTTCGCGGTGCAGTATCTCGCGTGGCTCACACCGTGGATCGCTGAGCTGGGCGCAGCGCCGGTGGCGTTGTTTGTGGCGACGGGTTCCGTTTTTCTGCTTGTGGTGTACAACTACTGGACGCTTGGCGCGCCCTGGTATCTGGCGATCGCTTATCCCTGGAACACGCACCAGTACTTCCAGGTGCTCTGCTGGCTGTCCGTCGCCGTGATGGCAGTAACAGCATGGCTACGCATCCGGCGCGGTAACAATTTCCTGCTCCGTTTCCGGCTGCCGATTTCACCGCTGGTGGCCTGGAGCGGCGCGGGCGTGGCGTTCGCGGCGTTCCTGATCTATCCGGCGTACATCCATATGCGGCGGGATCGTCTGGATGTTTCGCCGGTTTACGCCGAAGACGATGCACTCTACACGGAGGCAGATATCTACCACAATCTGGCTGTGGAGTTATCCCGGCGCGGACGCCGTGCGGATGCGAACGCAGTGGAGGCGCGTTCGGAGTTGCTGATGCTGCAGGGAGACAGAGCAAGCGACGCGCTGTTGCGCGAGCAGCCCGGGCGCTCGAATCTCACGACGCCGGAGAGTCTGGTCGAAGCATCGCTCGAAGATTACGATCGCGGCGACTTTGCGAAATGCGTTTATGACGCGAAAGAATCGCTGAAGCTGCGGCCGGGAATGCCTGCTGCGTGGAACAACATTGCACTTTGTTACGGCGAACTCGGGAACTGGGAACGCGCGGCGGCGGCGGCGGAAGAGGGGTTTCGTCTGGAGCCCGAAGTTCCGGAAGTCCGGCAGAATCTGGAGTGGGCGGTTGCGCAGAAAGAGCGCGCGCAAAGGGGCCGGTGACAGGGGCTCGCGTTTGGCCTCCCGTTTGCATTATGAGGGGCGTGCAACACGAAACACAGGTCCGGAACGCGGCGAGAAAATCCTCCCATTGAAAACCCCGCTACTGTTTTTCCCCTGAATTCCCTCTAAACCCCATCTATATCCTCATCGCCGCACCGGGCCTGGTTATCACCGGGCCTTTTGCTTTTGGTGCAGCGTCAAACAGCTTTTGGTGCA